>NC_019729.1:1473349-1773632 GCF_000317475.1 Oscillatoria nigro-viridis PCC 7112
TAAAAACGAACCGCACAGCCATTACTATTTTACCAATGAATCTTACACTCAAGAGCAGAGTCCTGGTATTAAAAAAACGAATAACCAGTAACCAATAACAACAGTTAACTGTTAACTGACAACTGACTAAATTGGCAGCCGCACTCCGAAAGTCGAGCCGAGTCCTTCCCCAGGACTTTCGGCCCAGACAGTGCCGCCGTGGAGTTCCACGAGATGGCGGACGATCGCCAATCCCAGTCCCAGCCCGCCGTAATTGCGCGTAGAAGTGCTGTCAGCTTGGCGGAAGCGATCGAACACAAAGGGCAAAAACTCCTTGCTGATGCCAATTCCCGTATCTCTGACAACGATCGAAACAGAGTGAACCGGAGACGGCCCAGACAAGATAGCGCCACCGGCTGCTCCCGGTTTCCCATCCTCCGAGAGCGTGATTTCCACGCGACCCGACGGCGGCGTAAACTTAATAGCATTCGAGAGCAAATTCCACACCACCTGCTGCAAACGAGTAGCATCGCCCCTCACCGAGCTCACCCCTTCGCCGCAAAAACTCGCCAATTCAATTCCCCGAGCTTCAGCATCAGGGAGCAGCGCCTTCACCGCCGTTTCTACAATCGGCACCAAATCCACCGGGAACAGCTTCAAACACACTTTGCCGCTCACAATCCGGGAAACGTCCAGCAAATCCTCAATCATCTGAGTCTGCAACCGCGCGTTTCGCTCAATAGTCTCCAAACCGACGGCCGTTTTTTCGGGAGTCAACTTGCGCTGCCGCAGCATCTGCGCCCAGCCCAAAATGGCGTTCAGAGGCGTCCGCAACTCGTGAGAAAGCGTTCCCAAAAACTGGTCTTTAATCCGGTTGGCCTCCGCTGCTTCCCGGTAAAGCCGGGCATTGTCGATCGCCACCGCCGCATCCCGCGCCAAATCCTCCAGCAAAACCAAATCCTCCTGCCCGCAGCGGCGGCCCGACTCCCCGCACAGCAGCGAAATCGCTCCCAGCGTCCGCCCGCGAGCGATCAGCGGCACGCAGATTGCCGACAGCACCTGGGATTGGGATCGCAGCACCAACTGCAGTTCCCTGTCCGGCACAACAGCCTGGATCACCCATTCCGGTATTTCTGGGTAGAGCTTCGACTCACCAGTCCGCAGCACCTTTGCTACTCCGTGCCGTCCCTGGGGGTCGAGCGGCATACGCCGATCGATTTGCCACAGCAGAGCGACTTTGCTCGGATCTGAGTGAGCAACTGCTTGCAAGCGGATCGAGCCGTCGGCATCGAGCAAATGCACGCAGCACCAATCCCCCAGCGCGGGTACTGTTAAATCTGCCAAACCTTGCAGCGCCTCCTCGTAATCCAGGGAAGCCGACGACAGCAAAGCCAAAGCTTGAGCGCTAAAATAGGCTGTCTGGGCCGATCGCTGGCGATCGTCAATATCCGTACAAGTCCCGAACCATTTGAGAATTTTCCCCTCAGCGTCCCGCACGGGCAATGCCCTGCCCAGATGCCAGCGGTAAGCCCCGTCAGATGCCCGTTTAAAGCGGTATTCCACCTCGTAAGTCTTCCCTGTCTCCACCGAGCTTTTCCAGCTTTCTACGCAATTTTCCACGTCATCTGGATGCAGGGCTAGCTGCCACCCCCAGCCTTGAGTTTCCTCCAGCGTCAAGCCAGTATATTCAAACCAGCGCTGGTTGTAGTAGTCGCACCAGCCGTCAGCTCTGGCACTCCAAACTATTTGCGGGATGGCTTCAGCGAGGACGCGGTAAAGCAGTTCGCTGGCTTCGGCTTCGCGACGGGCGGCCTGTTCCCGCGCCAATGCCCAATTCCGCTGTTCTTCGGCCTCTTTGCGAGCGGTGATATCGCTAATCACGCCGATCCATTTGCAGGGATTTCCTTGTTTGTCAAGCACTGCTTTGCCCCGATCGATCCAGTGGAGCAAGCCGCCCCGCTGGCACTGAACGCGGTATTCCTGAAAAAATGGGGCGGCAGAACTGTCTGGCGCGCTCAAATACCGATCGACTGCGGCCAAAACTCGATCGCGGTCGATCGGGTGCAAGATCTTGTTCCAAGCTGCTCTTGTCCTCGGAAATCCGCCTTTTTCGTACTCTAAATGTTCGTCTACCTGACCGAACCACAGCACGATGTCGGTCTCGATATCCCATTCGTAAATCAAATCGCTGGCACTTTCTGCAGCAATCCGAAACCGCTCTTCAGACTGTCGCAGCACTTCCAGAAATTTAAAGCGTTCCGTCACGTCCAAAACCAGAGACAGCACCGATATCAACTGTCCAGAATCGCTGTAAAAAGCCGAATTGTACCATTCGCAGCGTACCAACGAACCGTACTTATTATAATTGCTGTTCCGAACTACATTGCAGCGATTTTCTGGTTTTTTTAAACTATAAATTGCAGATTTTACCTCTTCAAAATCGCCCTGATAAATAAAGTTCCATTCGCTAAAACGCTTGCCTAAAACTTCTATTTTGTCCCAGCCAAAAATCTTCTCTGCCGCCGGCGACCAGCCGCTGATACGAAAGTTTTCATCCCACTCAATCACCGCTAGGGGAGTATTCTCAAAATGAGAAGTGAGTTTTTGCAGCGCCTCGCGCAGGGATGCTTCTACTTGCTTGCGCTCAGTAATATCGCCAAAAGAAATAGCAATACCGTCGCCCAATTTAACGGTCATAATCCGAAACCAGCCGACAATGCCTTCGCTGTTGTAATAAATCTCGGTATCGAGGGGAATTCCTGTTTCTACAACTTGCACGTAACGGTCGAACAAATTGTTATCTTTATGGCCCGGCAGCACTTGCAGCAATCGCTTGCCGATTAATTCGCCCGGGGTACTATGCTGAATTTTTCCCGCTGCGGGATTGACGTATTCCCATTCAAAATCCACAATTGTGGATTCGTCGCGAATGCTGCGGAACACGTTAAATCCGTCTAGAGATAATTCCTGAAAAACGCGGAAGCGTTCTTCGCTTTCTTGCAACTTGCCTACAGTGTCAAGCAGGAGGTCCTCGACTCGCTCGCGCTGTGTTATTTCTGCAAGCAATTGCTCGTTAATTTGCTGGAGTTCGGTTGTGGGGGATGCGACGGAATTTTTAATAGCAGAGTCGGCTTGCAGTCGATCGACATTTTCAGTTCCCAGCGCCGTATTTCCTGGAAAATAGGCCGCCCCAGCCAAAGCCAACACTTGAGAAATCCGGGGTATCAGGGACGCTAAAGCCCACAAAGAGATGATAGCGGTTAAGGCGGCGATCGAACTTGACAGCCAGTAGCTGGGATACACCAGCATCCAAACTTGCATCAAATGATTTGTCCCGCCGCAGAAAAACCAGGCTCCCAATAGGAGAAACCCCTTGCTCAAAGGCACGTCCCGCTGCTTCCGGGCATAGTATGTCAGAATTGCTGGAATTGAATAATAAGCCAAGGCAATTAACAAATTGCTGACCGCGTGCAGTCCCATCAACTGGGGTTGCCACTGGCAACAGCCATCTTGCGGAATAAAATTGTGGTTAAATGACATAATCTTAATAAATGGCAACATTTCGGCTTTCCTGTGCGATCGATCCTAGTTGCACTTGTGTTGCTGACCCGCTAATTTCTAGTTTATACACAAAAAAACATAAAACAAAACTAACTTTAGTCCGGGGAGGAAAGTTCACAGTAGGTTTGAACCTTCCTGCAATATTCGTACATTTATTGAGAGGTTTAGGGATAGTCAGGTACTATAATTCCCAAGGAGGTAGGAAATTCAATACTATCTTTTGAACAAACAACTTACGTAAAAACAAAGCAATTGAGCGCACTTGATGAACGGGTTTCTAGAGTGCAGTTCATTGAAACGGTTTAGCTAGAAGCTTGCAAAATTAGATAAATTCATCTTTATTGAATGTATTTTTTGATAAGTTTGCAGATTCAGAAATCCCTTCAACATAGGAGAATCGACCTCTACTTGGAGGCTCAGAAATCCTGCCGGAGCAGATTGATGCTTGGAGCGAAGCATCCCCGCCTCTCGCCCTGGAATCAAAACTAATCTGTACCTGTATCAAAGTCTACTAAATTCTGTTACTAAATAGGTTAATGTCACAGATTATCTTCCAGTAAAATTTCTGAAACCATCTCGAATTAAACCTCCATGCGCTTAGAGCAGCTTCAAGCATTTCTTTCAGTTGCTGAAACTGGTAGCTTTCAGCAAGCAGCCCGGAAGTGTGGCGTAACCCAATCGACTATTAGCCGCCAAGTGCAGGGATTAGAAGCGGAAGTGGGTTTGTCGCTGTTTCACCGCACGGCCCACGCGAAACTGACTGTGGGAGGGGAATGCCTGCTGCCTCACGCTCGCAAAATCTGTCAGACTTGGCAAAATGCTGCAGAAGAATTGGGAGACTTACTGGCGGGAAAGCAGCCAGAACTTTGCGTGGCTGCGATTCATTCAGTTTGCGCTGCTTATTTGCCGCCTGTACTGCAAAAGTTTTGCCGCGACTATCCAGACGTGCAGTTGCGGGTGACTTCCCTGGGTAGCGATCGAGCTCTGAAAGTCCTCAAAGACGGTTTGGTGGACATCGCGGTGGTGATGAACAACCGCTATTTTACTCAAGCCCCGGAAATGTTGGTTGAGGTGCTCTACAATGAGCCGATCGAGGTGTTGATGGCGGCGGGTCATCCCCTGGCCCAGTACGATCGAGTACCTTGGCCGGAATTGATTTGTTACCCGCAAGTGGTGTTTAAGGACGGGTACGGAATGCAGCGGATGGTGCAAGAACAATTTGGACGCATCGGTGCTAAACTTCATGCTGTTTTGGAACTCAACACTCTTGATGCTTTTCGGGGTGTGGTGCGGCAGGGAGAATTGATTGCTTTGCTGCCGCATTCAGCTTTGGTGGAGGCGAAAACCGATCGCACTTTAGCCGTTCGGTCGATCGCCCAAGAGCGGTCAAATTCCAAGGTTTCGGCGATCGGTCAATCGGCGGCCGATCTAACATCTTGCACCATTCTCGAGAACGGGCAAGATGCCCATTCCACAAAAGATGAATTTTCTCGCTTCACAGGCATCTTGCCTGTTCCTAAAAGGCTGATTGAGAATGGTACAACATCTCAGACCGATCCCGCTTGGACTCGCGAAGTGGTGTTGGTGACAACTCACGATCGAATGCAAATTCCGCCGATCGCCCATTTCTGGAATCTGGTACGCGAATTTGTGCCGCCATGTGATGTCATCAAGCTAGAAAAATCAGGGAGTTAATACCTTTTTAGATTTTAGATTTTAGATTTTAGATGGGGAATGACTGATGAAATAACGGTTTGGATATTTCCAACAATTGCCTGCTTTTTGGTAACTGGTATAATTCGATAATTTTAAATAGATAGTTCTAAAATTTAAATTTAAAACGGTTCAAATACTACCAATTACCCCTTACCAATTACCAACTTCAAATGTTATGAGTGACGCATTTAGAGAATTGCTGCGAAAAATTGGCAGCGGAGTACACACAGGAGAAAACTTAACTCGATCCGAAGCAGCAGCAGCCACGCGGATGATGCTGCTGGGGGAAGCAACACCGGCTCAAATCGGAGCTTTTATGATTTCCCACCGCATTAAACGGCCCACTGGGGAAGAATTAGCCGGAATGCTCGATGCTTATGAAGAATTGGGGCCAGTGCTTGCCCCCCCAAACCGAGAAAAAGGGTTTTCCGTCTCTACCGTCGCCGTGTTTGGCGTTGCTTACGACGGGCGATCGCGCACGGCTCCAATTAGCCCAATAACCGCCCTAATTTTAGCCGCCTCTGGCGTGCCAAGTCTCATGCACGGGGGAGATACCATGCCAACCAAGGAAGGCATTCCCCTGATTGAAATTTGGCGCGGTTTGGGAGTTGACTGGAGAAAACTGAGTTTAGAAAAAGTCCAGCAAGTTTTTGACAATACAGGTTTGGGTTTTGTTTACCTTCCCAAGCATTTTCCTCAAGCCGCCGCTTTAGTTCCCTACCGCCGCGAAATTGGTAAACGGCCACCTTTTTCGACAATGGAGTTGATGTGGTGTCCCTGTACCGGCGACGTTAACGTCATCTCCGGTTACGTCCACCCGCCCACAGAAGGTATGTTTCAACAAGCCTTTGAGTTGCGGGGAATCAAAAATTATACCACAGTCAAAGGATTGGAGGGAAGCTGCGATTTGCCGCGCGATCGTACTGCGATTATCGGCATTGCTAAGCCGGATGCCGAGTTCGAGCGACTGCTTTTATCCCACGGAGATTACGGTTTTAGCAGCACAAATCCTGCCTTGGAATCAGCCTCTGAGTTATTCAAACAAATGCAGGAAGTGTTGCTGGGAAAACCCTCGGAATTGATGCAGTCCGCTATCTGGAACGGCGGATTTTATCTGTGGCGCAGCGGAGTTTGTTTGGATATGAACTCGGGTTTGATTGAGGCAGAAAATTTGTTGAATAGCGGTCAAGTCGTGCAAAAACTTGAGGAAGTTAGCCACGCCGTTAGTGTTTTGAGTTGACAGTTGACAGTTGACAGTTGACAGTTGACTACTAGACATCTCCAATAATTATTGTGGAACAGGCATCTTGCCTGTTCAAAACAGGCAATTCTTGCGATAACTACTGACTAATAACTAATAACTAATAACTAATAACTAATGACTAATGACTAATGACAATCATCAAATTGCTGTAATTGTACTTGCAGGCGGTCAAAGTTCGCGGATGGGTAGGGATAAAGCTATGCTGGAAATTGACGGCAAATCCCTATTGCAGCGGGCGTTGGAAGTTGCCGCAGTTGTAACCCCCGAAGTTTATGTTCTGACTGCTTGGCCCGATCGCTATCGATCGACCTTAACCGAAACATCCCAATTTCTGGTAGAGTACAATCCGGGCTCCGGGCCCTTGGTTGCATTGACTCAGGGATTGACAGAAATTGCCGCCGAGTGGATTTTACTGTTAGCTTGCGATTTGCCTTTGTTGGATGCCCAGATTATTCAAAACTGGGCAAGTCAGTTAACAGAGTTTCCCCCATCAACTTTAGCAGTTGTGCCTTATCAAAATTCGCGCTGGGAGCCTTTGTGCGGCTTCTACCGCCAAAAAGCTCTGCCCAGTTTGCAAAGTTTTATTGACAAAGGGGGACGTTCCTTTCAAGCGTGGTTAAATCAAATCTCCGCAATCCCTCTACCTGTAGGGGAACGAGAAGCAGTAATGTTATCCAATTGCAATACATTAGAAGAGTTTGAGCAATTAAAAGGTAAAATGGTTAACGGTTGACAGTTGACAGTTGACAGTTAACTGACTACTGACTACTGACTACTGACTACTGACTACTGACTACTGACTAATGATTAACGAATATTGGTTGCTCGATCGCAATATAACTTTCCTCAATCACGGCTCTTTTGGGGCCTGTCCGATTCCCGTACTGGAAGCGCAAACCGCTTTTCGGGAACAACTGGAAAGAGAACCTTTGCGCTTTTTAATGCGGGAATTTGAACCCTTATTGGATAATGCAAGAAATCAGTTAGCCGCCTTTATCGGTGCGAGTGAGGATGACTTAGCCTTTGTCCCGAATGCGACCACGGGAGTAAATGCAGTTTTGCGATCGCTCTATTTTTCTCCGGGAGACGAATTGCTCACTACAAATCAGGAATACAACGCTTGCCGCAACACACTTAATTTTGTAGCCGAGCGTACAGGCGCTAAAGTAATAGTAGCAGAAGTCCCCTTTCCCATTGAGTCACCCGACCAAATTATTGAAGCAATAATTAAGTGCGTTTCACCGCAAACAAAGTTAGCCTTATTAGACCACGTTGTGAGCCAAACAGGTTTAATCTTTCCCATCAAACAGTTAGTCGGTGAGTTAGCTAACCGTGGCGTGGATGTATTGGTAGACGGAGCTCACGCGCCGGGAATGGTAGCACTGAATTTAGATGAAATTGGCGCGGCTTACTATACGGGAAATTGCCACAAGTGGCTGTGCGCGCCGAAAGGTGCGGGCTTTTTATACGTGCGGCGCGACAAGCAAGATGCCATTCGACCAACTACAATCAGTCACGGTGCTAACTCGCCCCGCGCTGATAAATCCCGCTTTCAACTAGAATTTGACTGGATGGGAACAGTCGATCCGAGTCCCTATTTGTGCGTGCCTGTAGCTATTGATTTTATGGGTTCTTTGTTGAGCGGCGGCTGGCCGGAATTGATGGCGAAAAATCATGCTTTAGCATTGGCGGGTAGAAAAATATTGGCGGACAAATTAGATTTGCCACTGCCTTGTCCTGATGAAATGGTGGGTTCGATGGCAGTTGTGCCACTGCCAGACTCCCAGTCTGATGTGGTTGCAAAGGGAGGAATTCCACCTTTGCAAGAGGCGCTGTGGGAGATTTTTAAAATTGAAGTTCCGGTGATTCCTTGGCCGGATGCTAGCAAGCAGTTGGTGAGGCTCTCGGCTCAGTTATACAATACTTTGCCGCAGTATCAATATTTAGCTAAGGCGCTGGTTGAGCTGACGAGAATTTGAGCTGGAGCTTCCCGAAAAGAAACATCACACCCAGCTACAAACAGTTATAGGTTTGTAGTTAGGGTGTCGGTTCTCATAGTTTCGGAGAATACAGATTATTCGTCCTTACTATAAACGTAGTAAGGGTTAGACAAATAGGCACAATAAGAGTCAAAATTATGCCAGGAATCACCTTTATTCCTGTTTAATTGGGCTACTATTTACCTAAAATAAAAAACTCCCCAAAAAACCTCTAAAACCCCATCGCCCTCAACTTCACCCATCCGCCCAAACCGAATAAAATTTGTAAAGAACCCGCAAAATTTCCTAAGTTAAAACAGGGTTGTCAAATCGGATAGCGCACAACTTCCGCGCAACATAATATAATGTATCCACACTTGCATTTTCGCAGACAAAACAAAGGAAATCAAAAGAGGCGAATACCATGTCCAATGCCATGATGGTAATTTACCCCTATCGCGAACAGTACACCTGGGTTTTTGACGACGAGCGAGTCGGACTTGTCCGAGAACCATTTGTTCAGGGCGTCCCCGAAATGATTAACGCGCTTGTCGCAGACATTCCCAATGCCGCTCAAGGTTTCCGACTCTTATTTTCAGCCAATCCATTTCCCGGATATCAAGCAGAAATGCTGTGGTTGAAAGCAGAATACGGCGGTAACTGGTATCGGTGGGAATCGAAAAATCTCGAAGGCTGGCTGTGTCCGGCTATGTTCAAATACTTTCCAGAAGCACCGCCCAAGTTTTACTGCAAAGCTGAAAAACTGCAATAATCAACAGCAAGTCAATGAAAAACTTGTCAATTTTTAAAAGAGACTTTGTTACACCAGTCGATCAAACATCTCGAAAAAAGCCTAAATTCTTCCTGTATATAGTGGGGCTATTTTTCCTAGTTTTCACAGCCGCAATCTCGGCCACATTGGGGGCAATTACTGCCCTTTTAGCTCCCGTGGAACCGCCAATTATCAATAGAGTATTAGAGGCGACGGGCTTTGACTATCTATCCTCCAACCGCTCAGGATACCGCCTGTCGCGGTCAGTTAATATCTTGATCTTGGGAATTGACGGCGTGCCGGAAGCTGCCGCCAATTCCCCTAAGATATTTAACGGTCGCAGCGATACCATACTCTTATTTCACCTCGATCCTAGAGATAAATCTATTAGTTTGCTTTCAGTTCCGCGAGATACTCAAGTCGAAGTTCCCGGAATTAGCTTCAGCAAAATTAGCGAAGCCAATGCTAGAGGAGGAGCCGCTTTGGCAACGCGATTGGTTAGCAGTATGCTGAACAATACGACAATTGAAAGATACGTGCGAGTCAGCAGCAATGCGTTTCGGGAATTAGTCGATTTGTTGGGCGGAGTTGAGGTATTTGTACCTCGCGCGATGTCCTATACAGATACCGCTCAAAAGTTAAAAATAAACTTAGGCAAGGGATGGCAAACTCTCAACGGAGAACAAGCAGAACAATTTGCTCGATTTCGCAACGACGGTTTAGGAGATATCGGCCGCATTCAGCGGCAGCAATCTTTAATTCAAGCTATTCGAGACCGCCTCGCAAGTCCATCAGTATTGGTGCGCTTGCCACAAATTGTTCGATTGATGCAAAAATATGTGGATACAAACCTAAATTATGAGGAAATATTGACGCTGGCAAATTTCGGTTTGCAATTGGATCGAGATAATTTTAAAATGGTAATGTTGCCTGGACGTTCTAGTTCAGAAACAGGGGATTTGAGGAGTTATTGGATGGTAGATGCGCTCGGGCGCGATCGCATTATGACACAATATTTCAACCAGAGCGTGCCGGATTTTGCACAAGGACGATTTCGCAATCCAACCGAGTCTGTTTTGCCCAAAAACCTCAAAATAGCCGTCCAAAACGCTTCTAGCAAACCGACAGCAGCCAAAACCGTTAGTGAATTTCTCACAAAAAAAGGCTTTTTTAATGTATCTGTAGTGCAGGATTCGCCCCAGAAGCAGCGTCAAAGTCAAATTATTGTTCAGCAAGGCGATTTAGAGGCAGCAAATCTACTGCAAAAAGAATTAGGTGGCGGTAAACTTGAAGCATCTTCTACCGGTGAAATTAATTCTGACTTGACACTTCGCGTCGGCGAAGATTGGGTAAAGCGATTTTAATTAGTCAACAGTCAACAGTCAACAGTCAACAGTCAACAGTCAACAGTCAACAGTCAACAGTCAACAGTCAACAGTCAACAGTCAACAGTCAACAGTCAACAGTCAACAGTCAACAGTCAACAGTCAACTATGCCCAATTCCCCATTCCCATCATCATGAAAAGTGTTTTCCGAATTTTCCTCAGCCTGGTTTTAAGTTTAGTGTTGGCTTGTGCGTGGGTGCTGCTGAGTGCTACTCCGGCATTTGCCCTGCCGAAAACAAATATTAATTACACAAATATTAATTTGTCCGATCGCGATTTTTCCAACTCGGATTTAGCGGGGGGAACATTTGTGGCCGCTGAAATGCGGGGAACAAATTTTCAAGGTGCTGATTTAACTAATGCGATTTTGACTAAAGGAGTTTTGCTGAATGCCAACTTGTCAGGTGCCAACCTCTCCGGCGCTTTGGCAGATAGAGTTACATTCGACGGCGCTAATTTGACGAATGCTAATTTTACCGAGGCAATTATGACTCGAACTCGGTTTTTTGATGCTGCAATTTCCGGCGCTGATTTTAGTGACGCGATTATCGACGCTTATCAAGTGAGTATCCTGTGCGAGAAAGCAGATGGTGTCAATCCCGTGACGGGAGTTTCTACCCGCGAAAGTTTGGGATGTCCGTAGAAATTCACACTAAAAAAAATCCCTGGGTAATTATTTGATTAGATGCACCTGTAGCAAGGTAAAATACGCACATTAAAGCCCCTCTCCAGCAAGGCGAGGGGTTTGAGCAAATTTCCAAGTATCGGCTCTATCGAGCGCTACAAATGCCTGTGCTGGCAGTAGCAACTACCAAATCGGAATTCAACAGCAAATCTAAATCGGTGTCGGGATTAACAGCATACAAATCGACTTTATCTCTACCCAAAAACACCCCGATCAAAGTCCCGATTCCCGCACCGCCGAGCACCTCTTCAGTCGCGATCGCCCGATCGCCCGTAACACCTGCGATCGCCGCCGCTGCTGCTGCACCCAACGCCGTATTCTTAATCAGATTGCCAACATTAACGCCCTTGGTAACAGTTTCTTTCTTAGTAATCAGTTGCGAAGTGGCATTGAGAGGCACTCTGTTGCCGTTGAGGATACTTAATTCTTGAGCCACAAACTGAACGCCCGAAGCAGTCGATCGCAATTCGCCGCTAATTTTCGAGCCTTCCGGTATCAGCACTTGGCCGTTATTGCCCGCGATATCAGCAGCTACAGTCAGCGTAATCGGAGACTTGTCATTAGGGGCGAGCAAAATCTTGCCTTTTGTGTACTCGATTGGGATAGTCACCCCCTTGGGAATTTGCACAGCAACAGATTCGCTAACATCAATCTTGGCAATGTAAGGAGAATTAATTGCTCTTGCTTGATTGGTACTCACTAATGTTTGATAGATAAAAGCAGCTACTTCAGCTCGCGTTGCTGACTTGTTGGGTTTGAGAGATTTAGGATTGGGATAGCTGACAACCAACTGTTTTTCAGTAGCAGCAGCAACGCTTTTGACAGCATAACTTTGAATCTCACCCGCATCATTATAGTAGCTGAGAACATCTTGAAAATTGCAGGTAGGCTCATAGCCCATTCCATTATTTAAAGCGACTACAACTTGAACGCGAGGAATCTGCTGTGTGGGTCTGAAAACATTGCCGGGATAGCCAGACATCCATCCCATTTCGTAAGCTTCGGCGATCGCCCCGCTTGCCCAAAAATTAGACGGAACATCGACAAACCTTACAGCAGCGCGGGTTTTTGCCTTTTTCACAGAACGCACCATTGCCGCAAATTCAGCCCGCGTTACCGGTGCATCCGGGCGGAAGCTGCCATCGGGAAATCCTTTGATAATGCCTCTTTCTGACAAATCTTGAATAAAGTCTTTTGCCCAGTAGTTATTATTAACATCCGAAAAAGCTGTCTGAGCAAAAGCAGGCGCGGGAGCTAGCATCGGCGCTGCGGTTCCGGCAACTGTTCCCAATGTTAATAAAACAGATGTACCGGATTTAATGCGATGTAATACAGACATTTTTTGATTCTCCAATTTACACAAGTTTTTTATTGAGGACAAGCAAGCTTTTGATAGGCTGATTGATTCTGCCCGAACTTGCTTTTTTCCTCACTTATGTAATCATTATTGAATGCTTTTATTTTTAGTGCGGGGAAGATACGGTATTTTAAAATAAATATTTTTATTATTAGTGTGGAATTTAAAAAAGCTTAAATCCCTTAAAATCCTTATGTTGCTTATCTCCCTTATCTACCTTGTCTCTGCAATTAACAGGATTTACGGACAAAGCGGTTTGATATGCGATCGCGAGCGCATACCAAATTGTATGAGATTGATTTAACAAAAAAGCAATTGCCTGTCGCTAAAATTTAACTATCGGCGATCGCAATATTTTGGCTCTACATTAAATCGAACACAAGTTTTTTTTCAATTTTTATAGGTAGTATTGCAGTAGGGGTGAGTTAATTGTGCGTTTTTTAAAGTTCCTAAACCCCCATCAGCTTTTCTTGTAATATGGTCGATACTGTTAAATCGGCTAGGCAGATACCCTCCACAAATTTTACAAACTGGCCAGCCTGGTAGAGCATCTCTAATAAATGCAGATGCTTTGGTTTCTCTAGAAAATTCTTTACTCTGAATTTCACCAGTGTCGGCTTTCTTTGGAATTCTCAAAGTTGTAAATTTTTTATCACCGGATTTTATTTCTGTGATAACATTTTTTTTATCTACACCTCCTGACAACTTATTAATGACTTCTAAGTAGAAGTCTCTCACTAGCTCTCTAGCTTGTAATGCGTCACTCTTCTTAGCAACAAGTTGTGGAACCATATCATAATTCCAAATTACCCATTCAAAGTCTTTTCTTACCTTTATCAATTTAGACCAGGATTTAGTCTGTTGTAAATGTAAAATTAAACTGACCACCCCATAAAAGGAACCAATTTTTGGCTTTCCTTGTTGAGTATAAAAGTATACCAGTGGATGTAAACCCAGAGATGAAGGATCGTTGCTATTGATTCTTTGAGCCACTTTTTTGCACTGCTTTAGCAGCTCAATGGTTTTATCGCCTTTTGAATCTTCTCCCAACTCATTATCGGTTGATATGTTATTGACAATATTTATAAATTCTAAAATTAATTCCAGTTTATCCGACGATGAAAGATTCCCCACAATTGGTACATCTAATGTTTTAATGGGATTTGAAAGTTTGGGCTGAAATATAAGTTCGTGTATTTCTTGCGCTACTGTTTCAATCTCATCCTGTTTTTGTTCAGAGAACTCCGACCAATATTTATGACCGTTACCACTTCTCACGATCGCACGCGCCGCCACACCATTAGGTGTTTTGCGTGCTTGTAGCAACCTCATCTCAGTCTCGCTAATCGGGGCTGCTTTCTGGTTTATTTTGAAAAAAGATTCCTCCGCTTTCATAGCATCACCTTCAACCCATTGAAGTGAAATCGCTGAAGCTCCTAAGTTCCTAGCTCTTTCCTGCATTTTAGGGTTAACTTTACCTGGTTGTAATGTCAATGATTGATAATCTTTGTAAGCTCCTATTTTCTCTTTAATTAGTTTGCGAGTTTCTTTTGCTGCCTCTTTCTGCTCGTCAGTGATGTTGCCATCATAAAATTGTTTAGAAATCTTACCATCCCCATAATCATCATTAATCCAAGCAAGTAACGAACTCAGTCGATGAGAACCATCAACGACAAAATAGTGGCTACTACCTCGCCAAAGAATAACTGCGGGGATGAGATCTCCATCTAAAAAACTCTCAATGAACTCGCAGATTTTTTCTGCATCCCATTCATTAGTTTCTCTTTGAAAATCCGGTTTTCGTAAATATGGATAAAAGAAGGAACCTTGTTCTAGATCGCGAATACCCATAGTGAGGATACTTCTTCCCATATTGCGTTCCTGCTGATCTTTAATTTCAAATGCTTCTCGGGGAATAAGTGCATCTAGACTAACTGGGGAATTTTTGGATGATTTTGCCATTTTAAGTACCGATTGTTACTTTTTAGTAGTTTTTGAGTTTTCGCTTGATAATCTTCCGTTTGAGCGGTGCAAGTCAGGCTAATTTCGCTCAATCTAGAGGCTAAGGGCATCTTCAGAATGTCGCGCAAATTAGCAATGATGACTAATGACTACTGACTAATGACTAATGGAGGCTAGCGGTTCCCAACTTGTCACATCTTCAAATAAAGATTGATACCCCGCTGCATTGGGATGCAGCCCGTCAGCAATCAGGCGCGATCGCCACCAATCACTGCCCCGATTTATCCATTTATCAAAAATATCTAAATAGGGAATTCCCCGCAACTGACAAGCTAATTTCGTTGCCTCTTTATACCGATATTGGTCAGCATGACTGTAATACAAACAATCTTGAAAAGGCATTTTACTTTCATCCACCGGCACCATCCCGACAAATATCACCGGACAAAGTTGTTGGGACAGGTTTAACAAATGATCCAAAACAGTTTTAAAATGTTCAAAATCAGTGTAGCTGCGCCCGGTAGGTGACTGCACTCTCGCCGAATCGTTGAGACCTACCGAAAGAATAATCGCATCCGGGACGCGGTTTCTGAGCTCGCCCCGGTGCCGAAACTCGTTTTCCAGGCGCTGGGAGACTTGATAAGCCCGATCGCCCCGAACGCCCAAATTGTATAAAACGTGTCCTGCACTCTCCGGTAACATCCACTGGCGCCGCAATCTTTCCACCCAGCCACCGCCTACACCGTCGCCGAAACCGTAGATTAAGCTGTCACCGAAAGCAACCAATTTGAGGGGATGAGAATTTCCCCGATGCAAGTGACCAAAGGAATAGGCTGTTGCTACCTGCATAAGCAATGATACTCAGTTAATAAATTATGAATCTTGACATACTAGACTAGAATGTAACATTACATAAAGTAGGTAGTCTCATGGTTAAGCGTCCAACCTTCGATTCAACTCAGCTAACCCGTCGCGCGGAAGAGTTGATTAACGGTGCATCCAACCGCTATCGGATTACGGTGCAGGTGGCGAACCGCGCAAAACGCCGTCGGTATGAAGATTTTGACAATATGGACGACCATCAAATGAAACCTGTAATGCGGGCGATATTTGAGATGTCGGACGAACTGACTCAGCCGGAAATTATCGGAGACATCTAGACTTTGGGAGTTTTGGGTTTTGAGTGGTGAATTGCCAGCAATTTTTGTCAACTCAAAACTCACAACTTTTTCAAACTAGACTTGGGCGCGCGGGACGAGAAACCCGGTTTATTCCTAGCTACCTCGTTAAGAAACCTCTGATTTTGCTAAGAAACCGGGTTGACGATCGTAAATCGTAAAATTATAAACTAGGAAATCTCCTGGCGGCTAAGTTTATGAAATTATTCTATTTTTGAAATTCTTGTCAAAACCGTGAATAGATTAAAGCAGGGCTTAAGTTTTCTGTTTGTTACTTTGAGTGTAGCGATTTTCACGCTTTTGAGTTGGGTATTAGAATCCGGGGAACTGAGTATGTCAGCTTTGGAACCTTCGCTGCTGCGGAGTTCTGAGTCGCCCTCAGTGCAGCGGGTGGCTCAACAATCTGCGCCGCGGCAAGTGAGGGTGCAAGATGCGTGGAAATTGGTGTACGAAAAATTGCCGGATTTCCCGATGGAGAATAACTACATTTCTAAGGAAACAGGAAAAGTCGATCCTACCAATACTTTAGTCGGGCGGTTGATTCGATATCACGTATTTGTCAAAGGACGGCCGCCCAATTACCGCTTTGATTGGAAGTTGAGTTTAGCTGACTATCTGGGGGCGACTCCCGATTATTTGGTAGAAAGCGTGTATCCGGGAAAGGACGTTTTGCGATCGAATCCAATGGAACAGGATCGCGCGGCTATTCAAAGGTTAAATAGAGCACAGCGGGATGCTTTGGTTCAAGCTTTGGTTGATGTTTTTACGGAGAATTCCGGGGGTGGGCGCACACCGGCGGCGGGGGAAAAACCACAAGGGCGATCGAACACACCGACAATACCTCAACCCCAGCCCGGAGATGCGAAGTTGCTGGCACCTTAATACTCAGGAATGCAGAAACCGGGGTTTTTACGAAAATATTGCATCCCGACCTTTGAAAATGGTAAAAAACCCGGTTTCTTTGCTATTTATGGGTAATATCAAATCTGTTAGCATCGGAATTATTCCTATCTCTATTCTCGACCTCTGCGTAAATGGGCGTGAATCCCTTGTCATCTGCGGCCCGAGAAATTATATTTTTTTTACCGCAGATGAGGGCAGATAAACACAGATTAACGCAGATGAGTTCTATGAATTCCGGTTGCACCATCCGTGATTGTTAACTGTTGACTGGATTTGACTATTCCGATGCAACCGGAATTGAGATAAGTCCTACTAATCTAAAATCCAAAATCTCAAATCTAAAATCCCTTAATGGTGGAACGTGTAATTAAAACGGGTGTTGGGTGGCGTTTGGGATGGAACCCGGAGGCGCAGGAGTTTCAGGGTTTGGTGGCTGGCGACGGTTGGGCGATCGAACTCACGGAGGCTGAGTTGAACGATTTTTGCCGATTGTTGGGGCAATTGGCCGGCACAATGAGTCAAATCGCCTCTGAGTTAATGGACGAGGAAAAAATCGCCATTGAAGCCGAAAGCGACTTGCTGTGGGTGCAGGTGGAAGGCTATCCCGAAGCTTACAGCGTGCAATTGATCTTGAATGCTGGCAGGAGGTGCGAGGGTTTTTGGCCGGCGGCTGCGGTTCCGAGTTTGGTGCAGACCGCAAAAGTTTTAAAAGTTTTTTGACTTTTTCGGGGATTCTATGCTAAGCTGTTAAAGCTGTCGGGGCGTAGCGCAGCTTGGTAGCGCACTACTTTGGGGTAGTAGGGGTCGTGGGTTCAAATCCCGCCGCTCCGATAGATGGAATCCTTATACACTAAGGATTCCATTATTTTTGGTAGATTTCGCAGCAGCCGTTAAAAAACTTGTAGATTTAATTCAAAAAGAAAGTACCCGACAGGTATCGATCGTAAACTTGACACCAATGGGCATTGCCGTGTCCCTACCGGCGCTTCGATCGCAGGTTCCGGTCATCATAAGTGCAAGTCTTGTAGTTCTAAGCTAAGGAAAAAACGATCGTGAACGACAAACAGCATCATGAAAACCCCGACTCCACTCCAGAGCAATCTACTTCCCATCCCCTCGCCACAAGTCTTGGTGCAGCAGGCGGTGGTGTTGCCGGTGCCGCAATAGGGGGTTCAGTCGGTGGGCGCGCGGGCGCAACGCTGGGAGCAGTGGCGGGGGCGATCGCCGGTAGCATCGCC
Source organism: Oscillatoria nigro-viridis PCC 7112 (assembly GCF_000317475.1). Lineage (NCBI taxonomy): Bacteria > Bacillati > Cyanobacteriota > Cyanophyceae > Oscillatoriales > Oscillatoriaceae > Phormidium > Phormidium nigroviride. Next base: position 1,491,330 of record NC_019729.1, read on the forward strand.
GGAAATGCCCTCGCAGAACTGACCGCAGAAGTAGCTGAGCAGGTAAACGAGGCCATAGGATTGGACTTGGGAGCCGATAACCAGGAGATTGAGTTGCCCCGGCACTACTCTTGGGATGAGTTACGCGCTTTATCCAAGCCCCAGAGCTAAAAACTACGGGCTTGCGCCCTCAGATTCCCGATCGGGATTTCTGGTCTCGATCGTCATGACTTAGCATATTCAGCAATTTTTTGGCAACTATAGCGCCCACGACAACTCCACCAACAACTTGAGCAACCTGGACAGCTTGCTTTACCCCATCACCAGAATTCATGTGTTCGTGGAATATCTCGTCTTTTAGCCAGTCTGTAGTGACTTTGAAGTTATGAACCGGAGTTGGCAATAGTTCTAGATAAGTGCCTTGGCGAATCAGATGACCGACTTCGCCTGTCACTTCAACAACGTCGTAAATGTTAGCGGCACTATTTTCTAACCCTAGTTTGAGGAGGGTTCCGCGTAGGTTAACTTGAGCTGGTTTTGGCTCATGTCCTAATGCGATCGCTTTCAGATTATGCGCGATCGCAGCTCCTTGCTGATAGGCTACTTGGGCTGTGGCAGGCAGAGGTTTCGTATCCTTGTGCGGTTCAGATGAGTAGGATATGAGTTCGGGATGCAGCTCGATATGCTTGTACTCGTGGCCCTCAACCGTTGATGATTGCACGTCCACCGCACAATCACCACCTGCAAAAACTTCTGGGAAATCGGGCAACTGCAAAGTGGGAGTAACGTGTAAGCGACCATGTTTGTCGCGGTGTTCGTCGGGAATCGGCAAGTTTTTAATCAGTGGATGTGTAGCAGTTCCACTTGTCCAAATCGCGGTAGATGCTGATAATATTTCAGACTTTCCATCGCGCTTGTATTCAACTGAATCTCGACGAATAGCGGTCGCTTCTGCTCCCGCGATTAACTCTACTGGTACGGCGCGTTTTTGCAATTCTTGCTCGGCAGTTTCGCGTAAATGACTGTTAATATCACCCTTGAGAATTTCGTTGCCGTGATTGATTAGTACCACCCGGACTTCTTGAGGATTACCTCCCAATGCCTCATACCAATGAGGTAGCAAATCGCCTAAAGTGGCTGCCATTTCCACACCACTTGGCCCGCCACCGATCGCAGCTACAGTTAGCAGCCGACGACGCTGTTCGGGGTCTTCGATTTGAACGGCTCGCTGCAAGCAGTCGCGCAGGTGGCGATCGAGGGCGATCGCATTTTCTTGGGTGCGAAAATCAAAGGCATATTCTTTAGCACCCTCAACGCCAAAATAGCCCGTAACGCTACCTAAAGCTAATACTAAGTTGCTGTAGTTGTAGCAGTCCCCGGAAGTTAATTTGACTTCCCGTTCATGGAGGTCGATCGATTGAACCGTATCTTGCACAAAAATGATACCGCTATCCTCAAGCAGTTCCTTAAAAGTTGGTACAACCTGATTAGCGTCCATCTCGCCACTAAAATACTCATAAAGTAAAGGCTTAAAACAAAAGCGTTCAGAGCTATCAATTAGGATGACGCTCCGAGGATAGTGTTCATGCGCTAGATGCAAAGCTGTAAACAGACCAGCAAAACCACCGCCAAGGATAACAGTCTGATAAATTGGGTTGTTCATACAATCATTTTTCTCCAGTAATTGAGAGTACAGTTGAGAGTTGACAGTTGACAGTGAATTGAAAATCGGAGCTGCAACGCGACTTCTGCTATTTAATGAAAAAGAAAGTAATTAATGCCAAGCTGAGAAAGATAGCAAGCAGAATAGCGTGTTCAACTTTCGGGCTAATAATCTTGACAGCCATCACTAAACTAACCGCCAGGAGGACAACGCCAAGGTCCACAATGGTTTCTCCGCGTTTGTCAATTAGCGGATCTTTTTGAACAGATTCAGCAGCAGCGAGAAAGTAAATTGCGATGATTTCTGGTAATTTTTGAGCTAGCCAATTCATAAAAAAGCTCCTTGAATTTGAGCGAAAAAGGTAAGAAAGCCTGGGGTTATAGCGGTAACAAACATTTCATAATCTGCTTTTCTTCCTAGTGGCTTTTCTTCCTAGTACCGTATCTGCAAACTCATCTCCTTAATATAACGGTTTTCAAGAAAATGAGGTACGCGCAATTCTATTCGGAGCGGGACAAGGAACCACCAATACCAAATGCCCTGTTGTGCCAAGGCCCGCGATCACCTAATTTACCTGAGAAAAGCTATATAGCAATATTTAAATACGATTTGGTAACAAACAACCATCCATCTTGAGATAGTAAATTGCTAAGTTCGCCAGAGATATATCAGCGAAAATAGGACAATCCAAATCACGTCAACGAAGTGCCAGAACAGGGTACTTGCACTGACGCCGAAGTGACCTTTATTGTAGTTGCCCCGAATGAAGGAACGAGCCAGCATCAGCAACTGCAAGATAATGCCCGCAAGCACGTGCAGCCCGTGGAAGCCTGTCAGCAGGTAGAATGTTGCACCCATCAGCCCCTCCGTCAGCCCGAAGTTGAGGTTACTCCACTCGATCGCCACAGCAACTAAAAAGTAAATTCCCATCCCAGAAGTCAATGCCAAAAGCCAGCGAAATTGAATGATTTTATGGCGCTTGAGGGCGTTTTCTGCGGCTTGAATAACGAAGCTACTTGAAAGCAGCACTACTGTATTAAAAATGATAAATTGAGACAATTCCGGCCCTTTGACGCCGGGTGGCAACCAATTGGGATGGGTCAATCGGAGCGCAATATAGGTGAAGAAAAAACTGAGAAAGATTAGGCTCTCCGACAGTAGGAATACGGTAACGCCGAACATCCCTTTACCATGATGATCGTGAGCCAGCCCGCCACCAATTGGCAAGAACCTTTGCAACCAATTAGGCAGGGACTGTACTAGGCGCTCGAAACGGATCGGGCTTTCGTCTATATGATGATGTGTAGGATTTGACATGACTGCGATGAATTGGGATTTGGGATTGGGGATTTTGGGCTTACGCAAAAACCCGGTTTTTTAACGTAATTGCATCATTTTTACTTAAGTCTAAATCCCCCTAAATTCCCCGCCGGAGGGGGACTTTGAATGCTCTTTCTTGTTACCCCCTGATTAAGTGGGGCTAGGGGCGATCGATGTTTGATGTTAAGTTGATATCAAAGCCCCTCTCGCCTCATCTATTCTTGAGTAACGGCAGCCTCTGGTATCGCTTTAGAGGTGTTGTAGTTATAAGGTGGCTCATTGACAACAGGAATTTCCTCAAAGTTCTCCCTCGGTGGCGGTGAAGAAGTTTTCCACTCCAATCCTGTAGCGTGCCAGGGATTGTCAGGTGCTTTTTTACCTAATAGCAAAGAACCGACCATATTGGCAATAAACGGCAGCGTAGACATCCCCAACAAAAAGCCCCCCAAGCTAGCAACAATATTCCACCCCTGATACTCTGGATTGTAAGAGGAAACACGGCGTACCATGCCCTGTAAACCCAATGGGTGCATGGAGAAGAAAGTAAGATTAGCGCCGATCAAAGTTAAAAAGAAATGCACTTTTCCCCAGCCTTCCGCGTACATCCGCCCGGTTATCTTCGGGAACCAGAAGTAAATCGCCGCAAAGATTGCCATTGTGATTGTATTGTGGACGACGTAATGGAAGTGACCTACCACAAAGTAGGTATTGTTGACATGAATATCAAACGGTACAGAACTAAGCATGATGCCAGTAATGCCACCGAAAACAAACATGACTACACCTCCCAAGGCAAATAACATCGGGGTTAAAAGATGCAATCTGCCGTTCCAAACGGTGGCAGTCCAAGCAAATACTTTGACACCAGTAGGCACGCCAACTAACATTGAGGAAACCATAAATAGTATCCGCATCCAATTGGGTGTAGCACTGGCAAACATATGGTGTACCCAGACAAAGATGCTGACTAAACCAATTCCGAAAGAGGCGATCGCAACCGATCGATAGCCAAACAAAGGATTGCGAGAAAAGGCGGGTAGAATTTCCGAAAAGATGCCGAAAGCAGGCAGCGCCATCACGTAAACTGCCGGATGGGAGTAGAACCAAAATAGGTGCTGATAGATGATTGGGTCGCCATTTTCGAGGGGTTTGAAAAAATTTGTGCCAAAAGTGAGGTCGAAAAATAACAGGACGATCGCGCCCGTCAGGGAAGGTAAACAAATTAGTTGCAACAACTGGGCGCTGAGAACTGTCCAAACGAAAATCGGCATCCGAAAAAACGTCATCCCCGGTGCCCGCATCCAAACAATCGTAGTAATAAAGTTGACTCCCCCCATAATCGATGAGATACCCAGAAGCATTACACTCAGTATCCAAATTGATTCGCCGTTGATGGGATAACCGGTTGGGTTTTGGAGGCTGATTGGCGGGTAAGACCACCAGCCAGCTTGGGGAGGCCCACCTTGTACTAAAAAGCTCGATAGTAGCAGGATACCGGCTGGGGGAATTATCCAAAAAGCGATCGCATTCAGAACCGGAAACGCCATGTCTTTTGCCCCGATCGTCAACGGCACTAAGTAGTTGGCAAGGCCAGCATTGAATGGGATAATCCACAGGAAAATCATCACCGTGCCGTGCAAGGTGAATAAGCCATTATATAAAGAGCGATCGACCAAATCTGATTCGGGAGTAAGCAGTTCGCCGCGAATAATCATCGCGAATAGTCCACCAATCAAAAAGAAAATGAAGGTCGTCACCATGTACTGAACACCAATCACTTTATGGTCGGTGCTAAAGCTGAAATACTCCCGCCAGTTGGTATCAGGTTCGCTGTTGCGATTTTCGGAGTCGTCAGTAATTTCGATAGAGTTATTTGTCATATATTTTTTATTTACGGGTAGCAGCTTGAGAAAGCCATTGACTATAAGCTTCACTTGAATCAACATATACATTTGCCACCATCAAAGCAAAGTCGATGCCGCTGAATTGGGAATCGCGCAGGTGAAATTTGCCGATTTTAGTTGGTGTTAACACAATGTCAATGTTGCGGTTGGGAATGATATCTTGCTTTAACCGAAATTCAGGTACGTAAAAACCGTGAATCACATCTTGGGAATGCAAATTTAAGCGGGTACGTTCATTTACTTTTAGGTGTAATTCGTTACTGATAACATTATTTGGGTAGCGGAAAGACCAAACCCATTGTTTAGCAACAACCTCAATATTTTCAGCCACAGGTTGAGTGTTGTTTTTGACTGTTGCAGCAGCAGCAGGTTCTGCCAATAGGTGCAGATGCACCACTGGTTTTAGACCCTCAATCTCTAGTTGTTGATAAATGTTGAAACTTTGAAGCGCCAGCCACAACACCAGCACAGTAGGGGCGGCAGTCCAGAGGATTTCCAGCCTCACATCGCTTCTGGCAGGATGACCGTGACTCCAGTCTCCCTTGGGCGCGCGACCGATGAGAATTGAGTATCCGATCGTGCCTGCGATCGCCAAAAAGATGAACGTTCCCACGGAGGTTAAAAAGCTAAATATGCGATCGACTCGTTCCGCTTCTGCGGTTGCCTGAACAGGCATCCAAGAGTATGCTTGGTCTCCAATCCAGCGGGCTATTACCAGAATTACCGCGATAAAAACCATTAATAATAGCGCGTCGAAAATTTTCCTCATCGCATCCCCTGTAAAATCACTTCTTGTAGTAGCTTTTTTGGTATCATTTGAGTAGCAAATTGGGATTTTTACCTTGTCGGATTAAGCCTGCAGCCGTATTATGTATCCCGAACTCATCTCCCATCTGCGCTCCTAATGTTCCGTGAACAAATAACAGTCCCAACATGGCAATACCCACCAACAAGTAGCTCCACTGCACTTGGATCGTGGCATCTTTGCGCCAACGGTAGCGCTGTAACCCCCTCCACACGGTCATGGCAACGATCGCTGCTAACAGTAAAATCCCGCCGATACCGTGCAACAGCATCGTTGTACCAGCCCCTAACCCCCAGGCACTTTTCATATTTGTGGGTGGGTTTGCCAGCATCATCTCAAAAAAGCCCGCCGCGACAGTAAAAAACGCGATCGCAGCACTAGCTAAAAGATTGTACCAACCAACATCAAAAAAGCTGGAACGAATAGCAGTCAGAGCCAAAAATTTGAGGATTGGTTTTTCAAACCGGAACAGCGTTCCTGCAATATCAAAAATTATGGCAATAATGAATAAACCCAAAGTGAAATGCACTAGCTGCGGATGAATAGGCACTTCGTAGGGTAATCCGTTCGCACCTAGCTTGAACCACAACTGCTCGATAAGTTGGGAGTTCATTGTAAGACTCCATTTTTTGTTGCTTCAACTACTGGCTCTACGTGCAGCCCGTATACCCAAACTAACTGAGTACCTAAATATTGTTGAAAGCATACTAAACAAATTAAAAATGTTGCTACACCTAGATACGGAACAGGTATCTTCAGCGGATTGCGGGCGCGAATCGCGAATCGCCATGCGGTAATTGCGACAAGAATTGCCGAAAGCGACCAGCCTGTAATTGTGTGCAAATTCAGTGTCGGCTTGACGGCTTCGTAAGGTTGGGCCAAACCAGCTTCAAACTGACCAAAGATGACGGCGAGGAAAATACTGACTGAAGCAACAAACATATTCCAGAAACTTACCTCTAACAAACGGTGATTGCGGGTAAAATAGCCCACCACGTCGCAGAAGAAGGAGAAAAACACCATCGCGATCGCGAAATGAACGATGATGGGATGGAGCGGATCTGGGTAAGGTAGATTCGCGTTATTGAGAGGCAGAGGCAGAGGCATCGCTTTTTTTACGGGACTTGCTCCCGGCGGAGAGCTGATAGGGATTTCTCTAAATACAGATTGAGACTAATTCTAAACAAACATATCTATCTAAAGATTGATCTAAGGCGAAAAAACAACCATTCCTTCTAAAGCCATTCGGCTTTCAACTCTCTAAAGTTTTAAGGCGAGCGCTGGTCATATTTTTGACACACTAATGACCTAAAATTTCCTATGTACCACATAAAACATTTTTTAAATATTAAAATAATATGTAATTTTATGTTATCGACGAGTGTCAAAAAATTCTACCCTTAGAAATAGACGCTTAACGCAAGTTGCTAGTTAAATTAATTAGGTGCGTCAGAGCGATAAAATTAGCGATCGTGTCCAATTTTTTGGATATGACGCACCCTACAAGTTGATTTAACTGTGACAATTGGCTTCCATGCCGATCCTAATAGTTTGAGGATGAGATAAGTCGTTGTTAATTAGGTACAAATTTACTTAAGTAGGAAACAAGATGAGGAAAAAATATGAGCTATTCCCCTAATCTTCTTAAAGGTCAAAAAGCACTGGTAACGGGTGCAAGTTCCGGTATTGGTGAAGCGATCGCCCGTGCTTTGGCTGCATCGGGTGCTTCTGTTTTAGTCAACTACCATTCTGAACAGGAAGCAGCAGAGAAGATTGTCAGCGAGATTAAATCGCTAGGTGGGGACGCGATCGCCATTGGTGCAAACGTCGCCAAAGAAGAGGAAGTTTTATCGATGTTTGACCAAATGTACCAGCACTTTGGCACGATCGACATCCTCGTAAACAACGCCGGATTGCAAAAAGACTCAGCCTTTGTAGACATGACTCTCGACCATTGGAATTTGGTGATTGGCGTGAACCTAACCGGACAATTTCTCTGCGCCCGCGAAGCGGCAAAAGAGTTTCTCAAGCGGGGCGTGAAGCCACATATCTCCAGTGCCGCAGGCAAAATCATTTGTATGAGTTCGGTACACGAGGTAATTCCTTGGGCGGGTCACGTCAACTACGCTACCAGTAAGGGCGGCATCCACATGATGATGCAGAGTATTGCCCAAGAACTCGCACCGCACAGGATTCGGGTCAACAGCATTGCACCCGGTGCTATTAAAACCCCAATTAATAAGGCAGCTTGGGACACGCCAGAAGCTGAGGCAAAATTACTAAAACTCATTCCCGCCAAACGGGTTGGAGATGTAACAGACATCGCTAAAGCTGCTGTTTGGCTTGCCTCGGATGACTCAGATTATGTGAATGGTGAAACTTTATTTGTAGACGGCGGCATGACTCTGTATCCAGGGTTTGCGACGGGGGGCTAGATGAACGCAGAACAGCAACGCTTAGAGGAGAATCGCGAACCGGATAAACCTTGGTATCGTTGGGGTTCTTACTTGAGCGATCGCCAATGGGGTACAGTGCGAGAAGACTATTCACCTGACGGTTCAGCTTGGGAGTATTTTCCTCACGATCGTGCGCGATCGCGCGTTTACCGTTGGGGTGAAGATGGACTGGGTGGATGGTGCGATCGCCACAGTCAACTCTGCTTTGGTCTAGCAGTGTGGAACGGGCGCGATCCAATTTTAAAAGAACGCCTGTTTGGGCTGACCAACGAACAAGGAAATCACGGAGAAGATGTCAAAGAATACTATTTCTACCTAGACAACACGCCTACCCATTCCTATATGCGCTGGTTGTACAAGTATCCGCAACAGGAATTTCCCTACACTCAGCTTGTAGAGGAGAACGCCCATCGCCACAAGGATCGACCAGAATTTGAATTATTGGATACGGGCGTGTTTGACGATAATCGTTATTTCGATGTGGTTGCAGAATACGCCAAAGCCTCTACAGACGATATTTGCATTCGCATCAGCATCACGAATCGGGGCGCGGAAACTGCCAACATCGACGTGCTACCTACCCTGTGGTTTCGCAATACCTGGATCTGGACGGATAATAAACCGCAGTCACAGCTATCGAAAGTTGCTGATGGTGTAATTAAGGCGAACACTGAGAAATATGGAGATTATTGGTTATTTTGCGAAGGGAATCATCGGCTTTTATTTACAGAAAATGAAACTAACAGCCAACGCCTCTACGGAGTTGCTAATGCCTCGCCTTATGTGAAAGACGCTTTCCACGAGTATGTAATTCACAACAACCAGGATGCAGTGAATCCGAATCAGGTTGGCACGAAAGCAGCAGCTTGGTATCAATTAGAAATTGGGGCGGGACAGACGAATGTAATTCAACTTCGCTTCACCAACCAATATACTGACACGCCATTTAATGCAGCATTTGCCGATACCTTCCGCCAGCGTCAAACCGAGGCAGACGAATTTTACGAAACGCTCACCCCCGGTCTAGATGAGGACTGCCGCAACGTTCAACGACAAGCATTTGCCGGACTGCTGTGGAGCAAACAGTTTTACTACTATGATGTCCGTACTTGGCTGCATGGAGATTCAGCGGAACCTACCCCGCCCAGTCAACGCCTCACTGGGCGTAATGCCCAGTGGTGGACTCTCTACACCGAAGAAATTATTTCCATGCCCGATAAGTGGGAATATCCTTGGTTTGCTGCCTGGGATTTGGCATTCCACTGCATTGCTTTGGCATTAATTGATGCAAACTTTGCCAAGCAGCAATTACTGTTACTAACTGGCGATCGCACCATGCACCCCAACGGTCAATTACCCGCTTACGAGTGGGCGTTTGGCGATGTCAATCCTCCGGTACAAGCATGGGCGGCGTGGCGCGTTTACAAAATTGAACAGAAACGAGTTGGAACGGGCGATCGCAAATTCTTGGAACGAATGTTTCACCGCTTGATGCTCTACTTTACCTGGTGGGTGAACCGCAAAGACCTGCGAGGGCAAAACTTGTTTCAGGGAGGATTTCTCGGACTAGATAACATCGGGCTATTTGACCGCAGCAAGCCATTACCAACGGGGGGTTATTTAGAACAGGCAGACGGTACGGCATGGATGGGTATGTTCTCACTAAATATGCTGGCGATCGCTCTGGAACTGTCCCGTGAGGACGAAACATACAGCGATATGACGTTGAAGTTTTTTGAACACTTCCTCTACATTGCTAACGCCATTAATCATGTAGGGCCTGAAAAAATTGTCCTCTGGGACGAGGAAGACGGCTTTTATTACGATGCCTTGCACTTACCCAACGGAGAGGACGTGCGAATCAAAGTACGGTCAATGGTGGGACTGATACCCCTATTTGCAGTTGATACTATGGAGCCAGATTTGTTAGAAATTGTACCGGGGTTAAAAGACAAAATTGAGTGGTTTCTCAACAACCGTCCCGAACTAGCAACAAACATTGCTTGTATGACGGTTGAGGGAGAAGGCGCTCGCCGCCTGCTTGCCATAACCAGCCCCGAAGCCCTGCGCCGTATACTGCGACGATTGTTAGATGAGGATGAATTTCTCTCACCCTACGGTATCCGATCGGTTTCCCGCTATCACCAAGATCGTCCCTTTATCTTCGATTGGGATAGCACTCGCTATCAGGTAGACTATGAGCCTGCTGAATCTACTTCTAACCAATTTGGCGGTAACTCTAATTGGCGCGGGCCCGTCTGGTTTCCAGTTAACTTTCTACTCATTGAATCTTTGCAAAAGTTCTATCACTACTTAGGTGATGACTTTAAAGTAGAGTGTCCCACAGGTTCAGGAGTAATGCTCAATCTCTGGGAGGTGGCGGCTTATTTGGAACAACGAGCGATCGCTATTTTCTTACAGAATCAAGATGGGCAGCGTCCGGTTTACGGTGGTACTGCAAAATTTCAGCAAGATCCTCACTGGCGCGATTTGATTCTCTTTTACGAATACTTTCACGGCGATAACGGGGCTGGATTGGGCGCAAGTCACCAAACCGGATGGACAGCACTAATTGCCAAGTTGATTCAGCAGGTAAACGATAAACCATGATTCTCTACTCCTAATACCAATTCTTGAAACTATGATTATAAATCTCTACCCCCCGGCTGCGCCGTCCCCCCTTGCCAAGGCTACCGCGTACACACAAGTCAAAGTAAACTAGAAAAAGGATTCACAGAGGTATAAGTTGCTGTACATCTCGGTCGCGCCAAGTGCTGTATATTGAGTAAAGCCGCAACTAAAATCCACCCAGATATGAAGCCAAAACCAAACAGTACAGAACAATCTGCACAGCATGGCACGATCAAAAAGCTGCCAGAAGTTACGATCTTTTTCTGGATTATCAAGTTGCTGACTACGGGAATGGGCGAAACAACTTCAGATTACCTAGCCCATGAGCTGAACCCAATTTTTGCGGTCGCTCTGGGGGGAAGTGGATTAGTGATTGCTTTAGCAATACAGTTTTCAGTACGGAAATATATTCCCTGGGTCTATTGGTTAGCTATTAGTATGGTCGCTATATTCGGAACAATGGCTGCTGATGCTATCCATGTTGTATTAGGTGTTTCGTATCTCCTATCGACTGTAGGATTTTCCATCGTACTTAGTATTATTTTTGCAGTTTGGTATATGAGCGAGAAGACTTTATCGATTAATCATATTTACACACTTCGCCGCGAGTTATTTTACTGGGCAACCGTTATGGCTACATTCGCGCTTGGCACAGCCGCAGGTGATATGACAGCATCAACTTGGGGTTTGGGGTACTTCACATCAGGTGTATTGTTTGCCTTGTTATTTGCTCTACCAGCGATCGCGTACTGGCGATCGGGACTTAATGAGGTAGGGGCTTTTTGGCTCGCATATATCTTGACTAGACCATTGGGCGCTTCCTTCGCAGATTGGATCGGTAAATCTCAGGATCTTGGTGGAGTAGGTTTTGGTACGGGGCAGATCAGCATTGTCTTAACTATTCTGATTGTTGGTTTTGTTGCTTATCTCACATACTCGGGCAAAGACAGTTATAGCAATTAATAAATAACTACTCACTTTAGTTGTCCGCGAGCATATTTTGGCGAATCTGAGCAGTGATGTACCATCTAGAACACATAGATAATGTTTTTAGTCAACCCGTAAGTCTTAGGAAATTTATTTTTATGACTCATCCTTCATCCCACGGACAAATAGAATCGCGATCGAGCGATCGCGAACATCCAATACCCCCGACGATCGACTATTGGCACGTCTGGACTGACGAAGACGGTATCAGCCACCAGTCCCGCTGCCAAATTCAAGACTTCACTCTCAAGAGCATTTCACCACCTGCCTCTCCTCAGTGGCTCGAACAGATGCAGCAAGTCGGCGCTACCGTCGTCTTTACGGTGCAACCTGTGGGCTGGATTGGCACTTGGCATGAAAATCCGAAACCCCAGTGGATTATTCCGCTATCGGGACGCTGGTTTGTAGAGACGATGGACGGGCAACGAGTAGAAATGGGTGTTGGTGAAATTTCCTTTGGAGAAGACCAGAATACGAAAGCGAACGCGCAGGGACAGAAAGGACATCTTTCTGGCACAGTCGGCGATGTGCCCGCAGTTTTGATGATTGTGCAACTTGAAGAAACGCCGACGATCGCGCAGGCTTGCCGCTTTCGATAAGCTCAAAATTTGGCATTGCTGATTCTGGCGTATGAATCAACTTTTCGCTTTAGTTACAAAACTCACCCTACCGGGGCTTATAGCAATTGGGAAATCTTGAATTCCTATCAAATCCGTTAACATCGGAATTATTATCTCTCTCTTCTCTTTCTCTGTGTCCTCTGTGCCCTCTGTGGTTTAATCATTCCGATCTAACCGGAATTGATATCATACCCGTCTTCAGCAACGCCCAAAATTATTATGTGGAATCCCATTCAAGTACAGCGAATTCGTGCTATTGGATTAACCGTGAGTGATGCCGATCGCTCTCAGGATTTCTATACGCAAGCACTAGGGTTTAAACCAGTTTCAGACATCACGGTGGAAACAGAGGGTTACAGCGACTTAGCAGGCGTGGCTGAGGCAACAATTCGCATTGTCACCTTGCAGCTTGGAGATGAACTGATTGAGCTGATGCAGTACCTCAATATTGAGGGAAAACCGATTCCCAGGGATTCGCGAAGTAATGATTTGTGGTTTCAACATTTGGCGATCGCAGTTAGTGATATGGATCGGGCTTACGCTCATTTGCGATCGTTTCCAATTGACCCAATTTCAGTTGAACCGCAGACGATACCGCCTGAGAATAAAGCATCTGCTGGTGTACGAGCCTTCAAGTTCAAAGACTGCGATCGCCACCCTTTAGAGTTAATTTGGTTTCCTCCTGATAAAGGGCAAGAGAAGTGGCATCAGCAGGGCGATCGCTTGTTTCTCGGAATCGACCACAGTGCGATCGCGATTAGCAACACTGAACAGAGTCTAAAATTTTACCGCGACTTGCTGGGAATGCAGGTTGAGGGTGGCAGTTTCAACCAAGGTGAAACGCAAGCTAGACTCGATAATTTACCAGAAGAAGTTGAAGTCCAAATTACAGCACTGCGACCCGATCGAGGCGGTTTAGGTATTGAACTGCTAGACTATCTCGTACCTCCAAATAGTCGTCCCATGCCGAGTGACTGGAGAAGTTGCGATATTGCCAATATGCAAATTGAGCTAGTTGTCAACGACATTGAGCAAGCTGTGGAGATTTTGCGGCAGAATGGGATTGAGTTTGTGTCGTCGCGGGTTGTGGAGTTTACAGAAAGCTGCTGTCCTTATCGCCAAGGTTGTTTAATCAAAGACGCTGACGGACATGGTGTATTGCTGATTGCGGAATAACCGTTAAACATAATTCCTAACTAGCAAAAGCCGTCAAATATTTTTAAAGTATTTGGTTATTTAGTTGAACTCTCATCCAAAGATTTTTGCAGACGCTCGATCGCACAATGCAGACATTTCATTTCATGGGCAATTCGATCTAGTTGTGTTGAAACAGGAGTTTGTTCTCTAACAGCTTGCCTCGTTGACGTTACAGAACTTGGATTTGTAGCCAACTCTGATATCCTAGTGAGATGTAACTGTTCGAGATCGCTGTGAATGGCTTCGATATAAATATCTAGATCCGGTAAAGCTAGAGGTGGGTGTCCCTGTTCCAGCGCATTTGCTAAGTTCTCTAAAATTTGGACAATCGCATCGGTAAATCGCTGGAAATCTGCAAATTGGTACTCTCCGCTAAATTTCTGCTGATGTTCTGCTAAAGTTGTGACAGAGCTGAAAAAGGCACGAATGTAGAGTATTAGCATCGCGATCGGTTCTACTTCTCCTTGAACGTGACGGGGTTCGCTGAATAACCTTTGAGCCGCAGCAGCAGCATTTGCATTCTCTAATGCCGCTTGATGACGCAGGTTTCTGATAGTTTCAGTCGAGCACTTTTGTTCGGGGTTGATGTAGCTAGCTGCAACCTGTTGAAAGTACGCGAGATTAGAGCGAATAGTTGTTGTTAGTTTTGCCGGAAGTTGCGATCGCTCCCAACTGGGGAATAACAAATAGCTACCTAGTAATGCTAAAATGCCTCCAATTAAGCTATCGACAATGCGTAATACTCCAATCTCCCAGCCGCCTTTACTTGTCACGTTGAGTAGCAATATGACTGCGGGAGTGAGGAGGGTGATAAAGATGCCGTAGCTTAGCGATCGCACCGACATAGCAGTGACTAAAAGTATCAGAAGACAGACTAATATCGCCACTGGATTGTGGATAAGTATGACCAGGGCAATCCCAAAGATGCCCCCTAATGTGGTTCCAATCACCCGTTGCACAGTTGCCTGAGAAGTACCGCCAAAATTAGGCTTTAGGGCAGCTACAGCAGTGAGCGTTATCCAATAACCTGTGGGTTCTTGCAATAGAAAAGCTACTAATTCGGCAGTTGTTACTATTAGCGCCAGCCGCAAAGCGTGACGAAAAATAACAGAATTAAAGGTGAGATTATTCCGCAGCGTGTCAACGATCGAAGAACGCTGTGGCTGTATCGGGGGATAAATGTTTAGCTGGGCGATGCTGCGTCTTTCTCCCCGCTGTAAATCTGTGGCAATTTCCGCATCGGTATGAATTTGTTCTGCTAGCGCTTTCAGACTAGCTACAATTTTGCCAAGACTCACTAAGTCAGCATAGTCATCTGTCCGATCGACACTAGCTTGATTCAGGGTTTGAGAGTGCAGGACTTGCCACTGGTATTCTAGTGCCTCGATCGCCCGATCCATATCTCCCAAGCCAACAACATTCTTTCCTTTGGCGAGGGATTCTGACAAGATTTGCACAGCCGTTGCCGATTGTTCCATCACTTGCTGGATTTCTCTGTGTAACTGCTGGAATAGGGGACGAGAGGAGGCGATCGCTAACAGTTCCACCAGTGCTACAACTGAATTAGTAATTTGGTTGACATCCTCAATTAAAACGAGTAACTGATTGCCCCGCAAATCAGCACTTTCTCGGCCCGTCCACACAGCGCCCCAAACACTCCGGGCAGAGGTCAAATTCTGTATTACGCTGTCTTGAGCTTGTAAGAATTGCTCTCTCCACTTCCGACGCTCCTCCAGAGTTAAGGGTATCTCGCTTGCCATTCGCAAAAATTTGCTCAATGTGGCATAACAACTGCTGGCTGCCTCGATCGCAGGTGTGTAAGGGCGCAGCACCCACAATCCTAGAGATAGCACCATTGCCCAGACACCTCCAGCTAGGCACAGCGCACATTGCAGAAAAACAGTAGATAAATCTGGGAACGAAGCGAATTTGGCTAGCGAGACGATAAACATAATTGATGTAACCAGGCTAACCGTCGCGACGGTAGTACCAAACAGACCAGCTAAGCCAGCGATGAACATCACTAAGAAAGTGGCTGGAATAGCTAGCCACAGGGTACTGCTAACCAGATTCGCCATTAGCAAGGCGACAGTAACGCCTGTGGTTGCTGCGAGCATGACAGTTGCTTTTTGACGGTAGGCTCCACCCGCATCGACCATGCCAACAAACATGGCTCCCATCACCGCGATCGTACTTGCAGCCGGATGACCTGCAATGAAGCCAACTGCAATGGGCCCGCTCACCGCCAAAAGGGTACGCAAGCCGTAGAGGATGTCAGGTTTACCGGGCTTGAGCACAAAGGGCTGCAACAGCCAGTTAAGAGATTGTCGATCGCCAGATGGCATTACTAGGCTACCTCTTTAAATTAAATTAACTGGTTTCGGCTTAGGAATGAGAATTAAATAACTTCCACTCTTGAAAGTGGGATGGGCGTCCCGCCCGTCCTTTTTGGACGGGCGGGACGCCCATCCCACAATAATAATTAAAATTGTAAGTTATTTAATTCGCGATCCTTAATCTTTTTGATACAAGTAATGAGACAAAAAAGTTTTTAACGTACAGCAGATCCACGTTGATAAAGTACACCGATCAAGCGATCGATCGCTGTAGGGAAACGGCACTGCCGTGTCCTCTATCTTTGCTATGTACCTCACTTACCTAAAAAATGCTGTATTGTTTAGCAATGATTAGTTGAAAAAGCTTGACATAGAATCCATCTGAGAAGTAAGCCTGGGTTCACCGTCCAAAAATCAGAGCGTCCAGCGAATACGCACCTGGACCGAAAACCGCGATCGCCATCAACATTACACAGTACATAAACGCCTTTTCCCAACTCGGCGGTTCGCCTTTTCCTAAAGGCCCCTGATACTGTTCTTCAGGAATTAAATAGGGATCGCGAGCCACAAAAGGCTTACCTTGGGAGATGTGTAAATAGGCCGCAAACACCATTGAACCCAGAATTGGTAAGCTCGCCAAAAGTGTAAGCAATCCCAAAATTAGGCAAATTCCGCCGCCCAACATCGATGCTGCTGATAGAAAGCAAAGAAATATAGGCATTTTCAAAGAATCAGCCCACTGTCGAAGATGCGTTATTTTAGGATAGCCGTGCAGTAGGAACAATATACCGACACTAACTCTTAATAGTAAAAGCATTACGCCTTGAAGTCCGGCGGGGAAAACAGTATTAAGCGAACTGAATAGGTTGAGACCTAGCTCTGGTAGATTAGATGAAATGTTAGTAGTTAATAGAAAACTGACTGCCAAGCCAAAAACAAATTTGTAAATCATTATCAGGTTTGACTCTTCGTGTCTAAATTTGGTTGTGTTACAAATAATGCTGGCGGAACAAGCTCAGCGGCAAGACAGTTATTTTCCGATCGCGTCTTTCCTCTTACATAAGTCTAGTCACGATTGAGATAAAAACTACCTGTTTGATCGAGAGACTTAAATGATATCAAATCCCGTTGCATCCCAATTGTATAGGCGGGGCGGGTTTAGAGAATTTGTTTATACTTATCAAAGATATCGGTGAACCCGCCCCTACAGAACTTCATCAGATACCATTCCTCATCAAACGGAGATAATATGATGTAGAATTCGCAACTTAGAGCAGCCGCACAATCGTTTGACTTCCACCCTCGGCTTTAATTTGTAAAGCAATAACCTTGCCGTTATCGTCTTGTTCTTGCCACAAGTCATTGGGAACATCAATTGTATGACCGTAGGTAACTTCATTACGTCCGATCTCAATGGTTAAGTCATTCCCTTTACCGACCGGATCGTAGACCAACGACCATAGTGGCTGATCTTTAACAGGGGTTTGAGCCCCAAGTTCCGGATCGATCGCTTCCAGCACAATCAAACGTCCCTTGTTACCATTTGTAAACGTATCGCAAAACTCTACCCATTGCTCTGCCGGAATTTGTTTATTGATTGACATTTTTTTCTCCTTGAAATTTGGATGAACGGTGTGGATAGCTGGTAAAAGTATAGTCATTTATAGACATGGGAGGCTTCAAGCCCCGCCCCTTTCACTTTTACTTTGAGCGGATTGACCCGCATTGGCCCAACTACGCAGCTCCCTATCCCATTGCTAAAGGCATTTGGGATTGCTTTTCTGAGGATATTGTACGAACCGTTAACATCAGAATTGATTAATTGACCAATTGATGTTTTGTACAAACCTCGTTTAATTCGCTTGCCCGTGAAAACGGGGTCTTTATCAGTTTTTCCGTAAACTGGGATTGGGTCTAAACCCAGGAAGTTCGCTCGCGACGTGTAGGACTCTTCTTGTACAATTACTTCGATTCCAACCAGTCGAGCTTTGTAATCCAACATCTCGATTAATCGAGCGTGAGGAATGCTGACAAAGTTTTGGTTAGTTTGCTTCCCTAGATCGATCTCGGTTTTCCATTGTGCGTTTTTACCGATTACTAGCGTCCCAATCTGTTTGGCTCTCAAAAGGTCAACAACTAGGCGACTGGCATGGTGCAAGTAATTATCAACTTTTTGGTTGCGACAGCGAGTTAAGCGCTGAATGCGACATGAGGTTCTGCGATTTCCTTTCAACTGAGATTGCAACTTGGCTTTGCGCTTGTTGTAGAACTGGTTGATAGATTTCAACGGTCGCCCGTTAACCAACAGTGGGGTAAACCCCGGTTGACTTGAAGTTAGCGCCGCTAAATTATCCAGTCCTAAATCAATGCTAGCTACAAATTTGTCACCACTAAAGGTGGACTCTGGTTCATCATAAATCACCTCAATTACATAGCAATCGCATTTGGGAACTAATCTGACTTGGCAAATTCGATCGGGATTAATTTTAGTTTTGATCGAAAGGTCAGTCCCCGAAAGTTTAATGATTCCCTTTTTCAACTGTTTGCTGCTAATTGCTTGAATTGTATAAACGAGAATGTTTCGCCCTTTAGTTTGATCTTTGTATTTCGGCAGTTTTGGGCGACCAGTGAATTTAGAGGAATCTGTTTTGTAAGCTTTAACTGCCTCAAAGAAAGATTTCCAGTTTTTGTCCAACACCATCAAGATTTGTTGGCTAACCTTGGCAGGCAAAGCTTTGTATACTTCACAAAACTTCATTAAGCCGTTCATTTCGCTGTAATTGACATAGCCCCATCCATAAATAAAACTCTGACGAATGACGTAGTTGGCGGCATTGTAGAGATTCTTGGATTTAAAAGCTAGTCCATCAATTTCAGCGAAACGGTGTGACGTTGATTTAATGATATGTCGTTCTGTTAACTGCATTTAAGGCTTTTATTTTTGAGATTGCGCGTATTTCACTCGACCGCTATGATAAGATCATACTACTATTGCTTATAAGTGCTTGCAAACTCAACGAAGTTTTACAATACTTACCTGTATTTCTGCAAGCTGGAACTGTAAGAATCTAAAGCTGTGCTAGTAAATGCTGAGCAAACTGCGATCGCGCTAGCATTGTGCTTTGGCATAGTAGGGCGCTCTTAGCAAGCTATTAAGGTCGCTGAACGCCACGAGTATTGAGGTCAATAACATATAATGATGTGCCTGCCGCAATAAACAGGCGATCGCGTTCTGCTCCTCCAAAGGTCAAGTTAGCGACTACCTCCGGTACCATAATTTTTCCCAAGCGACTGCCATCAGGTGCATACACCTGCACGCTATCCTGAGAGCTAGTAAAGATATTGCCGTACTCGTCCACGCGCAACCCGTCGGGTTCACCCGGCTCGATCGCTGCAAATACGCGACCGTTGGTTACACGCCGACCATTTACAACCTCGTACACGCGGATATGATGAGGCCCGTCGGGGATGTTGAAGGCAGCGGTATCGGATACGTACAGCAGATTTTCGTCGGGACTGAAAGCGAGTCCGTTAGGGCGAACCATGTCCGTCACGATCGCACCGATCTCACCCGTTGCTGGGTCAAAGCGGTATACGAAACATCCCGGTTGTTCCTGTTCGCCGCCATATCCTTGATTTGGCTCAGTGATGCCGTAGGGCGGGTCAGTGAACCAAATTGTGCCGTCACTTTTTACTACCAGGTCGTTCGGGCTGTTGAGGCGCTTACCCTGATAACGGTCAACTAAAACCTGCCACTGACCCTCATACTCGCGTCGGATAATGGCACGTAAACCTGACGAACACGCAACCAGACGACCCTCCAAGTCGCGGTAATTCCCACTTTGATAGTCGGACGGGTCGCGCAGAACGCTGGCTCCATCAGCGGCACTCCAGCGCCACAGTCGGTTGCCGTGAGCATCGCTCCACACCAGGCTGTCGTCTTCGTGGAAGTAAACGGGACCTTCGCTGTGAACGGCATCGGTCGCCAGCTTTTGGAGCGAGGGAGCTGGGCGCACAAGCGATCGGAGACGATCGTCATAAATTTCGATAGTTTCAGGCATGAGTATTTCCTGCCATTTAACTTGATTGAGGTGCGCTCAAAATGAAAACTGAGAGTCTTTCGTTAGTTATACTTGAATCCTCAGCCATCAGACAGAGGACTTAATTGAGTTTAAAACGATAACCTGGAGCCAAGAATCTATCGCAAGAGATATTATTACAGCTTTGTCGATCGCTTACAGTAATTTCAAGCAAAATGTCATGCCAAAAATTAGGGATACAATCAAGATTCTGACCTCTGATGAACCTTACTAATTGGATTAGTTGCGTCAGTCTTAAATAAATAAACTGAGAATCACTTCCGCAAAAATTGCCATGAAAATGACAACAACTCACTATGATGTCATCATAATCGGGACAGGAGCAGGTGGAGGCACATTAGCTCACCGCTTGGCATCTACCGGTCAAAAAATTTTAGTGCTGGAGAGAGGTGATTTTCTACCTCGTGAAAAAGACAACTGGAGCGCTAAGGAAGTTTACCAAAAGGAACGCTATCACACTGACGAACACTGGTACGACAAAGACGGTAAGGCATTTCGTCCGCAGACGGGCTACTGGGTGGGTGGAAATACTAAACTGTATGGGGCAGCGTTGCTACGACTGCGAGAGCGAGATTTTGAGCAGGTAATCCACAAGGGCGGTATTTCCCCAGAGTGGGAACTCAAGTATCAAGACTTTGAGCCTTATTACACTCAGGCAGAAAAGCTGTACGACGTGCATGGAGAGCGAGGCAAAGACCCCACGGAACCGCCTTGCAGTGAGCCCTATCCCTATCCTGCGGTGAGTCATGAGCCGGATATGCAGACGCTGACCGATGGCATCCACAAGCTGGGCTACTACCCGTTTCATCTACCGTTGGGACTGAAGTTGAACGAGAGCGATCGCACCAAAAGTCCCTGCATTCGCTGCGATACCTTTGACGGCTATCCCTGTCTGGTGGGTGCCAAAGCTGATGCCGAGGTTAATGCCATTCGTCCTACCCGCGAGGCGTACTCTAATGTAACGCTGCTCGCAAATGCCAAAGTTCTCAAGCTACACACTAGCCCGTCGGGGCGAGATGTTACCGCCGTTGAAACAGATGTTAACGGCGAGTTGTATCAGTTCTCTGCTGATATTGTCGTAGTGGCTTGCGGGGCGATCAACTCGGCTGCCTTGCTGTTGCGATCGGCTAATGACAAGCATCCTCACGGACTGGCGAACAGTTCCGATCGAGTGGGACGCAATTTTATGAAGCATCAGGCGATCGCACTATTATCAATTCATACTGAACCCAACCGAGCCAACTTTCAAAAGACGATCGCCGTTAACGACTTCTACTGGGGCGAACCGGATTTTCCCTACCCTATGGGCATGGTGCAAAATAGCGGAAATGTACTGCCAGATATGATTCCGGCGGAAGCGCCCCCACTTTTAGCACCCTACGTGAAATTGATTCCAGGCTTTGAACTTCACCTGATGGCTGAACGATCCGTGGGGTGGTGGTTGCAAACCGAGGATTTGCCCGACCCTAACAATCGCGTGCGTGTTGTCGGTGACAAGTTACACGTGGATTACACCCTGAATAATACTGAAGCTGCAGATCGCCTGGTTCATCGCTGGACATCGGTGCTAAAGTCGATCGAGCGAAATGCCATGCACGTCATCCCGTTTAGCCTCTATCCCCGCAATAACATTCCTTTGCAAGCTGTGGGGCATCAATGCGGCACCTGCTGCTTTGGTAGCGACCCCAAAACCTCAGTATTAGACCTCAACTGCCGCACCCACGATGTCGATAACCTTTATGTCGTTGATGGTAGCTTTTTCCCCTCCAATTCTGGAGTCAACCCGACACTGACGATTATGGCGAATGCTTTGCGCGTTGGCGACGCCATTGCAGAACGTTTGATATCGTTTACGGTTGTTTCGGAATGACTTAAGCGCAGAGGCCGCTACGCAGGCGCAGAGCATTGGTAACAAGTTAAGCTAAGAAAGCATTTGTCAATCAGCAATTATGCTCAATATTTACTCGGATTTTGGGCCCAAAACTGAGATTTGGGCGATCGTGCGATCGTGCCGAGGGTGATATTTATACCTACTCCCTCTTAAATCGTGAATTTTCCACTCCTAAAAAAGCAGTTTTTTTGAGTAATATTACTGATTGACAAATGCAATCAAGTCTTAACTTGTCACTAATGGGCGCAGAGGAATAGAACAGAAAGATTAATAATTCCGATGTCAACGGATTTGATTCTTCAATCCCAAATCCGGCGTTGCTGAATTAAGGTATGACTAAGCAACGCCGGCGATCGGACACGACCAAATAATTTTTTTGATTTTGATAGGGAATTGGAACATCTCCAAAATTTAGATAGTGAATTAATAATTGAATGGAATGTCTAAGCAACTTGTTGCCTGATTCAGAATTATTGTTGGTAAAAAAAGCCCCCGGACAAGTACCACACTTGACTGTTGAGGCACGCTTCAGGACTTAAAGAACGCTTGGCAACAGGAACGCCTTTCAAAAGCTACGGGGAAATTGTGGAATGGTTAAAAACAGAGTATAATTTAGAACTGACTTATGCAACAGTCTATGCCTGGGTACATTATCGTCTCCAAGCTCTCACTGACAGTGCCACGTCCGCAAAGTGCTTTACAGGACTTACAAGCAGTGGAGCTTTTTAAAAAAACATCATTCCAGCAGTATTGACGTTTCAAAAATATTTTGGCAAGGGTAAAAGGCTACGATATTTGTCGGAAGATGAAACCCGGTTGGGATTAAAAACATTGACAGGAAAATTAATTACAGCCAGGGGTGTAAAACCAGTTGCTCCCCTACTATGGAAACGTGAAAATTTTTGGTTGTATGGGGTAGTCGAAGCATTGAGTGGCTGGCATTTTTGCCAAGAATACGCGCTCGCTTAACGGAGAAGATTTTCAGAAATTTATTAACGCTCTTTCTCTACAATTGGGTGAAGATATAGCCATCATTCACATGGATAGAGCGGGTGCTCATACCACTAATGAACTCTCTCAGTGCCAGAAAATTTAATTCCTGTCTGTCAACCTTCACATAGTCCAGAACTTAATCCAATTGAAAGAGTCTGGGAATATATCAAAAAGGAACTTGTTGGAGAGGTTTTTACAACACTTGAGCAATTACGAGAGCGATTGAAACAAGTTCTTGAAAAAATCACTCCGCTCGCAAATTAGTTCGTTGTCATCTTACAAGTTTATTCTTGAAGCCCTATTCTATGCAGCTTCATATTAAATTGGTATAAGTTATTTAATTCTCATTCCTAATTTTAATCTCAGGTTCTATCGACCGAAGCATTTGCGCGCAAAATCTCTAAGTTTAATCAGATATTTTTTGGGCGCAAAGACTTCGCACGATTAATACTTTTACCAGAGGTTTCAATCTCTGAGTTCCAAGTCACAAAGCAGGCGAATTAGATGAGTTTGACAGCCCGCAGACCAAACATCAGCACTGTCGCCAAGCCGATCGCGCCGCCAAAAATCCCAAAATAAGTTATTGCTCCGCTAAGAGTCATTGCAATTTCTCCAAAACAATCAATAAAAAGACCTATAAGAACTATAATCTAAAATCTAATATCTAAATTAGATAAATATGCAATCCATAATTAAAGTTGACTTGGGCCCACAATCTTACAATATTTGCGTGCGATCGGGCGGTTTAGACGAACTCGGCAGTCTGATGGGCGATCTCAGTTTGGGCAAAAAAGTGCTGCTGGTGTCGAATCAGTCGATTTTTCGGCAGTACGGCGAAAGAGCAACAGCAGCCCTCGAATCGGCCGGTCTGGAAGTCAGTAGCTGTATTTTACCACCGGGAGAACAGTACAAAACTTTAAATTCGGTGCAGAAGATTTACGGTGCGGCTTTGGCAAACCGTTTAGAACGTTCCTCGACAATGGTGGCTTTGGGCGGCGGGGTGGTGGGCGATATGACGGGTTTTGCTGCGGCGACTTGGCTGCGGGGAATTAATGTCGTGCAAGTTCCGACTTCCCTGCTGGCGATGGTTGATGCTTCTATTGGCGGCAAAACGGGGGTCAATCATCCTTTAGGGAAGAATTTAATCGGGGCTTTTCACCAGCCGCGCTTGGTTTTGATTGACCCGGATGTACTCAAAACTCTGCCGGCGAGGGAGTTTCGTTCGGCGATGGCGGAAGTCATCAAGTACGGGGTGATTTGGGATGCCGAACTTTTCGGGAAGTTGGAGAATTGCAAGCGTTTGGATCAAATGCGCTATGTGAAGGCGGATTTGTTGGCAGAAATTTTGAGTAGGTCTTGCCAAGCTAAGGCTGAGGTGGTCAGCAAAGACGAGAAGGAATCGGGTTTGCGGGCGATTTTGAATTACGGGCACACCATCGGTCATGCTGTGGAAAGTTTGACGAATTACAAGGCGATCAATCACGGGGAAGGAGTGGCTATCGGCATGGCTGCGTCAAGCCGGTTGGCTGTGGAGTTGGGAATGTGGGATCGAGAGTGCGATCGCCGCCAGTCTGCTTTGATTGAAAAAGCGGGTTTACCTGCCAAATTGCCGGCGGGTGTGGATGTTGAGGAAATTTTGCATACTTTGCAACTCGATAAGAAGGTGCAGGATGGCAAGGTGCGGTTTGTGCTGCCGGTGCGCTTGGGTGAGGCTGCTGTGAGCGATCGGGTGGATGGAGATTTGATTTTACAAGTTTTGAAGGAAATGCTTTAAATACTCGTTTTTGGGGTTGTTTAACCGCCGCTGAACCCTGATTGACGCCGATCGCCAAAGATGTTTTTTCTTTCAATGTGCGATCGGCGGTTGAGTTTAGGAACCGCTCGACTGGGAATTAATTTCTTCCAAAATTTTATCTACTCTGTTAGCCGCTTGAGTTCTGCCTTGCTTGAGAAATAACTCCTTAGCTTTTTTGAGGCTGGCTACTGCCTCCGCTTGGTTTGCCTTGTCTCCTTGCTGGTACAAACCGACTCCTAAATTGTTTAAAGCATCGGGATATCGATCGTTAATTTTAACCGCTTGTCTCCACTGAACAATTGCCTCGGGCAACTGCCCCTGACTTGCCATCGCCACGCCTAAATCGTTGTGAGCTTTGGCGTGCTCCGGGTTGACTTCAATTGCTTTTTGGAATAGAACGATCGCATCGCTCATTTTACCTTGCCCCGACAGCATAGTTGCCAACTTGTAATAAGCATCCGCTTGTTTGGGATAGCGAGCAATTAGTTGCCGGTACAAAGCTTCGGCATTGACAGCATTTCCTTGACCGTAAAGGTCGTTGGCAGTTCTCAAACCCACCGTGTAGCCTTTACCTACAACTTGGCACTTTTTCTCGGAGTTGCCTTCCTGCTTGCAAATCCTGAGTTCGTCTCCCTTCATCTCGTAGGATATAACTTCCCGAACAGCAGGGCCTCGGCGCGGGGGCTGCAAGTTCTGCGACTGCAAGTTTTGGGAGATTTGCAGGGCGATTGTCTCAGCTTGTGCCGGTTGGGCCGCTGCGGCATTGCAGACTCCTGCACCCACCAAAATGCTTGGGGCGATCCACCTCAAAGGTTTGAACAAGCGAAACTTTCGATCGTTTTTCATTTTTGTGGAAATGTGTTGTTGATATCCTGCCGTCAAATCGGGCACATTAAGTCCGAGTCAAGACTCCAAGGCAAGAGTCCGAGGGAATACGAGTAACTGTTAGGACTTATTAACAGTCGTGATATCTTAGCACTGTGAGGCAGATTTTGAGTTAAATTAGAGTAGAATTTCGATCGATTCTCAATCAACCTTAGCAGGAAAGTAGAAATGGGGCAGTCTATTCTTACCATGCTCTTTGCGCTCATCCTCGGCTACGCTGTTAACTCCAGCGTCAAAATAGTCAGCGGTGGCGATGAAGCTTTAGTCGAACGTTTGGGTCAATACAAGCGCACCCTCAAGCCCGGATTCCACTTTATCAGTCCCCTGGTCGAAAAAGTCGTCTGTGTGGACACAAGCCGTGAAAGAGTTTTAGACATTAAACCTCAGTCAGCAATCACTGGAGATAATGTGGCTCTCGAAGTCGATGCCGTTGTGTATTGGCGGGTTGTGAATTTACAGAAAGCTTATTATGGAATCGATCAAATTGAAAATGCGATCGCCAACTTAGTTTTAACGACGTTTCGCGCTGAAATTGGTCGATTGCCCATGCAAGACATCTTGGGTTCCCGAGATGACATGAATAAAAAGTTACTCAAAAAGTTGGACGAAGCTACCGAAACTTGGGGTGTCAAAGTAATTCGGGTGGAAATTCAAAGCATTACACCTCCGAAAAGAGTGCAAGAAGCTATGGAATTGGAGCGCGCCACCAAGAGCGAGTGGCAAGCAATGGTCAATAAGGCGATCGGCACTAAGGAGTACATGAGGCTCTTAGTTGAAGCTTTAGACTCCCATCCGAATAGCAAGCAAGTTTTGAATTACTTAGTAACCGAAAAATACTTAGAGGCTCAACAAAAATTGGGCGAAAGCGACAATGCCAAAATTCTGTTTATGGACCCGAGAAGCATGACGGAAGCTTTGGGCGAGCTGATGGGTTCTATGCCCGATGTGATTCATTCTGAGGGCGGAGACATGAAAGTTATTGATACTCACACTTCTCAAGACTGATTCCTGAAGATAGCGTCGGCAACCAGACAAACATCGTGCATTTCTCTGACATCGTGAACACGCAAGATATCTGCCAAATTTGCGATCGCACCTGTACAAGCCGCCGCTGTCCCCCAAACTCTTTGTTTCGCTTCTGGCTGATTCAAAATGTGACCGATGAAGCTTTTTCGCGATACTCCGACTAAAATCGGACAGTTGAGAACACGGAATTTTCGCAACTCTCGCAGAATTTCTAAGTTTTGACTGTAATTCTTAGCAAAGCCAATACCGGGGTCGAGAATTATTTGAGATTTGTCAATCCCCGCAGCAACTGCTGCCGCAATTCGACTCTCTAAAAATTCCCCAATTTCCCCGATTAAATCCTGATAATCTGTGAGTTGTTGCATCGTCTGGGGAGTTCCCCGAATGTGCATCAAAATTATTGGCACTTTTAACTGAGCAACGGTTGACAGCATTTCCGAGTCAAAAGTAGCTCCCGAAATATCGTTAATGATATCAGCTCCCACCTCTACCGCAGCTTTCGCAACCTGCGCTCTGGTAGTATCGACCGAAATAGGAACTGAGCCAAAAATATCGGCTTTTTGTCGCAGTATTTGTACGAGAGGTATAACGCGATCGATCTCCTCTGCTAATGATATTTCCGCTGCACCGGGCCGAGTAGATTGACCGCCAATATCAATAATATCTACCCCGGATTTTACCATGTTTTCCGCTTGCGCTAAAGCAGATTCTATGGTATTGAAATCTCCGCCGTCGCTAAAACTGTCAGGGGTTACGTTCAAAACGCCCATTAAATAAGTGCGTTTTCCCCACTCGAAAGCTTTATTTCTAATGGTAATTTTTTCTGGGTTATTTGTCATGGCGATCGTGGGATTTGATATCTGACTGGACGCACGGGTAGCCAGAAACCGGGTTTTTTCACGAAAATATTTCGTTGCCACCCACAGATTCTGTAAAAAACTCGGTTTCTTTGAGTCTTAATGCGTCCAGGACTGTTCAACCAAAACTTAACCAGCTAAAAACAGTTTCAACTGTCAATTCTAATTCAATTTTATCAATTATTGGCAACAGAGCTGCACCTTTGTACAGTTCTACTTTTTGTCCGGAAAATACCGCCAAAATACTCTCTTCTTCTGGATCTAGTAACCACCCCAACTCAGTGCCGTTTCGCGAACAGTGCAGTAAGTTACTCAGCACTTTTGTTTGGCTTTGGTTTGGCGAGAGAATTTCTATCGACCAGTCGGGATTAATGTCAAAGCGGTTAGCAATTCTACCAGACGGCAAAAAAGGAATTCTTTCCCATCGGAATACTGCTACATCTGGCACGATTGATGCGCCGCCAAAAGTGCAGCGCAACTCGGGAAAAGCATTGGCAATTTTCCGAGTTTTCGCTACTTGATTGATAGTCTTGCAGAGCTCACCTTGAAGTACGCTGTGTTCACCTTGAGGCATGGGCTTCTGAATGATTTCTCCCTCAAGAAATTCTGAGGCCGGTTCAGTTTCAGGAAGTTTGAGGAACTCGTCTAAGGCTGGTTTGGGTTTAACGATCGCAGTCATAGGTTAATTCTCCCGAGCCGAGAAACACTGAACGGCACATCACAATTGTAGGCGATAGCTGTTTAATTCCCGCTGCCCTTGTTCCACTTACCACTTAGCAATTACCTATTAGCAATTACCTATTACTGATAATTGACAATTCGAGCAAAACTCGCAGCTTCCAAACTAGCACCGCCTACCAGAACCCCGTCAATCTCAGGCTGAGCCATGACTTCATCAATATTCTCCGGTTTAACAGAGCCGCCGTACTGAATTGGCACGCCCGGATTAGTCAATTTACTGCGAATCAAACCAATAACTCGGTTAGCTTCCTTCGTTTCGCAAGTATCGCCAGTGCCGATCGCCCAAATCGGCTCGTAAGCAATGACTAACTTTTCTTGGTCAACATCAACCAAATCTTTTGCCAACTGAGAAAAAATGTGAGCTTCAGTTTCGCCTGCATCTCGCTGCTGCTTGGTTTCCCCTACACACAGAATCGGAATTAAATCGTATTTCTGAGCCGCTTTCAGCCGCAAATTCACCGTTTCGTCAGTTTCCCCAAAATATTGGCGCCGCTCGCTGTGGCCGATGATGACATAACGGACACCAAGTTCACTCAGCATTGGCCCGGAAATTTCCCCAGTAAAAGCTCCAGACTCTTGCCAGTGGACGTTCTGAGCACCGAGTCTGATCCGGCTGCCGTGCAAATTTTTCGACAGGACAGCCAAGGAAGTGAAGGGAACGCAAAGCACGACTTCCCGTTCCTCTGGGGTTTCCGTCAGGCAGGACATGAATCCTTGAAGAAACTCTAGGGATTCAGTCCTAGTTTTGTACATTTTCCAGTTGCCAGCAATAACTATTTTCCGCACGGGTGACTCAGTAGCTCTGTGAACATCAAAATCAGGCAACTTATAGTTTAAAGCTTTAGCGTACCTTTCGATCCTTCATTGCCCAAACTCGATGCGAGCTTGCTCAACTAAGTCAACGGTGACGACTTCGGTTTCGGCTTCGCGGGCCAACTGCTCGATGCGGACGCGAGCTTGTCCCCGGACAAAATAGGGAATATTTTTCAGCTTCGCCTTGGCTTCTGGCGTCCACTTTAAATCATCGGAAAATTCGGAATCGGGCATGGCGTATTGAGCGATCGACTACAAGCCTTCATGGCTCTGGCTTTGATGGAAAGCCTGGATGTCTTAAATTTACCACGAGTTGCGATCGCCCCACACCTTCTCACTCTGCCTTAAATTTGTTGCCTAAAATAGCCGACGCCTCTTGTAAAAGCTGATTCTGCTCTTGTCGAATTGCCTCCAACCTTGCCAAAATATGAGCAAGTCGTTCTTGAGACTCCAAACTGTTTGATTCAACTCCCCTCAATTGTAAAGCTGAATTATTTTTGTATTCGGGCTGCTTTGAAACCAATGAGTTTACAGCCACTCCACCGACATTATTTACAGATTTAGAGCCGACACTCATCACCCCTTGCATAAATTTTACCGGGCTTTGCAGAATAAATAACCATCCTTCTGCAAACAAGCTACCTCAAGCCTGAACAAAACCTAAAATCCTCAATATAAATAGCAGCAAACTTTCTAAAAATACCAACGGATGATTCACCAACCAGAAGACTAGAGGGTGAGAATCAATCCAATCTTTGACAGTAGCATTGATAGCACTTTGGAGGGCATCTGAAGCGGCACCGCTCATATTTCCCGCCTTGTTAAGGCTATCTTCTAATGAAGCCATAGCCTTTTCTGTAGCTTGATTTAGCAGACTTTATATCTCCGAAAAAAAGCGATAAATTCTAAGTAGACTGGGGCTGTTGGTTTAACAAACCCGACGCTGCCTAGGATTTTGTTGCGACAGCTTAGCTGGTGTATAATTTATGACATATTGGTCAATTTTTCACTTTCCATCCCAAGCTCAAAATATGCTAGGCTAGAATTTTTCCAGAGCTTAAGATACACCATGACATATGTATCAATCATTAGAAGAGTCAGTCATTTCGACTAATCCATCTACGGAACCGTCCTCTCTAATTCTCATTGTGGATGACGATGCCTTGATGCGCTTGCAACTTCGACTGTATTTACAGAAGGAAAAATACCGAGTGGCGGAAGCTAATGATGGGTTGACAGGGCTAGCAGCTTATGAGGAAGTACATCCAGACCTGATCCTGCTAGATGCAGTGATGCCTACTATGGATGGCTTTGCTTGTTGTCAAAAATTATCTGAATATCCTGAGAGCGATCGCCCACCTATTTTGATGATTACTAGCTTAGAAGACAAAGAATCTGTCGATCGAGCGTTTGCAGCGGGAGCGGCTGACTATATCACTAAGCCGATTCACTGGGCTGTTCTGGGACAGAGAGTGCGACGGTTGATTCAGCAATTCCACTTGCAACAGCAACAAACCCTACTTTACCAGCAGCTAGAAGCCGCCAATCGACAATTAAAATACCTCGCGTCAATTGACGGTTTGACTCAGATTGCCAATCGCCGTCAGTTTGACCAACAGCTAGAGGAAGAGTGGCGACGCATGACTAGAGAGCAAAATCCTTTGTCACTGATTTTGTGTGATATCGATTTGTTCAAGCAGTACAACGATACTTACGGACACCAAGCAGGGGATCTATGTTTAAAGAAAGTTGCGGCAGATCTCAATCGCAGTATTAATCGAGCTGGAGATTTAGTAGCACGTTATGGAGGTGAAGAATTTGTAGTGATTTTACCGGACACAGAGCTTGAGGGAGCCGTCCAAATCGTCAAGCAAATGCAGGCTCGCATCCAAGCTTTAGCAATACTCCATAAGAGTTCTCCGCATAATTGCATTACGCTCAGCTTCGGTATTACCAGTTTAATTCCTACCCAAGAGATCTTGCCAGAAACTTTAATTACTGCTGCCGATGCAGCACTTTATCAAGCCAAATCCCAAGGTCGTAATACTTTTTGTACCAAGATTCATAGAGTTAATGAATCCACCCGTTAAATCATCAGGGTAAACATTATGCCTCTCGTCATTGGGAATGATTCC
Organism: Oscillatoria nigro-viridis PCC 7112; assembly: GCF_000317475.1. Lineage (NCBI taxonomy): Bacteria > Bacillati > Cyanobacteriota > Cyanophyceae > Oscillatoriales > Oscillatoriaceae > Phormidium > Phormidium nigroviride. The sequence goes on from NC_019729.1 coordinate 1,522,464, forward strand.
TTAAGTATTGGTCTTCCAGAAAATTACCGCCAGTATAAACAATTGATCGATCAACTCAATACCTTAGTGGATGCCATGTTCGCCAACCGTGGAAAGGAAGAAATAAAAGGTATTGTATATTTTTTAGACTTGTATATAGCACAAAACTTCTGCTTTGAAGAAAATTTTAGGCAAAGATACAAATGCCCCGTCGCATCTAACAATGCAGCGGTTCCTACCAAATTTATTAAAACACTGAGTGAAGTTAGACAGGAGCTACAAACCAAAGGATCGAGTCTTTCGTTAGCCATTAAGGTTAATGAACAATTGCTAGATTGGTTCGTGAACCATATTAAAAAAGTCGAGCGAGAAATCAAGTCCTGCACGAGCAAGCCTTGATTTTAGTCTGAAAGCCTAAATAATCGGTTCTGGGACCTTCAGGGAAACTGTCAGGGAGAGAACGAGAGTACCTCTACGACGCTTTTTTATCGGAATCAGTTCATATTCAGCAAGTAGCAATTATAGAATTTTATGGGAGAGTCTAGCTCAGTGCGTAATAAAAGATGGTTAGGTGCGATCGCCCTTCTCACTGGTGCGGGTGTTCTGGGCAACTATTTCAATTTGTCTCTTTTCTTTGGGGTTGATTTCCTCTTTGGTAGTATTCCCATACTGATTATTACTTACTACTTCGGCTGGGGCTGGGGAGGCTTGGCTGGTCTAATTGCAGGCAGCTATACTTATATCCTTTGGCATCATCCATACGCCACGATTATTTTGGTAATTGAGGCTCTGTTTGTAGGGTTTCTTTGCAAGCGCAAACAGCCAAATATCCTTTTATTCGATGGGATTTACTGGTTCTTAATTGGAATGCCCCTCGTTGGGATTTTCTACGGTCAAATCATGCACATGGAGGCGAATCAGACCATCCTCGTTATGTGCAAACAAGCAGTCAACGGCATTTTTAATGCCTTAGTTGCCAGCTTAATCATTTCGTATGCGCCGATTAATCGGTGGATTAGTCCTTCAAAGCATATCGCCCTTTCTTTAAAACAAACTATTTTTCATCTGTTGGTTGCTTTTGTCTTTATTCCAGGAATGATCCTATTAGTTTTTGATGGTAGATACTTTGTTGGTCAAATCCAAACGACGGTGCAAACGGAGTTACAAACAAACGCAAAAACTATCGCTAGCGCCATATCTCGATGGCATCAGCGATACCTCACAGCTTTGAAACAATTAGCTGAAATATCGCTCATATCAGAAGAAGCCACTGCGGCCAATCAAGCGATTAAATCATCCGATCGGCTACAACAAAACATTAGCCTGATCGAGAATTTGTTTCCCGATTTCGACAAAATTTATGTGGTCGATTCATCGGGAACAATTGTAGCTACTTCTTCTCCTTTAAATCAAACCAGTCGGCGGTTGATGGAACAAAGTACGGAACATAAATCTCTACTTCCCCTGGCTCAAGAGCGGTTGAGACCGTGGATGAATCCTATCCACCAAGATATATTAGTAGACGAACCTCATGTAGGATTGAATGTACCCCTGCAACTTCAAGGTAATTTTCTTGGGCTGCTCCACGGTTCATTAGCATTAAGCAAGATCAAAGCTCTCTACATTTTCCAGGAAAACAATCAGCAACTAGGCATTACATTGCTCGATGAAAACAACCGAGTCATTGCCAGCAATCAATCAGACCAAAAGCTTTTGACCGGTGTTCAGGAGTCAAAGGAAGGCAGCACTAGCACCTTAGAGGGAACCTTGCAGCAGTGGGTTCCTAGCAAGGGCAACAATCCGATGATCCGTTGGAAAAATTCTATGTATATACAGGAATTTATGATTGGCTCCGATCTGGACTGGAAATTACGCTTACAACTTCCAGCAGTTCCCTATGTAGAAAATTTACAAAATCGCTACAAGGCTGACTTTAGTATTCTACTCGTCATCACAATGTTGGCATTTTTGTTTGCAACGCTGGTTAGCGAACGATTGGTCAAGCCATTATCCTATTTAGCTCGTGCGACTACTGACTTACCCAATAAGCTTTCAGAAGAAACATTTGCATGGAAACATAGCTCTGTTACTGAAATCAATGAGCTTGCTCGCAATTTTCAATTGATGGCGATCGCGCTCAATCAAAAATTTAGGGAGATTAAACACGCTAACGCTACATTAGAACAGCGGGTTGAAGAACGAACGCAAAAATTATCCATAATCAATCGCTCTCTGAAAGCTGAAATTAAGAGACGCAAACAAGCCGAAACTGAACTACGAACAAGAGAGGCGGCAATACGAGCTTTATATGAAGTCACTGCTACCCAAAATCTCAATTTTGAGCAGCGCATCCAAGCGTTGATTGACATGGGATGTCAGACGTTTGGGCTTGAATGTGGCATCTTGGCTCGCGTGCAAGATAATCGTTATGAGGTGATGGTGGCGCGATCGCCCGATCGAGTCTTGAAACCAGGTGATGTCTTTGATATTAACCAAACTTTGTGCTGTGAAACTTTGGACACAGATGAACCCCTAACCATCCAACATACAGGCACCTCAAAATCGCGTTGCCATCCTGCCGATCTTTCCCTTGGCATGGAAGCTTATATTGGGACACGAGTTTTAGTTGCAGGCCAAGTCTACAGTACCCTCAGCTTTTCTAGTAAATCTCCCCGTGCACATAGGTTTAAATCTGCCCATGTGGAATTACTGAAACTGATGGCTCAGTGGATTGGTAGTGAAATCGAACGGCATCAAGCAGAAGCAGCCTTGCAAGCTAGCGAACAACGGTGGGAACTCGCCCTGCGCGGTAGTAACGACGGGGTATGGGATTGGAACGTCAACACCAATGAAGTATTCTTCTCGGCTCGCTGGAAAGAGATGTTGGGCTATCAGGAGCATGAAATCCCGAATCACTTAGATGAATGGAGTAAGCGAATTCATCCAGATGATATCGGATGGGTGATGCAAGCAATTCAAGATCACTTTCAGCGCCAAACTCCCTTTTATATTACAGAACATCGAGTGCTTTGCAAGGATGGGAGCTACAAATGGATTTTGGCTCGAGGTCAGGCGCTTTCGGATGAAGCGGGCAGAGTTGTCCGTATGACTGGTTCTCAGAGCGATATTACCAACCGCAAAAAGTTAGAGCAGGAAATTCAAGCCAGAGAGCAATTATTGAATGCTTTCTTTAAAGGAGCTTCCCTGGCAGGAGTAGGGCTTTGCATTCACGATCGACAGTTTCGATTTTTACAAATCAATGAGGCACTGGCTGCAATCAATGGTCAGTCCGTGGAGGCTCATTTAGGCAAGACCACCGATGATATTTTGGGGGAACTTGCTCCTGGCATGAATGCACTGTTACAAGAGGTTTTAACGACTGCACAACCTTCCATCAACTTGGAAGTGAGTGGAAAGGTAGCAAGCCAAACGAATATCAAGCGCCACTGGTTAGCTTCTCACTTCCCCATTTTCAAGGATACAGACCAGCCTGTAGCGGTGGGTTGCATTCTGATTGAAATTAGCTCTCGCAAACGAGCCGAAGCGGAACTGCAACAAATGAGTGCGGCGCTAGAAAATGCCGTGGCAGGCATTTCTCGACTCGATACTCAAGGACGCTATATCTTCGTTAACGGCACTTATGCCGCCATCACCGGCTATCAGCCGGAGGAAATGCTAGGGATGGACTGGCAAAGAACGGTTCATCCTGAAGATATTGAGAAAATGGTGGCTGCTTATCAGCAGATGTTGAGAGATGGCAGAGTCGAAGTGGAAGCTAGGGGGATGGGAAAACATGGCTCCAGCTTCTACAAACAACTGGTGATGGTCTCTGCTTACGACGAGCAAAATGTCTTTGTGGGGCATCACTGCTTCATGAAAGATATTACCGATCGCAAGCAGGCAGAAGAAGCACTACAGCGACAGTTGCAAAAAGCCCTACTGCTGAAGCAAATTACTCAAGAAATTCGTCAAAGCCTCAATGCTCAGCAGATATTTGAAACGGCGGCTGTTCAAATTGGGCAAGCTTTTGGCGTCAGTCGCTGCTTAATTCGCACATACCTCGACAATCCGCAGCCTCAGTTTCCTGTTGTTGCAGAGTATCTAGCACCCGGATCTGCCCCCAGCCGGGAGCATGACATTCTGGCGGTCAGTCCTGCATATGCAAAACAGTTGATGGCTGGGGATGAAGCGATCGCCTCGCCGGATGTCTATTGCGAATCATTGCTCACCTGTGCTGAGTCAATTTGTCGCAGCCTCAACTTGAAATCCAAATTAGCAATCCGTACCTCTTATCAAGGAGAACCGAATGGTGCCATTTGTCTGCACCAGTGCGATCGCTACCGTGATTGGACTGCCGATCGAGTCGAGTTGCTAGAATCAGTGGCGGCTCAAGTAGGAATTGCCTTAGCTCAAGCCAAATTACTAGAGCAAGAAACTCGACAGCGAGAAGAATTAACTCTGAAAAACTTTGCTTTAGAGCAAACTAGACAGGAAGCAGAAGCAGCGAGCCGAGCCAAAAGTGAGTTTCTGGCGATGATGAGCCATGAAATCCGCACTCCGATGAATGCGGTTATTGGGATGACGGGATTGCTGCTGGATACAGAACTCAAGGCTCAACAGCGAGACTTTATCGAGACGATTCGCAATAGTGGAGATACCCTCCTGAGTATCATCAACGACATCCTCGACTTCTCTAAAATTGAGTCGGGCAAACTAGAGCTAGAAAAGCATCCCTTGAGCTTGAGAGATTGCATAGAAGGTGCGATCGACCAACTTGCAGTTAAAGCAGATGAGAAGGAGATTGAGTTGGGCTACCTGATCCACCCTCTGACTCCTAATTTCATTTTGGGTGATGTCACCCGTCTCCGTCAGATTCTAGTTAACTTGCTCAACAATGCGATTAAGTTTACCGAAACTGGGGAAGTTACCATTTCGGTGCAAGCCTCTGCAGTTGATTCTGACAAAACGATTTCTGAGCCAGGGAACTTGCCAGAAAGCTTGTATGAAATCCAGTTTGCCATTCAAGACACAGGTATTGGCATTCCAGCCAACCGCCTCGATCGACTGTTCAAGTCTTTTAGTCAAGTAGATGCTTCGACGACTCGGCAGTATGGCGGGACGGGTTTAGGTCTGGCGATCAGTAAGCGACTGAGTGAAATGATGAACGGCATGATGTGGGTTGAGAGTTCCGGCTACGTCGGAGGAACCCCTTCACCAAAATGGCAACCCGCTAAGCCTCATCGAGTCGCAATGGGTTCCACCTTCTACTTCACGATTGTGGCATCCTCTGTTGCTACTGAGTTATCCGAACCGATGGAAATGTTACCAGAACTATCTGGCAAGCGTTTATTAATCGTGGATGACCAGCCCACTAACCGACAAATTCTGACCTTGCAAGCAGAGACTTGGGGGATGCAGAGTCTGGCTGCCCCATCGGCTGTGGAAGCGCTCAACTGGCTTGACAGTGGAGAAACCTTTGATATCGCTATTTTAGATATGCAAATGCCACAAATGGACGGCCTCACACTCGCCTCAGCCATCCACCAGCATCCTAAGTGCCACCGTTTACCCCTCGTGTTGCTGACTTCAATGGGCTACCCAGAAGCGGGTTCTTCAGCGCTCTCCACCCACTTTGCGGCTTGTTTAAGCAAACCCATCAAACAATCCCAACTCTATCAAATACTGATCCATGTGCTACAAGCTCAACCGAAAAAAGTTCAACAACAACTTCCTAGATCTGTCGAGGATGATATGAAACTGGCCCAGAGACTCCCACTGCGAATTCTTTTAGCAGAAGATCATCTGGTAAATCAAAAGGTGGCACTGCTGCTGTTAGAGCGTTTGGGATACCGGGCCGATATTGCTGCCAATGGATTGGAAGTTTTGGAAGCCCTGAATCGCCAGCCTTATGATGTAGTGCTGATGGATGTACAAATGCCAGAGATGGATGGACTAGAAGCCAGCCGTCGTATTTGCCAGGAGTGGCCGGCTCATACTCGTCCCAGGATTATTGCCATGACGGCAAATGCTATGCAGGGCGATCGCCAGGTTTGTCTTGATGCTGGCATGAATGACTATATCAGTAAACCAATTCGAGTAGATGCTCTCATCCAAGCGCTGAGTCAGTGTCCGCCCAATCCGGAACCGCAGCAGGCCCAAAAGGAGGAATCAGATAGCAACAAGCCAGAAATTGATGTGCCAGCGGTTAACCTCACTGAATTGCAAGCTTTCTGTAGAAGCATCGATCGAGATTCAACCCAGATTTTGAGCTTGCTGGCGAACTGCTACTTGGAGGAATCTCTAAAGTTGCTAGAATCTATGAAATTAGCGATCGCCCAGGCGGATACTCAAACCCTAAAGCGAGTGGCTCATACCCTCAAAGGCAGTAGTGCGAACCTAAGCGCCGCTCCTCTGGCCCAGCTTTGTGCCAGGTTAGAAGTTATGAGTACCTCTGGTGAACTAGATCGAGCCTCAACCCTATTGGCTCAAATCGAGGGTGAGTACGATCGTGTCAAGAATACTCTCCAACAAGAACTGCAAAAGAGCGAAACTAATCTGTGAAAGTCAATTAATTGACACTCCCCGGCATAAATGCACGGGGATTCTTAAGAAACTACCAAAGGGTCATTCTTAAGGGCGCTGCCAAGACACCTCTACCAACTCCGTCAAGGTCAAGCCATTACTCACAAGTTAAGCTAAAAGCACTATTGTCAATGAGTAATTTTACTCATTTTTTACCTGTTGATCCAATTAAAATATGACTCCATTTGTTCCTTTATTATTAAAAAAAAATTGTTCTGGACTTCTTTGAGTTCAAGGGAAAGGAGAAATAATTAGCCTGACATGAGGTTTTCGTCGTCGCTTAACAATCCCTAAATCTTGATTTTTATCGTCGGCAAAATACTTAACTAGGTCAGAAGCTATTCCTTTTTGATAGCCCACAGAAAAATGATACATCCCCCGATAAATCATTTCTAATGAAACAGGTTCAATTGGCACTCCTAATTCATCTGCAACCGCATTTCCTAAATCTACTAAAATCGCATAAAATAGCCAAGTACCCCAGATTTGTAGCTTAGACCTCTTGCAAAAGTCATTCTGAAAGGTTGAGTTCATAGTTATAGATGCCTGCAATCAGGTTGAAACGTAAACCAAATCTGCGTCGGCGATTTCGGTAACGTTCCGACAGAATCCGAAAAATTTTCAGCCTCCTATTAACGTGTTCAATAATAATACGTTCGCTTGCCAGAGTACGGTTTTCCTGCCGTTGAACCTGAGATAAATTAGAGCTTTTGGGCTTTTTAGTAGGTATCTGACTATTGGCATGAAGTTTCCCAATTCCTTGATAACCCTTGTCGCCTAAAAGCTTAATTTTATTGGCTAGCCTAACTTTACTGCTCTTGAATAGGCGAAAGTCATGCCTTCTGCCTTTACCACGAAGCTCTGCAGATAATTGCTCCCGTCTTTTGATTGACCACTAGTTGTGACTTCAAGGTGTGATACTTTTTTTTGCCCGAAAACACTTGTCGTTGTTTTTTTTTGGACGCTCGACTGGACTTTCGGTCACATCGACCACAACCACTTCTAAAACTGAGTCCGGTTGCAGCAGTGCTTTCTTTCCGGGTAAGCTAAACCGACCTGAACGAATCAATGTATCCTTGCCCGTGCCTCACGATCCAGAACGCAGTGGATTCATTGATGTTCCAGCTTTGAGCAATGTGAAAGTAGGTACGGTACTCTCGCCAATATTGTAATGCCAGTAGTACCTGATCTTCTAAGCTCAGTTTAGACGGACGACCGGGTTTACGTTTCTTGCGTTTCTGTTGTTCTAGAACTGACACCATTTCTGCAAAAGTTGTAGACCCAACGCCACAGAATCTCTTGAAGGCTTCTGGCTTTAAGCTTTGCACTTGTTCGTAAGTCATCAGTTTTTCCTCTCGATCACCTCACTATTGCCCTTATTGGGGACTTTTGCAAGAGGTCTCTTGATTACGTTTAACGAACCTGTCCATAAATAGCTGAGATTTAGTAATCTTTTTACTAGGCAAAATGCCTCTTCAATTCGCCAGCGTCTTTGATATAAATCTGCTACTACATAGGGGGTAATATTTCGGGTTCTTGGACACTTGTTAGATAAGAACGCCAGGAATTTTTCGAGCGAATTTGTACTAATCTTATAGTCAACGCTGGTGTTTTTTTTGTCCCTGCACCTATCCTAATTATCTGGTCTTTGACATCATAAGTATTGGTTAATACCCGCTCGACTTGATAAGATGCACCTTTCTTAATCCGAGTAATAAATCCAATTTCTTGCTCGATTAATTTTGACCAAAAAGCGAAGTGATAGAAGCCTATATCTAATAACAGCAAGGTTTTTGGCTTAACTGTTTTTAGTAAGTCTTCCTCCCAATTAGTATCTGCTTGTTTCGGGTTTTTCCCAAACCAAATTTCTTCGGAAAGATGAGTTACTAGGTCTATTATTACTCCCATTTTCCCGGATAATTGACCAATTGGAACATCGGATAAACTTTCTAGTTTACGAAATAATGCTTCTAATGTTGAGCCGTCAGCTATCCAGATATTTTCAAAGTTTTTTAAGGCAAATTGTACACTATCTGGTAATGGTCTCGATTTTCTAGTCAACCATTCCCGACGAAAATGAGGCAGTAATTCTTTAAATACTTTTTCAAATAAAACTGCGGGAAAAGTTAAAAATATGAGTGATAATGCTTGTTGACTAATTTCAGACGGCTCACACCATAAAAATCCTTCTCTATTTAATAATCTAGTTAATTCTGTTACTCCTGCTACATTTGGCAATAATAAACTTAATATTGCTGCCATCATTAATGGTAGTGTTAGAATTCTATCTCTTAAATTTAGTTGGCGATAAAAAGTTTTTTGGGCCGCCATTGCTGGAATTAATAAATCTTCCAGGTGATTCGCAATCGCTTCATTTTCTACTTGGGGACTATTTTTTTTCTTTGCACGATCTCGGTTGATTCGTTTTTTGCTATTCACAACTGGTTTAATTATGGCTCAACTGCTTGTCCGGTAAAGGTTTCATCCTATTTTACCTTTTTTTGTCTACCCCCTTGACAATTTGCACTTTTTCTTAACTTGTCACAAATGGGATTTATCGTAAAGCGAGATAACCGAGCTTGGTGCAAAGAGAAAGGAATTAGACTTAGTGGCCCTCCTTTGGGAAGACCACCTGCTCATGTAAGTAATGAACAAAAGAAGCAAGCTACAATTGATGAGAAAATTCGCAACACTATTGAGGGAAAGTTTGGACAAGCTAAACGAAGATTTAGTCTGGCTCGCGTGATGACCAAACTTGCTCATACTTCCCAAACTGCGATTGCTATTACTTTTTTAGTGATGAATCTTTCCACCTGGCTTCGGCGGGTTTTTTGTGCTTTTTTGTGTCTTGAACTCCTGGGGGGGTAACAACCAGGCTGAAACAAAGAGGGAGTAAGGATGGAGCCACTGTGTGCTAAAAAAAGATAGGCAGCAAAATTGTTATACGCTGGCCTATCCAAAAAATAATGATACCAACATTCTACCGCATTCCTGAGAGACAAAAAACTAACGTTAGCTCAGTTTAAGCTAATTGAAATCTTGTTACCCGTGATACAATCCGAAAAACAAATCAGATTAGAACGGCTCTCCCGCGTATTTCCCTCTCTAATTACCAGCTCAGCGTCGGGGGTGCATCTCACTTTTGCGAATGTGTCAAAAAAGAGTTAAAATGAAAAAGCTAGTAAAATCGTCAAATAAAGATGAGGTAAATAAAATGACACCCTCAGACCAACAACAACTAAAAGCCCACTTAAAAGCGGTAGCAAAAATTCTTTACAGAAATACAGAGCCAACTGAGTTAAAAACTTTTGAAAGTATAGAAAAAGCAGTCCGTCAGAAAATGTTATCAGAGGTTGGTCCAGAAATAGGTAGCTTTTTTTTTCAGCAGTATCAGGAATTCAAACAGGAAAACCCCGAAAAATAAAATCAATAATCGGATCGCTCGACATTACAGATAATCAGGCAAAATATTTTGGCTTAAAAGCTTACAGTCAATTTAGTCCCCTGATGGAAAATTGCTGTCTTTTAATCAGTGCTAACGAATCTTATCAAATGGCAGAAAAAGATTTGGAAAAATTTACTGGGATCAAAATTTCTCACAGTACATTACAAAGATTAGTCAAAAGACAAGAATTGGAATTGCCTACATCTCAACAAGGAGTCAAAGAAATTACATTGGATGGCGGTAAAGTCAGACTACGCAACGCAACCAAGGGCGAGAGCTGTTACTGGAAAGACTATAAAGCCGTGTGTTTAGATAATATTTATGCGGGAGCGTTTTTTCAAAATAATCAAGATTTAATTGATTGGACTAATAGCCAAAAATTACTACATCCTATGTATTGCCTCGGAGATGGCCATGCCGGAATTTGGAACATATTTAAAGAAATTGGAGACAATGAACAAAGACAAGAAATCTTAGATTGGTATCATCTGAAAGAAAATCTCTACAAGGTAGGGGGTTCAATAAAACGATTGAAATTAGCCGAAAATATGTTATGGCAAGGCAAAGTTGATGAAGTTATAAATTTATTTAAAGACTTTAAAGGTCAAGCATTTAAAACGTTTTGCAATTATTTAGATACCCATCGCTGCCGAATAGTAAATTACCAATACTACAAAGAAGAATCCATAAGTTCGATTGGTTCTGGAACAGTGGAATCAACAATAAAACGCATTGGATTAAGGGTAAAAATATCGGGAGCGCAATGGAATATTGAGAACGTTTCCTCTATGCTTGCTCTTCGCTGTGCTTATCTCAACGGTCAACTTTCAATTTGATGTATGTGCCAAAGTGAGATGCACCCAGCGTCGAGCGTCGAGCGTCGGCGACGTAAGTTACAAAGATTTTTGGATTTGCCACACTTAACTATTTCATTAATTTGGTTCCCATTAATTACTTATTGGTTGACAACTTATTGTCGTGTTGGTACTCGTTTATCAATCGCAATTGACCGCAGTCAATGGGGGCGCATTAATCTTTTTATGGTTAGCCTAATCTGGGAAAAAAGAGCAATTCCATTATACTGGTCGCTGTTGCCAAAATTAGGAAACAGTAACTTGGAGGAACAAACTACAAATTTAGAGCAGATTTTACCAGGATTTTCAGAATATAAAGTTATCGTTTTAGGAGACCGGGAATTTTGTTCTGTTGATTTAGGAAACTGGCTTAAATCAAAGGGTGTGTCGTTTTGCTTGAGACTAAAAAAGAATCATTGTATCGAAATGAAAAATTTAATTTGGCGAAGGTTAGATGAATTAGGAATAGTACCAGGAACATCTTTGTATGTTCAAGGAAAAAGAGTGAGAAAAACTCGACCTGCCACCGGATTTGAGCTTGCTTGTAAATGGAAAAGAAATTATGGGAAATGTCAAGTTAAAGAAGCTTGGTTTATTCTCACGGATTTAGGTTCATTGCCAGCAGCAATCAATGCTTATAAGCAGCGGATGGGCATTGAAGAAATGTTCCCTTGACTGTAAAAAAGGAGGCTACGATCTTGAAGGGACTAGCCTCAAAGGAAACAGACTTATTAATATGATTCTCCTGATGACGCTTGCCTACAGTTCGGCAATATTTCAAGGCACTGAATTGAAAAAAAAGCAGGTACAAAAATATGTATCTCGTCGCAAAGAACCCAAGAAAAAATACCGTAGACGGAGTACATTTGGTGTTGGCGTAGATGCCGAAAAGTGGGTTGATTATCTAGAACAATATGCTTTGGAGGTGCAACAGTTAATGAAGTTAACTCCTTCTAAACGTCGCTTTTATGAACAAGGCATGAGGGCTGCAACCCTTATTCGGTCTATATCCTAAGCCTCTTTGTCACCCCCCCAGCTTGAACTCAAAACCACTCCTGTTCACCGCTTGGCGATCAGCTTTAATTATAGGTATGGGCATCTCAAGCAATATCAACTTATATTCGCGACCGCTTTGAATTGATCGTTGATCTTGCTGTTGCTATCGCGGACTTATTCAGCAAGTCCTAATTACTAATGACTAATGACTAATATAGTCATTTCAAATAAGTATGAGACTATTTAAAAATGAGGTAAAATGAATAAAAATAATGAAGTTGCTAGGAAAATGTCTTACAGTATAGATTTGAGAAAAAGAGTAGTAGATTATGTAGAAAAGGGCGGTCGTATCGCTCAAGCAGCAGAACTTTTTCAGGTGGGAAGGGCAACGATATATCGGTGGCTGGGTCGGACAGACCTTACAGCCACCAAGGTAAAAAGACGTAAGAGAAAACTAGATTGGAAAGCCTTAGAAAAGGATGTAAAAGAGAATCCAGATGCCAGATTAATCGACAGAGCCAAGAAGTTTGGAGTAAGACCAAGTGCCATATCTTATGCTCTTAAAGAAATGAAAATTACTCGAAAAAAAAAAGAACTTCGTTACCAGGAGAGAAACCCAGAAGCAAGAATGAAATACTACAGATATCTCCGAGACTTGATTAAAGTATCGGGAAGCCAAAGTCGGGTTTTTATTGATGAGTCAGGATTTGAAGAGTTTCAAGATTGTGCTTATGGCTGGTCAAAAAAAGGCAAAAAAATTTGGGGTGAAAAGTCAGGAAAACGGGGGAAAAGAGAAAATCTAGTAGCCGGAAGAAGGAAAGGAAAAAAGGACTTAATTGCCCCAATGGTTTTTACGGGCAGCCTCAATGCAGAAGGTTTTGAAGGGTGGCTGGGGGGGTGACAACCCCGTTAGAAGCTAGACAAGGTAAGGCGTTGACCCACTTGTGGTAAAAAAAGATAGGCCCGTTCAAAGTACCGACGACCTATCACAAATTATGTTACCTCTATTTTATCAGACGCATCTCCAGCAACACTTAACTCGTACTCAGTTTTTAGTATTAAGTATCCTGCTCAATCTACTGCAATCGGAAAGACAAGTTAAGTTGGAGCAATTAGCGCGAGTGTTTCCCTACCCGATTACTGCCGAAAGCCGGCGTCGGAAATTACAAAGGTTCTTGGATTTACCTCAATTAACCGGAACGCCAGATTTGGTATCCCCTGATAACTTATTGGTTAACCACCTATTGCCAAGTGGGCCAGACTTTATCAATAGTCATCGATCGCACCCAATGGGGATATATAAACATACTCATGGTAAGCCTGGTTTGGGAGAAGAGAGCTATCCCTTTATCCTGGTCTCTGTTACCCAAGCTAGGAAGTAGTAATTTGGCAGAACAAAGGGATGCGATCTCAGAAATTTTACCGCTTTTGAAAGATTATAAAGTAGTGGTTTTAGGAGACCGGGAATTTTGCTCGGTCGAGCTGGCTAACTGGATCAGGGAGGCAGGTGTATATTTTTGTTTACGGCTTAAATGCTCTGTTTGTATCGAAACCGAACCTCAAATCTGGAAGCCGTTGAAGGAGGTAGGATTAGTTCCCGGAATTTCTCTCTATTTCCCTGGAGTCCAAGTCAGAAAGACTCAACCGATAGGGGGATTTGATGTGGCTTGTAAATGGAAAAGAAAATATCGGGGCATATCGGTTAAGGAGGGTTGGTTTATCCTGACCAATTTAGGCTCTCTCAATAGGGCGATCGCTGCCTACCAAAAGCGGATGGGAATTGAAGAGATGTTTCGAGATTATAAAAGTGGAGGTTATTATTTAGAGGGAACAGGCTTAAAAGGTAAGCGACTGATGACCCTCATTTTATTAATAGCACTCGCTTATAGTAATGCTGTTATGCAAGGGACAACGCTGAAAATGAAATCAGTCAAAAAGTATATTGTTCGTCCTAAAGAATCAAAAAGAAAGTATCAGAGGCGGAGTACCTTTGGCAGCGGTCTAGATAGCCAACAATGGGTTACATACCTAGACAAATATACCGGAGAAATTCAAGAGTTAATGAAATTAACCCCGAATAAGCGCCACTTTTATCAACGGGGGATGAAGGCTGTAACTCAGATTATGCCTAGCTCTTAGCTCTCTTTGTCACCCCCCCAGGAAGGGTGGTTATCTTTATATTTATTACCCTCTCTGACAGAGCCATCTATATTAATCATGGATAATGCACCGATTCATCGAAAAACAGCCATCCGAGAACTGGTAGAGGAAACGGAGCATCAAGTTCTTTTTCTCCCAAAATATTCTCCCGACCTGAACGATATTGAACACGATTTTAGTGCCAAGCAAGCGAGCCAGAATGTATGCTCCTCCTGGGACATCTTTAGATGAACTTATCTGTGACTACTGCGTTCAATAGTGTCTCTTTTTTATTTGAAATGACTATAACTGCTGTCGCAGCGGAATCTCGATCGCAAACTCAGTACCTTTCCCCAATTCCGAATTGCATTTTAAACCGCCGCCGTGTTTCTCTACCACAATTTGGTAACTAATTGACAGTCCCAATCCAGTACCTTTCCCCACTGGCTTAGTCGTGAAAAAAGGGTCAAATATGCGTTTTCTCATAGATTCCGAAATTCCCGTACCGTTATCAGAAATCCGAATCACCGCGCTAGGAATAGTACCATTAAGTTGACCGACAGCAGTAGAGATTTTAATTTGAGGAGCTACAGATTGACCGGCGAGCAACTTGTGGGATTCCAAAGCATCGATCGCATTCCCAATTACATTCATAAACACCTGATTCAACTGTCCAGCATAACACTCAACTAGAGGCAAAATGCCGTATTCTTTCACTAGCACAATGTTTGCGCTGTCCGCATTAGATTTCAGCCTGTGCTGTAAAATTAACAGCGTGCTGTCAATGCCCTCGTGAATATCCACTGCTTTCATTTGACTTTCGTCAAGACGAGAGAAATTCCTTAAAGACAGAACTATTTGACGGATGCGATCGGCTCCCACCTTCATTGACGATAGCAATTTTGGCAAATCTTCTAGCAGAAATTCCAAGTCAATATCTTCAATTAATTTCTCTATTTCAGGACTATAATCGGGATATTGCTGCTGGTAAAGTTTCAGCAAACTCAGTAAGCTAGCAGTATATTCACTAGCGTGATTGAGATTGCCGTAAATAAAATTAACCGGATTGTTAATTTCGTGAGCAATGCCGGCTACCAGTTGCCCCAAACCCGACATTTTTTCAGTTTGAATTAATTGAGCTTGAGTGTGCTGCAAATCCTTTAAACTTTGAGCGATTTGTTCTGCTTGGCGTCGGGTTTGAGCCAGCAAATCGGCTTGTTGGATAGCAACGCCTAATTGATTGGCAATCTGAGCTAAAAAGTTAACTTCTGAACTTTCCCAACAGCGGGTTCCAGAATGTTGATATGCTGTCAGCAAACCCCAAAGTTCTTGTCCTACAAAAATGGGCGCGATCGCATAAGCCTTCACCTGAAATTGCTCTAAAATACCGACAACACACTCCGAGTGGCAAACTTGATAGATATCGTCAACGGCTAGAGTTTCATTATTGACATACCTGCCGCCTCGGTTTTCCTGCAAATAAGTATCTTGCCAAACCGTACTGATACCTTCCCCTACCAATTTTATCCAGCCATCTTTCACAAACTCGGCCACATAATGGCCGCTCCAATCAGGATTAAATTGATAGACAGCAATTCTATCAACTTGCATACACTGACAAACTTCTTGGGTGGCAGTCTTAAAAATCGCGTTGATATCGAGAGATTCTCGAATCTTGGCCACCACTTCAAACAGTATCCGCTGTTGCTCGGATGCCCACTGCAAATCGATAGTTTGCTGCCTCGTTTTAGCAAGCAAATCTGCTTGTTCTAATGCTACGCTCAACTGAGTTGCTACTTGCGTAGCAAACTGGATTTCCGAACTGTTCCAATTGCGGGAACTGCCGCACTGGTGCACGCACAGCAAGCCCCAAAGTTCGCTGCCATTCATCAACGGCATAATCACCTGAGCTCTAATTTGAAATTGAGCTAAAAGAGCAACATGGCAGTCCGAAAGTCCAGCATTTTCGACATCTTGTAGCACTTGAATCTGTCCCTGACTATATTTTTGGGCATAGTTTTCGCTAAAGAAATTATCGCGAACTTTTACATCCATTGCCGAATAAAAACCCGGCAAAACATCTTCGGTAATAAATTCGCCTTCATTACAGTTTAAACTAGCATCGAAGCGATAAATGCCAACTCTATCGGCCTTTAATATCCGCCGCAATTCTGTAGTTGTCGTGCTAAAAATTGTATCTAAATCGAGAGATTGTCGAATCTTAGCAACTACCTCAAACAGTATTCGCTCCTGCTCTGCTGCCCGCTGCAACTCAACTGCTTGCTGCTGAGTCTGAGCGAGCAAATCTGCTTGTTCTAAAGCGATGCTTAGCTGAGCAGAAATTTGGGTGGCAAACTTAATTTCGGAAGATTCCCAATTGCGCGGAGCCGAACACTGGTGCACGCACAGCAACCCCCAAAGGTCCTTGCCTTTCATCACCGGTGCAACTAAACTAGCTTTGACCTGAAATTGCTCCAATAGTTGCTCATAGCAATCTTGCAGCCCGGCCTGTTTGATGTCGGACATTGAGTGAACTCGTCCCTGAGAGTAGAGATTGGCGTAGTTTTCTCCAAAACAGCGATCGTTCACTTTGACTGCCATTGCTGACAGAAAATCTGGCAAAACATCTTCGGCAACGAATTCGCCCTCGTTAAATTCCGATGCGGGATCGAAGCGGTACACCCCAACTCTATCTGCATTTAAAGCCCGCCGCACTTCCTGGGACATCGTGCTAAAAATCTTGTTCAAGTCGAGGGATTTCCGCATTTTTGCCACTACTTCAAACAGCACTCGCTGCTGTTGGGTCAACTGCTGTAGTTGAGCAGTGCGCTTTTGAACTTGATTTTCTAAATTTGTGTTAAGTTCTTCTATTTTTCGATCGAGTTTGTAGTGGTTAATAGCATTAGAAAACTTGCTGCAAAAAATTTGGAGCAATTCAATTTCTTCAGCCTTCCATTCGCGAATTTGGGCAGTTTTTGACTCTTTCCACGCTTCAAAAGATATCCGAGATTGGGCGAGCCGCGCGTCGCTATCAAACTGTCTAGCCCAGAGAGTTTCGGTGTCAAATTCTTCTCGAAAAATGGTCAAGTAACCGAATATTTGCTGGCGGGTTCTGAGCGGTACGATTAAAATGCTGCGAATTTTGGTCGATCGAAATGCAGGTTGCAGGCTTCTCAAACTGCTAATTTGGTACAAGTCGGGAATTGCCCAAACCTGTTGCTCGCCGGATTTAAAATATTCGTGCCAGACGCTGTATTGCTCCACCTGCGGGTATTTTGCCGAAATTCCCATCTTCGGCCCTGAGCCACAAGTGTAGACTGTGAGTTCCCGATTCGAGTTATCCGAATAGGGAACTAGATTCGTAACCTTGCTGCTGTCGGAAATGAATGGCGTGGCAAAAATGCACAGCCTGCCGCCGGCGGCGTCTAGTGCTGCTACCGATTCTGCCAAAGCTGTTTGGAGTTCAATCGCCGGCTGCGAGTTAAGGGCGGCGGCGACGCGGTTGACGGCAGCTTCCCGTTGAGCTTTCGCCCTCGCTCGGGCGAGGAGGGTTGATTGGGCTATGGCGACGCCGAGCTGATCTGCCACCATCTGAACGCCTTGGAGTTCGTTTTCTGTCACACTCCGAGACTCGGAGTGGTGAGATACCAACAACCCCCAGAATTCTGCGCCGTGAAAAATTGGTACTACCAAGGAAGCCTTGACGCCGAGTGCAGTCAAGTATTCAGCGTGGCAGGGGTCGATCGCGCGAAATCGGATTTCGTCGGGCAGCAGTTGGGCGGAAACCGCCTCGCGGCGCGGACTTTGGCCTAGCTGCCCGGAATCTAGATCGACGATCGATCGCACCTGTACTTGCGCGAACAGTTCGCGGGCGTGAGGGGGAATATCGTCTGCTGGAAAATGCAGACCCAATAGGGATGGCAAGCGGTTGCCGTTAATTGATTCGGCAATCACTTCACCGCTACCGTCGCTATGAAATTTGTAGATTTTTACTCTGTCTGTTCCCAAGAAGGATTGAACTTCTGCTGCTGTTGCGCTCAGAATTTCGGGTAGTTCTAGAGAGCGGCGAATGCGGTTGGCGATGCGTTCGAGCAAATTTGCTCGATCGAACCTCACCTTGACATTTTCGATCTTTAATGAGTCCATTATTAATCTTTTGCTTTCCTAGCAATAACAGTAAGCGGCCAAAAAGTTTTGTGCCTGTTAAAAAATTCGACAAGGACAGTCATTTAATAAAATATAAATATCCTGATGCCGAGCGTCGATTAGTTTTGCACCTGTAGCGATAATTGCAACTTTCCATTGCAACTTTCAATTGTGTGGGATTAAAAGTTTTGTACTTTAAATATAAACTTTGTAGAGCCTGCCTTGCAAGCTCCATACCCCAACGGATTAAAATTGTCAAGTTTCAAGACTTGCAGAGTGATTCACCGGCACCGATGAATGTCGCACCGAAATATCTCAGTCCTGGATGCAAAAGCTCGCTGAGGAACGAGCTTACGGGAAAAAACAGCATTGAATTCAAAAGGTTAACTCAGAAACCGGGTTTCTACGTCTAGGATTGGATTTGCAGCTAGCCGGAGCGGAGAAGAGTCGATCGACAATCTGCAGCTTTTTCCAGCAGATATGGGAGCAAAAAAAGCTCCTGCTTAACGGCAGGAGCTTTTTTCGATTAGACAATCAAATCAGAAATAAATTCGATCGATTAGTCTAAGTCTGGCATAGCCAGCACTGGTTCATTTTCGCGATCGATACCCTTCTCAAAGCCAGCGACAGCCGCGCGAGCGCGACCAGCGTGCCACAAGTGACCGACCAAGAAGAAGAAACCCATCACAAAGTGGAAACAGGCCAGCCAAGAACGAGGAGAAGTGAAGTTAAACGAGTTAACTTCAGTCGCCACACCGCCCACAGAGTTCAAAGAACCCAAAGGAGCGTGAGTCATGTACTCAGCCGCGCGGCGAGCTTGCCAAGGCTGAATGTCATTCTTGATTTTGTTCAAGTCCAAACCGTTAGTACCGCGCAAGGGTTCCAACCAAGGGCCTTGGAAATCCCAGAAACGCATCGTTTCACCGCCGAAAATGATTTCGCCAGTAGGAGAGCGCATCAGGTATTTACCCAGACCGGTGGGGCCTTGTGCAGAACCGACGTTAGCACCCAAGCGTTGGTCGCGGATCAGGAAGGTCAAAGCTTGCGCTTGAGAAGCTTCCGGGCCCGTCGGGCCGTAGAATTCGCTGGGGTAAGCAGTGTTGTTGAACCAGACAAAACAGGCAGCGATAAAGCCCATCATGGACAAAGCGCCCAAGCTGTAAGACAGGTAAGCTTCGCCAGACCAGATTAAGGCGCGGCGAGCCCAGCCGAAAGGCTTGGTCAAAATGTGCCACACACCGCCAGCGATACAAATCAAGCCCAGCCAGATGTGACCGCCGATGATGTCTTCCATGTTGTTGACGCTGACAATCCAGCCTTCGCCACCAAAAGGAGAGCGAACCAAGTAGCCAAAAATCACAGCCGGGTTGAGGGTGGGGTTCGTGATAATACGCACGTCGCCGCCGCCCGGAGCCCAAGTGTCATAGACACCGCCGAAGAACATGGCCTTAGCCACCAGCAGCAAGCAGCCGCCACCCAACAAAATTAGGTGATAGCCGATGATGTTGGTCATCTGGTTCTTGTCTTTCCAGTCGTAGCCGAAGAAAGAAGAGTATTCTTCGAGAACTTCCGGGCCGCGAACGGCGTGATAAATGCCGCCCAAACCGAGAACAGCAGATGAAATCAAGTGAAGAACGCCGACTACGAAGAACGGGAAGATATCCGTGACTTCACCGCCGGGGCCGACGCCCCAACCCAAAGTAGCGATGTGGGGCATCAAGATTAAGCCCTGTTCGTACATAGGCTTTTCTGGGATAAAGTGAGCGACTTCAAACAAAGTCATTGCACCGGCCCAGAACACGATCAAGCCAGCGTGAGCGACGTGGGCGCCCAGCAGTTTGCCGGAGAGATTGATCAAACGAGCGTTGCCAGACCACCAAGCGAACCCGGAGGATTCTTGGTCGCGACCGCTTGCGTAGGAATTAGAGAGCGTTACCACCCGGTAGAACCTCCAACGATTTTAGATTTTGGATTTTGGGTTTTTTTGTTCCCTAGTAGGGCACGGGAGTACCGCGCCTGCGCCGGGGACTTGGGATTTGGATATCAGATTAATTTAAAAAAACTAAATTCATCTGAAATCCAAATCGTGATTTTTTTAAAGTGCGTTACCGCGAGGCAGAACTTCTTCAGGGAAGATGAAGTTTTCGTGGGGTTGGTCTGTCGGAGCCATCCAAGCACGAATGCCTTCGTTAAGCAGAATGTTCTTAGTGTAGAACGTTTCAAACTCAGGATCTTCAGCAGCGCGCAATTCTTGTGATACGAAGTCATAGGCGCGCAGGTTTAATGCTAAACCGACGATGCCAATGGAGCTCATCCACAAGCCTGTGACAGGTACGAACAGCATGAAGAAGTGCAACCAGCGTTTGTTGGAGAAGGCAATTCCGAAGATTTGCGACCAAAAGCGGTTGGCTGTCACCATCGAGTAGGTTTCTTCTGACTGAGTTGGGTTGAAGGCGCGGAAGGTGTTAGCACCGTCGCCGTCTTCAAACAAGGTGTTTTCTACGGTGGCACCGTGGATGGCGCACAGCAGCGCGCCGCCCAAGATGCCTGCAACGCCCATCATGTGGAACGGGTTGAGGGTCCAGTTGTGGAAGCCTTGCAGGAATAGCAGGAAGCGGAAAATTGCTGCGACGCCGAAGCTGGGGGCGAAGAACCAGCCTGATTGACCCAAGGGGTAAAGCAGGAACACCGAAACGAACACGGCGATGGGGCCGGTGAATGCTAGGGCGTTGTAGGGACGGATGCCTACCAAACGGGCGATTTCGATCTGACGCAGGCAAAAGCCGATCAGTGCGAAGGCGCCGTGGAGGGCGACGAAGGTCCACAGCCCGCCGAGTTGAAACCAGCGGGTGAAGTCCCACTGTGCTTCTGGGCCCCACAGGAACAGCAGGGAGTGTCCGAGGCTGTTGGCTGGGGTGGAGACTGCTACGGTGAGGAAGTTGGCTCCTTCGAGGTAGGAACTTGCCAAACCGTGGGTGTACCAGGATGTGACGAAGGTGGTGCCTGTTAACCAGCCACCGATGGCTAGGTAGGCGCAGGGGAATAGCAGGATGCCAGACCAGCCTACGAAGACGAAGCGATCGCGTTTGAGCCAGTCGTCGAGGACATCAAATATGCCTCTTTCGGTCTGGGCGCGTCCGACTGCGATTGTCATTGGGGTAAAATCCTTTTGCTTGTTAAAAGACCAAGGTTTCTAATTAAAGTTAACATAACTATATATTAGAAGTTCATAAATTTCAACTAGAACAGCAGGGTTCCCCCACTAGAGGCGTACTCGATGAAAGCGTGGTTGAGAGGAATGCCATCTTGGTTGACGATGCTCAGCAACAATCCAACTGACCCTTCGTCGCCAAGCGGCGAGTTGGCGGTGGTTGAGGAAACGAACAAACACTCTGCGCTTGCACTCAAATCCTTCACAGGGTAAGATTATCCTATTATCTGTTGAAGAAGTTGTGAGCCAAGTAATTACCGCAAAACTCAAATTAAACCTGACTGCCGAGCAAAAAATCTCGGTAGCTCAGGTTTCTTTGGCCTATCGGGATGCGCTGAACTACGCATCCCAAGTGGCATTTGATAACGGTAAATCTGGCAACGGAGCTAAACTACAAAAGTTGGTCTACTCGGAGCTACGGGCCTTATTTGGGCTTGGTTCCCAGATGGCGTGTAACGTGCCAAGACAAGTTGCTGCGACTTTTAAGACGCTGTGGACTAAAGCCAAGCAGAATAGCGAGGCGATTAAAGCTGGGTATACCAAGCGGCGGTACAAGGGACTCGATCGAGCTCCCAAATACACCTCGCGGACTTGTACGCTTAATTACCAGCGCGACTACTCCTTTAAAAAGGATCGACGGGTTAGTATTAACACCCTGGATGGTCGAATTGTTGTTCCGTTTGATGGCTACAACAAGCACATCGATCTGATGCGAGTGTCCAAGAAGATCGGTGCTGCTAAAATTGTCTACCAGAAATCCTCGAAGACTTACTATCTAATGGTGAGCTTGGAGGTGGAAACGCCTACTCTCGACCCACTGAACATCACTAGAATTTCTGGTATAGATGTGGGAATGAGATACCTCGCAGTCGAAACAGACTTAGCTAATAAGTCGAGTTTCTATTCGGGCAAGGCGGCTAGACATCGAGCCAACCGTTATCAAAAAGCCAGACAATCTCTACAGCGAAAAGACACCCGTTCCGCGAAGCGAAGATTAATCGCTTTGTCGGGACGGGAGAGACGGTTTATCGCTGATGTGAACCACCAGATTGCGAGTAAAATCGCCAAGCCTAACAGCCTGATTGGACTAGAAGATCTGACCGGAATACGCGATCGAACTAAATCTAAATCGGGCAAACGGGCAAGCAAGAAACAACGGAAAGCTAACAGGAACGTGGCTCAATGGTCGTTTGCCGAATTGCATGGCTATATCGATTACAAGGCTGTGCTGGTTGGCTCGTTAGCTACTAAAGTTCCGGCACATTACACCTCGCAAAGTTGCCCTAAATGTGGGCATACCTCAAAGGCTAATCGACCGAACAAGGGGCTGATTTTCCGCTGTGAATGCTGTGGGCATCAACTTCATGCAGATCTGGTTGGGGCGCGAAATATCGCACTTAGAACGTTGCTCGTCCGGCAAACCTGGATGAGTACCGGGGTCTTGTCAGCACTCCCTCATGTATCGAGCCGTGAAGCCAAAGCTGAAATCCTTTCGAGGTTTTCGGAATTGAGGTGGAGTTCAGATACAAGCCCCCATCATAGCGGTACTCCGCTTGATGGCGGGTAGTTGACCATAATTAGCAGGAGTTGATACACAATCCCCACCCACTCGTTGCGATTGCGTCAGCGAAGCCTCACGCTCGGTGGACTAATTGAATTAAGATTTGGCTTTAAGGCTGTTTAATTTTATGACTGCAAAAACAATGACCTCGATCGATCCTGTCCTGCGCTACCCGGTTTTGGGCTCCCGCCGCTTCAGCAATTACTGGTGGGCGACGGTGGTCAGCATTGGAGGGACTGGTTTCCTGCTGTCGGGCATTTCCAGCTACTTGCACGTTAACCTGCTGCCTTTTTCTGACCCGACTCAGCTCGTTTTCATCCCCCAAGGCATTGCGATGAGTTTCTACGGTGTCTGCGGCGTGCTGTTGGCGCTTTACCTGTGGCTGACTATTCTCTGGGATCTCGGCGGCGGTTACAACGAGTTCGATCGGCAAACTGGCAACATTCGGATCTTTCGCTGGGGTTTTCCCGGCAAAAACCGCAAGCTTGATTTTACTTGCAAGACATCAGACGTGCAATCTGTGCGGGTGGACATTAAAGAAGGTCTCAGTCCCCGGCGCAGTATTTATCTTAAGCTCAAAGACCGCCGTCAGTTTCCCTTGACTAGAGTCGGACAGCCGATTGCTTTGTCGGAAGTGGAAAATCAAGCGGCCGAATTGGCTCGATTTTTGCAAGTTCCCCTAGAAGGACTTTAGGGATTTTCGATTTGCGGTTTGAGATTTTAGATGGGTAATGTCTCGTAGGGTGCGCTGCAGCGCACCTTACCTACCCGGTAAGTGAAAAAGATCGATCTGCGAGTAAGCCCGTTACCAATTTTTGAATCTATCAATGAACAATACTGCGGATAGTTTTTGATTGCCAACCGTAGAATCAGGGTTTCAAGGCGATCGGGCAAGTTCGCTATCCCAGGAAAATCGCGGTTTTTAGACGCTCGATCTAAAAACAGTTGGGACTATTGAATTAACATCTTTAGTTGCCAAGTCCGTAATTGACTCAAAGTGAAAATACAAATGCAAATGCCAATCAAAATTCAGCGGTGGTTGTTCTCAATTTTAATAATTGGTGCGTTGTTTGTCGCAGGATGCGGTAGTTCCCCTGTGGCAAACTCGACTCCGACATCGAATCCGGCGTCAGGTGAAAATATTTCTTTGTCTCCGTCTCCTTCTGCTGCTGCTGCTGCTGTAGCGGCGAGTTCGCAATTTAGCAATTTGCCACGCTTGGAAGGAAAAGCAACGGTGGTGATGACGGTTAAAGGTTCTCCAATTACGATCGAACTCGACGGCACAAATGCGCCAATTACTGCGGGCAATTTTGTCGATTTGGTTCAGAAAGGAGTCTACGACGGGCTGGTATTTCACCGAGTCGTGCGGGAACCTCAGCCTTTTGTAGTTCAGGGCGGCGACCCCCAGGGCAAAGACCCTAAATTTCCTACAGCGCGACTGGGAACTGGCGGTTTTATTGACCCGAAAACTACTGTAGAACGCAGGATTCCTCTGGAAATTAAAGCTCAAGGTGCTGCCAATCCGACTTACAGCGCGACGCTACAAGAAGCTGGGGTTAAGGAGAAACCCGTGTTGATGCACACTCGCGGGGCTGTTGCTATGGCTCGATCGCAGAGTCCTGATTCGGCTTCTTCTCAGTTTTACTTTACTTTGACCGATGTACCGTTTTTGGACGGTAGCTATGCGGTTTTTGGGTACGTCAAGCAAGGCATGGATGTGATTGATAAGATTGAAGCGGGCGATCGCATTGATAAGGCTACTGTTACTCAGGGTTTGGAAAATTTTAAGCCTGTTCAGTAGTCAATAGTCAGTCGTCACTCGTCATATCAATTCCGGTTGCACGATCGAGATGACTGTTGACTGTTGACTGTTGACTGTTGACTGCTGACTGTTGACTGTTGACTGCTGACTGCTGACTGTTGACTGTTGAGTCTAAAAACTGACTGAATGTTGACTGTTGACTGTTGACTCGATTTTATAATTCCGATGCAACCGGAAACGATATCAGTCGTTGGTCGTGGGTTAGTAGTTAATAATTAGTTCCAATCATCAATAACTAATGACTAATGACTAATGACTAATGACTAATGAGTAAAAACTTGGGAAGCTGAGGGCAGATGTGGATGTTGTTGTTACGGGAATTGGCCTGGTTTCTGCTTTAGGCCCTCTGGATTGTAGCTGGAAAAGATTGTTGGCTGGGGAATCAGGAATTCGGCAACATCAACCTTTTTTAGAACTTGAACGGCAACCTTTGGCTTTAATTGGCACTAAACCTGTCGATTTAATAACTTTAATTCGACAGGTTTTAGCAGATGCTGTGCAAGATGCTAATTTGACTTTGCCTTTGCCCGATTGCGGGATTGCGATCGGTTCTAGCCGCGGATTCCAGGCAAATTTGGAACTGTTGGCAAGCGAAGGAAGTTCGGCAACGAGCGTTGTACAAGATGTAACGGATGTAAAGGATAGAAGGAAGAAGGAAGAGGGAAGAAGGAAGAGGGAAGAAGGAAGAAGGAAGAGGGAAGAAGGAAGAGGGAAGAAGGAAGAGGAAAGAGAATTCTCAGTTACCTATTCCCAATGCCCAATGCCCCATGCCCAATGCCCCATGCCCCATGCCCAATGCCCCATGCCCAATGCCCCATGCCCAATGCCCAATTCTCAATTTGTGAATTTTTTGCCTCACATGGGGGCGATCGCAGCGGCGAGGGCAATTGGTTCGACGGGGCCGGTACTGGCGCCGATGGCTGCTTGTGCGACGGGCCTACAGTCGATCGCCCGCGCTGTTGATTTAATCCGCACCGGTGAGTGTCAGCGGGCGATCGCAGGTGCTGTGGAAGCGCCTATCACACCGCTGACTCTGGCTGGGTTTAGCCGGATGGGTGCTTTGGCAAATACTGGGTGCTATCCCTTTGATGAAAATCGGGAAGGCTTTGTACTCGGTGAAGGCGGGGCTTTATTTGTATTAGAATCTGCCGAGTTGGCAAGGCGTCGCGGTGCTAAAATCTACGGTCGAGTTTCCGGTTTTGGCTTGACAAATGATGCTTGTCATGCTAATGCGCCCGATCTGGGGGGAGAAAGTGCGATCGCGGCGGTAAATCAATGTTTGAAACGCAGCAATTTAGCGGCGATTGATATAGATTTTATTCATGCTCACGGTACTGCAACTGAGTTAAATGACCGACACGAAGCACTGTTAATTGAAAAGTTATTTCACCGAGGAGTTGCTGTTAGTTCGACTAAGGGGGCTACGGGTCATACTTTGGGAGCTTCGGGAGCTTTGGGCGTGGCTTTTTGTTTGATGAGTATTAAATATCAGATGTTGCCGCCTTGCGCGGGAATGAAAAAACCGGGGTTTGAATTAGACTTTGTTCGCTGTGCGCGATCGGCTATTGTCAGAAATGCGGTTTGTTTAAGTTTTGGCTTTGGCGGGCAGAATGCTGCGATCGTTTTATCGGCGGAGCGTTAATTTTTGTAAACTCGGTCGATCGGCATTTAAATTACCAAGAAATTGGGTCTCAAGCCCCGTCCTTGTAGGACGGCTTTAATTATAATAAAAACTGTGAAGATTCGTTAAAGATACAGGCTGGCAAATAAAAGTTTCTGTAAAAGTGGTAGACTATTTCCATGATAGTATTAGAGTTCAAGTTAAAGGGCAAAGCAGAGCAATATCGGAGCATCGACGACATGATTCGGACGGCTCAATTTGTGCGAGTGCGACGTGAAAGTCGTGTGTAGGTGCATCAGCACTAAAGACTGAGGAGCCGTCTCCTCTATGGGACTCCTTCCCCATATTCCCATGTAAAAGGGTCAAGTACCCCGCCTACCGAGATAGTAAGTAATGAAACTAAGGGAATGCAAGGCACAAAAGCTGGAATACGGACAGCTCGTTTGATATATCCGGCAAGGGAAAGGGAGGTAAGGGTTAACGAAAGTGAATCATCGTAAGCTCCGTGAAATGACAATGGCGAAATGAGCTGATACGCCATGCCAAAAGGCAAGCAGGTAAGTCGTTGAAGTTCGGACATCAACGATGAAGGAGTAAAACCCCTGTCGGAGTATAGATGGAACCCGAACCTCTCGCAGGTCACATACACGAAACACGGTAAACCCCACTAGCTCTTGGGTAAGGTCGAAAGCCCAAGTAGGTCAACCGTAAGGAAGACGGAACTGCCGAGGGGGTAAAGGATGCCAGAAAAAGCGAAAGCCAAGGGTAACGCCCTGGATAGGGGTTCAAAATTTGCCTCTCACCAAAAGGTGGCAGACTTCTGGTAGGTCTTCAGCGATAAATCAAAGTAAAGGAATTGAACCGACGTGAAAGATAGGGTCAGTAATGACATCGGAACGAAGGAACCGTTGAGAACATGGGAATCCATCAACTGGAAACTTGTGAATAGACGGATTAAAAACCTGAGACGGAGAATTTATCGAGCAACCCAGAACGGACAGTGGAATAAGGTTCGCAGCCTTATGAAACTGATGATATGTAGCTACTCCAACCTACTACTGTCAGTGCGGAGAGTAACTCAAGAAAACGAGGGGAAAAAGACGGCTGGCATAGACGGTCAGACGGCAACCACCCCCTCCGAAAGAGTAAAACTCGTCAAAGAAATGAAGGATTACACCCTGTGGAAAGCTCAACCCGCTAGAAGGGTATATATTCCAAAAGCCAATGGAAAACAAAGACCATTAGGGATTCCAACAGTTAAAAACCGTATAGCACAAGCAGTAATCAAGAATGCACTGGAACCTAGTTGGGAAGCCCGAATGGAGGGTAGCAGCTACGGTTTCAGACCAGGTAGAAGCTGTCATGATGCCATAGAACACTCTTGGATTCGCCTTAATAAACAAGGGAATGACAGGTGGGTATTAGACGCAGATATCAAAGGCGCATTCGACAACATCAGCCACAACTTCATACTCAAAACTATTGGAGAAATACCAGGCAGAGAGTTAATTAAACAGTGGCTGAAAGCAGGTTATGTAGAATCTGAGATATTCCACGAAACGAAAAGCGGAACACCACAAGGGGGGATAATCTCACCCCTTTTAGCTAATATAGCGCTGGACGGAATAGAACAATTCCTAAGTCAATTTAAGAAAAGGCAAGGGAAGAACAAGTCTCCTAGAGCGCCTAAATATGGATTTGTCAGATACGCTGACGACTTCATTATCACCGCCGAAACAAAAGAGGATATTGAGGAAATAATTCCCTCGGTAAAGGAACTCCTCAAGACAAGAGGACTGGAATTAAATGAGGACAAAACCAATATTGTTCATATAGAACAAGGATTCAACTTTCTGGGATTTAATGTCCGACACTTCCAGGAAAGCTGTCTAGTAAAACCTCAAAAGGAAAAAGTCAAACTATTCCTTAGAGAAATTCGGGAATGGCTAAAAACCAATAAACACGCCAGCCCGGAAGCAGTTATCCAATACCTAAACCCCCGAATCAGGGGGTGGGGAAACTACTATAAGCACGGGGTAAGTAGCGAAGTGTTCAGCTATGTTGACCACCAAATTTTTCAGGCAATCTGGAAATGGTCACTAAGCAGACATCCAAACAAGGGGAAGAAGTGGGTGGCAGGAAAGTATTTCATCACTGTCAATGGCAGGAAATGGAACTTTCATGCAGCAGTTGAAGACAGAAATGGGAGGAAGAAAAACCTAATCCTAACGAAACTCGGAGACTTACCAATAACCCGCCACGTCAAAATCAAAGGAACGGCGTCCCCTGATGACCCCAACCTTACCGAATACTGGGAAAAACGTAGAACTAACTACGGAAAAACATATTTTGCCAAAGGTTCAAAGCTATTCAATGTAGCCCAGAGCCAAAGCTGGAGATGCCCCGTATGCGGTGAACACCTGTTCAATGGAGAAAAGCTACACACCCACCACAAAATGCAAGTGAAAGATGGGGGAACTAATAGGGAAAACAACCTAGTCCACCTACACCTCACCTGCCACAAGCACGTACATACGGGTAAAAGTTCTGAGGTTCTGGAGGCTTGAGCCGTATGATGCGAAAGTGTCAAGTACGGTTCTTAGGGGGGAGAGATGCGGCGACGTATGCTCTCCTACCCGACAATAAAACTCTGAGACATTGGATAGACAATCAAGGAATTAAGTTAGTAGACCTGTACAAACAATGCGCCCTCATGGCGAAAGAGTTTGAATGGGCAGGCAAGCTTAACTCAACAGCACGTCAAGCTTCGGCGGAACGTGCTATTTTTGCCATTCAACGTTTCTTTGCTAATTGCCAAGCTAAAAAACCAGGAAAAAAGGGATTTCCACAGTTCAAAAAGCATACCCGAGCCGTTGAGTACAAACAATCCGGCTGGGCACTTTCTCACGACAAAAGATGCTTGACGTTTAAGGATGGTTTTGCCGCCGGGAAGTTCAAATTAATCGGTAGTCGAGACTTGCATTTTTATGCACCCGACGAGATTAAACGAATCAGAGTTATACGCCGTGCCGACGGATACTACGCACAAATTTGCATCAACGTAGAGCGAAAAGAGGAACTTGTTCCGACTGGTAAAGCTATCGGAATCGATGTTGGACTCAACCATTTTTATACCGATAGCGACGGTGAAACGGTCGCCAATCCTCGCTATCTCCGAAAAAGTGAAAAAGCTTTGAAGAGATTGCAAAAGCGAGTTTCTCAAAAAAAGAAAGGTTCTAAGAACCGAAAAAAAGCAATTAACAAGTTAGGAAGAAAGCACCTAAAGGTCAGCAGGCAGCGTAAAGACTTCGCCGTAAAAACGGCGCTGTGCGCGGTAATATCTAACGATTTTGTAGCCTACGAAAACCTTCAAGCGCGGAATATGGTGAAAAACCACAAGCTTGCCAAATCAATTAACGATGCAGCTTGGTCACAATTTGCTCAGTGGCTGGAGTATTTGGGAAAAGTGTACGGAAAAACAATGTGTGCCGTCGCACCTCAATACACCTCGCAAGAGTGTTCAAATTGTGGCAATTTAGTCAAAAAAACCCTGTCAACTCGAACCCATATTTGTGGATGCGGTACTATATTAGATCGTGACCACAATGCCGCCAAAAACATTTTAACAAAAGGTTTGAAACAGGCGAAATTTAATTTAAATACGGTGGGACACATCGAAATTCACGCTTGAGGACAGATGATCTCTACTCATTGATGGCAGCATTAATGAGCAAATCGACTGGACGATCCAAGAATCCTCGTACCTTCAGGTCGAGGAGTGTCAAACGATCTCTCTACAGTTAAAATCTTCTGAGGTGGCCGCAGACCCCCCCCACATCCAATTTAAATCTCAGAAATAGTACAATATTTATGTATTTTAGTCAATTAACTGAGAATTGTGGTGAGATTGCTGGTGCTGCTGTCCTAGTCTGGCTCTGCATCCTGACGCCGATCCTTGCGTCACAGCCTGGGAGGCTAGAAAAGAGAGCCAGATTAAAGCAGTATTGTATATTTTTAACGCACCGATGCCGATCGGCAAAAATAGAAGAAAGAAACTGTTTAAATTAAGTCTCAGGTATTTTCACATGGATCTGGCATCTCATCGATTTATGTCTTATTTTGAACCAGAGCAAGCCGCTCACCTTTGCCAAATAGCTGTTTTGGAGAGTTTTGCTGAGGAAATGCTCGTTTTTGAAGAAGGAGAAATAGCGGATTTTTTATATCTAGTTTTAGAAGGTAAAGTCGAGTTTAGCAAGCGGCTTGAAAATCATAAATATCAAACTGTTGCTGTCGCTAAGCCAGACGATTATTTTGGCGAACTCGGAGTTTTAGACGGAGAGCCGCGCAGTGCTAGAGCTGTGGCAGTTGCAGGCTCGACTTTGGCCAAAATAGGTCGTGAAGAACTAATAACAACTCTCCAGGTTGCTAAAGGCAGTTCGGTACTGAAAATGTTTAGTTTCATTACTAAAAATTTACGGGACACCACGGATCAATATGTTAGCCAGTTGATACACAAACAAAAAATGGTATTGGTAGGAGAAATGGTGAGTACAATTATTCACGATTTCAAAAGTCCTTTTACCGGAATTAAACTCTCCACAGAAATGCTCAAAGAAATTCACCCAGATGAGGAAACTCAGGAGTGGTGCGAACTGATTCAATTGCAAGTTCATCGAATGCTGGGAATGGCTGAAGAAGTATTAGAATTTTCGCGCGGTAATTCTGTATTAAATAAAAAACCAGTTAATCTAATTCAGACGTTGCAGCAGTTTGAAAAGTTGAACAGAGTGTATTGTGAAGCAGCAAAAGTAGATTTAGCAGTACGGGTGACAGAAGTAATAGTGGAAGCGGATGAAAATAAGATTTTGCGCGTTTTACAAAATTTAGTTGGGAATGCTGTTGAGGCTTTTGGCGGAAGAGGGGGTCGGGTGGAGATTGCGGTGACACAAAGTGAGGAGTGGGCAGAAATTAGCATTTACGATAACGGCCCAGGTATTCCGACGACAATTAAGGAAAAGTTATTTGAACCGTTCGTGACTTACGGCAAACGGACTGGTACTGGGTTGGGAACGGCAATTGTTAAGTCGATCGTTGAGGCTCACAAAGGGAAAATTACTTATGAGTCAGAGGACGGAAAAGGCACAACTTTTTACATCCGCTTGCCGAAAATCATGGATTTAGCAGATCAAAATTAAGTATGTAGGAAAATATATACTTAGGATTTTATCGCTAAGCCTCAGAGACTTGGTTGATGAGTAGATATGGGAGCATCTCAATGAAAGCAGCTAAGCTAGTATAAATTGGAGTTGTGAGGCAGGAGGATGTCTTGCTGCGAGGCTGAAGGAAAGATAAAGAAGGAAGCTGCCCAAAGAAATATTTTTCCAAATATGAAATGCTCCCGTAGATATCTTGTTATCAAACAATATTTTTCTAATAAACCGGGTTTAAGAGCGTAAGTCCTAATACTGTGTAGCGACTTGCAGAATCAAGTAGAATTGAATTAACGAACTGCTAAAAATCTGATGCCAGTTACTATTCAAACCTTACCCACAGAAGTTATCAATTTAATTGCCGCCGGCGAAGTGATCGACTCGATCGCCGCTGCGGTACGAGAATTAGTTGAAAATTCTCTGGATGCTGGCGCAACTCGCATCGTTGTTTCTGTCTGGCCGGAACAGTGGCGGGTGCAAGTTGCAGATAATGGTACGGGAATGGATCTGGAAAATTTGCGCCAGGCGGCTTCGCCTCACAGTACGAGCAAAATTACCACTGAAGCTGACCTTTACAAAATTGATACTTTGGGATTTCGCGGGGAAGCTTTGCACAGTTTAGCTCAGTTGGGCTGTTTGGAGGTTTTGAGCCGATCGAATGATTTGGGATTGGGGGATTTTTCGGAAAATCGAGAGTCGGCGCCAACCCCCGCCAAATCATCCTTTAACAAGGGGGGAGTTGAAAATGCTCGATCGGGCTGGCGGGTGGTTTACAATAACGCGGGCGTTGCTGTGGAGGTGGAAACAGCGGCGATCGCTCCCGGTACGGTGGTGACTGTTGATAATTTATTTGGCAATTGGCCTGTGCGCCGCAGTTTTTTGTCGCCCGCACAGCAAATGCGATCGATCCAATTAACCCTTCAGCAAATTGCTATTTGTCACCCGCGCGTTAATTGGCAGTTGCGTCAAGGAAGTACGCCTTGTTTGCACGTAACTCCTGGTAGCACAGCGGAACAACTTTTACCTCAATTCGTGCGCGGTGTGCGATCGAGCGATTTGCAGTATTTAAAGTTAGATTTGCCTGCGAGTCCTCAAAATCAGAAAGCAGCCAATTTATTGGTAGAAACTCAACTTGTGGGCGCTACAGTTAAGCCTAATTACCAATTACCCGTTGCCAGTTCCCAATTCCAAATGCCCAATTCCCAGCGTTTGGAGTTAGTAATTGGTTTGCCCGATCGCTGTCACCGCAGGCGGCCGGATTGGGTGAAGGTGGGGGTAAATCGGCGAGTTGTGCGATCGCCCGAATTAGAGCAAACTATTCTCAGCGCCTTTGCCCGCACTTGTCCGCGCGATCGCTATCCCGTGTGTTTTGTCCACCTGCACATCTCCCCCTCAGAAATCGACTGGAACCGCCACCCGGCTAAAGTAGAAATTTATCTGCACGATCCGAGTTTTTGGCAAGCACAAGTTAGCACGGCAATTACTCGCGCTTTGCATTTGAACGATGAAGTTTTGCCGCCTGCCCCAATTCCCGATCGAGTGGGAAAATTGCTGAAGGCATCAGAACAAAAAAGTGCTTACACTGTCGGGATTTCGGCTAGGCAGAATGAGGAAGGCTGCGAACAGGAAAAAGCTAATCAAATAGGATTGATGGAATTGAGGGCGATCGCTCAAGTTCACAATACTTACATTGTTGCCGAACATTCCAGCGGAATGTGGTTGGTGGAACAACACATCGCTCACGAGCGCGTTTTATACGAGCAATTGTGCGCGGCTTGGCAGCTAAAATATCTGGAAAAACCAGTAATTCTCAGTCAATTATCTCCACTGCAAATTGAGAATTTATCCCGCTTGGGTTTGGAAGTAGAAAGTTTTGGCGAACAGCTATGGGCTGCCCGCGAAGTTCCTGAATTGTTAGCCGATCGAGATGACTGTGCGGATGCGCTTTTTGAACTCAGTAAAGTCGCAGATTTGCAAGCGGCTCAAGTTGCGACTGCTTGCCGCACTGCTATGAAAAACGGTACTCCTTTGAGTCTTTCCAAAATGCAAAATTTGTTGGATGAATGGCAGCAAACTCGCAATCCGCGCACTTGTCCTCACGGCCGCCCTATCTATTTTGCTTTGGAAGAATCGACTTTGGCTCGGATTTTTCGCCGCAGTTGGGTGATTGGTAAAAGTCACGGGATTTGAAGGTTAAAAGTTAAGCTGTAAGGTGCGCGTTACATACAGAACTGTTTTTTTTGAACCGCAGAGGGCGCAGAGAACGCAGAGAGGAAGAGAAGAGAGATGTTTTTAATATTTTTTTGGGTAAGCTGTTGTGCATCTAATTTGAAAGTCAATTTTTCTAAAATTATTGCGGAACGGGCATCTTGCCCGTCTCTGGATTCAATTTAAATGGGTAGCAGCTTAACAGGATATTCGTATAAAATGTCTATTAAAATCAAATAAATCATAAATATGGATTTTCCGATCGCCCGACAACTATTTTATCGAGAAATAAATCAGCCAGATGGCTCGATAGACCTGGCGAAAGCTGCCCTCTATATGGCCTTGGAAGAATACCCAAATTTAGAGCCAGAGGAGTATCTAAATTCTCTCGACTCGATCGCAGATGAAGTGCGCTCACGCCTGCCGGCACAGAATTATCCGCTGCGGATTATTCAAACTATTAACGCCTATTTATACGGGGAGTTGCAGTTTGCGGGCAATGATGTTGATTATTACGACCCCCGCAATAGCTTTTTGAATCAAGTGATCGATCGGCGTACTGGTATTCCGATATCTTTATCTTTGGTTTATTTGGAAGTTGCTAAGCGCATTGATTTTCCGATGGTGGGAATTGGGATGCCGGGACATTTTTTAATTAGACCGGATTTTGAAGATGCTGGTATTTTTGTTGATGCGTTTAACGGCGGCGAGATATTGTTTCCTGAAGATTGTCAAGCCAGACTTTCTCAAATTTACGGTCAACCTATGGAGTTGCAGCCGACTTTTCTCGCCCCGGCAAGTCGCCGGCATTTGTTGGGGCGAATGCTGGGAAATCTCAAGGCGATTTACTTGCAACAGGGAGATGCTGTGAGGGTACTCTTGGCGATCGAACGGATTTTGCTGCTGTTTCCTGATGCGCTGGGTGAACGGCGCGATCGCGGAATTCTCTACTATCAAGTTGGCCGCTTAGTGGAAGCGCGCCACGACTTGGAACTATACCTGAGAAATGCTCCGAATGCTCCTGATGCTGCTAGAATTCGCCAATTGGTCGATCGGCTCGATCGAGATCTTTGAACTTAAATTCGCTATATGTCGCACACTATAATACGTGAAAGCGACACTCAATCAACTGCTGTCCGACGACCAAATCTCGCTTTTATAAGTTTTGCAAAGGTCTCTAAAATTGTCAAACAGCTAATCATAACATATTAATGGTCAATTAACACCTATCTTGTGATAGGTTAAATTTGCTTGACATGACTGTAAAATCATAGGTCATTTACCGAACTTCCGAGTCCACTTTCCCGACTGATACCCGCACTGATACCCCCACAGACAAGCGATCTAAAAAGTATTTTGACCTAAAGAGGCACAAACTCATGAACTTTCAGTTTCAACAAGGTTATCTCAACGGAATGCAACCGCTGTCAGCCCATTTAACCAAAAGAATGTCAAAGTCTTTATCATTAGGTTTGGCGCTTTTGCTGGGAACAAGTGCAGTATTCCTCAGCAGCGGCAAAGCCTTTGCATTAGACAATGTTACCGTAAAATACGGTGCTGTTGACGTAACATTACCGATGAGCGACTTGCAAAGCTTTGCACAAACAGGCCAAGCATCATCTCAACTGCAAAGCGTTCTGAGTATTGCGAAACAAACTCCCGAATCTGCGCGCGAAATATTAACGCGAGAAGTGGCTTTAGATTCCCAATTAGTAGCGCGGCTGGCAAGCACTTATTTTGGGGAAATTGTTTTCAAACAATTGGGGGAAGTTGCTTATACACCGGCAACTAGGCTTCAAAGCGCGCCGGCACTGCGAGATGCTTTAGTCGCAGCTTCCAAAGATGGCAAAATATCACTGATAGAAGTGATGCAAAATTACAATCCTCCGGCTTTAGAAGTTGACGGAAATCAAGCTATGGCTATCTACGAGCGAGTGATTAAAGACGTGCAAGATTTGCAAGCTTTGTATCAGAATTCCCCGGCTTTGCAAAATACCGCCGGTCAAGCGGTGAATTCTGCCAGACAAATGATTTGTCAGCCCAGTTCATCAGGAAGTGCGAAGTAAATAACTGAAATTCCAGGGAATTGGGAATTGGAAATTGGTGCTTTTTTTCCTATTAGCTCTGAGTTTTGAGCTCTTATAAATTACCAATACTTCGGCTACGCGATCGAACAAGTTCCCAATTACCCCTGATTCATTACCCCTTACCCATTTTTTGAGATAATTGCTCGGCTACCCGCTTGAGTCGGCGGAGTTGGTCTTTCATATCTTTCTGCGTCCAAGGGGCTGCAAAGCGATTGAAACCAAATCTAATTAAAGGATTGGGAATTTGAAATTCAAAGCGGTTAATCAAGAGAGTTCCTTGGATTTGGGGCTGGCATTCCCAACGATCGCATCCTTTGAAAAATCCGTCAAACCCCCAAACAATTAAACCGGGTTGTCGCTCCAACACAACACTC
The DNA here is from genome assembly GCF_000317475.1 of Oscillatoria nigro-viridis PCC 7112. Taxonomy (NCBI): domain Bacteria; kingdom Bacillati; phylum Cyanobacteriota; class Cyanophyceae; order Oscillatoriales; family Oscillatoriaceae; genus Phormidium; species Phormidium nigroviride. The sequence goes on from NC_019729.1 coordinate 1,558,699, forward strand.
TCTAAAGTGGGTTGCAAAACCGGAATTTTTATGATAAATAAGCTGCGACTTCCTACGGCAGTATCCCATTCGCCCTGGGGATCGCAGCGCAGCAGGGGATTGAGCCACTTGTGCATTAAAGTGCGATCGACTATACACTGCTCCACCAGAGTAGCAGCAGCGCTAATTTCAATGGATTGCTCGAAAACTTGACGAATTGACATGAGAACCTGCAACAAGGAGGGTATTACAAAACTTTGCTTACTTTATAGTCATTTATTTACTTGTAACGTCAATTTTTCCAGAAATTAAAAGATTGACACACTCATAAATACAGTGTATCATCTTGAATTAAAGTATATATACCAATTATGCAGCTAGTCGCAAGGCACGTCATTAAACCAAATCATAGGTTTTATCGAGAAGCCGATCGACTGTCTTGGCTGTGCAAAAACCTTTACAACAGCGCTAACTACATCTACCGTCAAAACTTTTTCGCCAGCCAACAAACAAAAGCTCTGGCTGTCGATCGCGCACTCAAAACAAGTCCTGATTACAAAGCACTGCCCGCAAAATTAGCGCAAAGCACGATCGGCTTAGTCCTCAAAGCATGGACTAGCTATTATCTAGCGGTGCGAAACTATCATGAAAACCCAACTAAATTTAAAGCAGCACCGCAAATCCCTGATTGTAAAGGTTCCAGAGAGCGAAAAAGACAGGACAGGCGCTTTGTAGTTGTATTTAATTGTCAAGCTGTCAGCAAAAGAGCCTTAAAAAAAGGATATGCTCGCCCCTCTGGGACTAATATTTGGTTGCCCTCAAAAGTCACCTCGATTCTGGAAATCCGGATTGTTCCCAAAGTAGCTGGTTATGTTGTCGAGGTGCTCTATGAAAAGTTAGAACAGCCTTTACAAGTTAATCAGAGAGTAGCTGCCATAGATTTAGGATTAAACAATCTGGCAACATTAACCTACAATGTTCCTGGGTTAGTACCGACAATCTACGACGGACGGGCTGTTAAGTCAACAAACCAATACTGCAATCAAGTTTCATCGGCATTGAAATCATTGCTGCCCGCACAGCAAAAAAACAGTAAAAAAATCGCCAAATTGTGGCACAAGCGTAACTGTAAAGTCGATTATTACTTCCAGAGGACGAGTTGTACAATTATTAAAGAACTCGTCGATCATCAAATGGGATTGCTGGTTATAGGCTGGAACCATGATTTTAAAGATGGGATTAATACTGGTAAGATTAGAAATCAAAATTTTGCCTGTATTCCCCATTGCCGGTTTCTGCAAATGTTGCAGTATAAAGGAAAACTTGCGGGAATTCAAGTTGTGTTAGTTGAGGAGAGTTACACCTCCAAATGTTCAGCTTTGGATTTGGAACCAATTCAACAACATTCCGACTACATTGGCAGTAGGGTAAAAAGAGGATTGTTCAAAACCAAAACAGGACGATTCATAAATGCCGATGTAAACGGTTATTTGAATATTGGCAAAAAAGCAGTCGGAGATGGGTTTATCCCTAATTCGATAGAGGGTTTTGTAGTTAACCCAGTACGGTTAAAAGTGTACAAACATTAAATTTAGGCGATGTCTAGATTTTTTGGAACTATTATTAAAGTTTCGTCTTCTCCTTGTCAAATCTGACGTTAACCTGAGAAAAAAATGAATGAAACTTGGCAAGAAATAACTCAACCGATATCGGGCCCCATAGCGGCTTTGTCCGATCGCATTTTGGCCCAGGCCCAGCCCGGGAATCCGCTGACAGATGCCGAACGCGGAATTAACAATTTCATTCAGGGCTCAAACATTGAAAATCTCCTCTGGGCTGTCGGTATCCTGCTAATTGGCTTGATAGTATCAGCCCTCGTCTCATCTGTAGTCGGGGGATTGCTCAAGAAGACTACCCTCGACAACCGGCTGGCTGCTTGGATTACCGGCCGCCCGGAAGGAGCAGGATCTCCGCAAGTGGAAAAATGGATTTCCGCAGCGGTGTTCTGGATCATTTTTGTCTTTTTCCTCATTGCCTTTTTCAACCGGCTGAATCTAACGGCTGTCTCGCAACCCCTCAATACTTTTCTGAATCAAATTACCGGTTTCTTGCCGAAGTTAGCCGGCGCGCTAATTTGGTTGGGGATTGCTTGGGTATTGGCAACTGTAGCCAAAATGGCCGTATCGCGGGCGATGCGGGCTTTTAGCGTGGACGAGCGCTTGAATCAGGAGGTGGGCGCTGCGCCCGCTGAGCGCCCTTTGCTGCTGAGCGATACTGTGGCGAATGCGCTGTACTGGTTCATTTTTCTGCTGTTTTTGCCCCTAATTCTCGACTCGCTGGAAATGCAGCAGGCTCTGCTTCCAGTTAATAATTTGCTCAACCAAATTTTGGCGGCAATTCCGAAAATTCTGGAAGCTGTGCTGATTGGGTTTGTGGGCTGGCTGCTGGCTGTGGTGGTGCGGCGGATTGTCACAAATCTGTTGGCCGCTGCTGGGGCGGACGGTTTGGGCGCTCGGTTTGGAATTTCGCGGACTTCGGGCGGACAATCGCTGTCGTGGATTGTCGGGACGATCGTCTATGTTTTGATTTTGATTCCAACGGCGATCGCAGCTCTGAACGCTTTGGACATTCAAGCGATTTCGCAGCCTGCAGTCGCGATGCTCAACGACATTTTGGGCGCGGTTCCCAAAATCTTCACGGCAGCGCTGATTCTGGCGGTTGCTTACATTTTGGGCCGCTGGATCGGCGATTTGGTGACTAATATCCTGACGGGAATTGGCTTTAACAATGTCTTTTCTTGGTTGGGAGTGCAGCCACCGAAACAGCCGCTGAGGCTACCGCAAAGTTCGATCGATCCGGAGGCAACGATTCTTCAGGAACCCGAACTTCCGACCCGCACGCCTTCTGAGTTTGTCGGCATTGTGGTGCAGGTGGGCATCATGCTGTTTGCAGTGGTGGCGGCTACCGACGTGCTGCAAATTCCAGCGCTGACGGCGATTGTTAGCGGTATTGTGCTGGTTGCAGGCCGGGTGCTGGCCGGTTTGGTGGTATTTGCGATCGGCTTGTATTTGGCGAATCTGGCCTTTAGTTTGATTGCCAGTTCTGGAACTCGTCAAGCGCGGCTTTTGGGCCAAACGGCTCGGATCGCGATTATTGCCTTTGTTTCGGCCTTGGCGCTGCAACAGATGGGCATTGGCAGCGATATTGTGAATTTGGCTTTCGGGCTGCTGCTTGGGGCGATCGCAGTTGGTATTGCTCTAGCTTTTGGTTTGGGCGGGCGCGAGATTGCGGCCGACCAAATTCGCGAATGGTTAGCGTCGTTTAAACAAGATAAGACGCCCCGTTTGTAACTCTATAAAATGGCGTTTGTCAAGTACAAACGCCATTTTTTTATGATTAATTTCATTGTGAGGGTCGCGAAGCAATCCCAAAGCCTTTGAATTGGAGGATACAGGGAGCATCTCAATGAAAGCAACCAAGCTAGAAATTCGAGTTTTGAGGCAGGAGGCTCTCTTGCTGCGAGGCAGAAGGAAAGAGCCAGAAGAAGTATTTTTCCAAATATGAGATGCTCCCGTTCTGTTTAAATATCTGCACCTACTTACACAACCTCACAATTATTGCGAAGCGGGAGTTTTAACCTGGGCTCTGAGACTATTTGACAAGTAATTAGCTACAATCGAGCTTGTTTAGAAATTTATCCCAAACAAGTAAATCCTGCTACTTGGGCAGCAATACAAAATAACTTAAGATTAGCTTAACAAACTATGAATGCGATCGCCAACTTACCAGATTATCAAATCACAGAGCAATTATACACAGGTACGCGCACCCTTGTCTATCGAGGCATCCGTACCAGCGACCAACAACCCGTCGCCATCAAATTACTGCGAAATGAATACCCCAACTTTAACGAACTCGTTCAATTCCGCAACCAATATACCATTGCCAAAAATCTCGACTTTCCTAGTATTATCAAACCCTTAACCCTAGAAGTTAATGGCAATGGCTATGCCTTAGTCATGGAAGACTTTGGTGGAATTTCCCTATCTGATTATCTCCAAATAGCCACGGATGAAAAGCCCCAATATCAATATTTACCTTTAGGTGAATTTCTCCAGATATCTCTTAAAATAACAGAAACTTTGCACTACTTATACCAAAATAGAGTCATACACAAAGACATAAAACCAGCTAATATTCTGATAGATCCTGCAACAAAAGAAATCAAATTAATTGATTTTAGCATCGCCTCTCTACTTCCGAGAGAAACCCAAGAAATTCAGAATACTAATCATTTAGAAGGTACATTAGCCTATCTTTCTCCCGAACAAACTGGTCGAATGAATCGCGGCATAGACTACCGCACTGACTTTTATTCTCTGGGAATCACATTTTATGAATTATTGACGGGAACATTGCCATTTAGATCGGAAGATGCAATGGAATTGGTACATTGTCACCTGGCGAAACAGCCAATACCCATCCATCAAATTAATTCAGAAATTCCCCTAGCTTTGTCAGAAATTGTCAGTAAGTCGATCGCAAAAAATGCCGAAAATCGTTATCAGAGTGCCTTGGGAATTAAGCACGATTTAGAAATCTGTCTAGATCGACTACAAACTACAGGCACAATAGAACCTTTTGAAATAGGAAAGCGAGATATCAGCGATCGCTTCCTAATTCCCGAAAAACTCTACGGAAGAGAAGCCGAAGTCAATCAACTATTAAATTCCTTCGATCGCGTCGCCAATGGCACAACAGAAATAATCCTAGTAGCGGGTTTTTCTGGGATTGGGAAAACCGCAGTAGTTAATGAAGTACATAAACCCATTGTTCGGCAACGCGGCTATTTTATTAAAGGGAAATATGACCAATTTCAACGGAATATTCCCTTTTCGGCTTTCGTGGAAGCTTTTCGCGATTTGATGGGGCAACTATTATCAGAATCAGAAGAACAATTGCAAACATGGAAAACTAATATTCTCGCAGCATTGGGAGACAATGGGCAAGTATTAATTGATGTAATTCCTGAGTTAGAAAACATCATCGATCGACAGCCACCATCCCTAGAATTATCAGGAACAGCAGCCCAAAATCGCTTTAATTTATTATTTCAAAAATTTGTCAAAGTCTTTACCAGTAAAGAACATCCCTTAGTGATGTTTTTAGATGACTGGCAATGGGCTGATTCTGCATCACTGAATTTGCTTTCATTATTGACCCAACAAGATACAGGACATCTATTGATATTAGGTGCTTATCGAGATAATGAAGTTTCCCCTGTCCATCCATTTATCTTAACCGTAGAGGAACTGCTCAAAACAGGGGCAACGGTAAATACGATTACATTACCGCCGTTAAGAGAATCAGATATTAATCGATTGGTAGCAGATACGCTAAATTGCGAACTATCTCTTGCCCAGCCTTTGACAAAATTAGTCTATCAAAAAACCAAGGGAAATCCTTTCTTTGCAACTCAGTTCCTCAAAGCTTTACACGATGACAAGTTAATTACCTTTAATTGGGATATCCAGCATTGGCAGTGCGATATTGCCCAAATCAAAGCCTTGGCAATTACTGATGATGTTGTTGAATTCATGGCGTTGCAATTGCAGAAATTACCAATTCCAACTCAGGATGTCTTAAAGTTGGCTGCTTGTATTGGAGCGCAGTTCGATTTGCATAATTTGGCAATAGTTTCACAACAATCGGAAACAGAGACGGCGACAGTTTTATGGAGAGCATTGCAGGGTGGAGTAATTTTACCTGTTAGCAATGTTTATAAGTTTTATCAGGTTGAAGGCAATAATAACTTAAGCCCCGAGGATGAAAATGCTAATAAACAAAATGCTAGATACAGATTTTTGCACGATCGCGTTCAACAAGCTGCCTATTCTCTGATTCCCTCAGACCAAAAACAGGCTACTCATCTCAAAATCGGTCAACTGCTCCAACAAAACTTATCAGAAATAGAAAAGGAGGACAAGCTATTTGATATTGTCGGGCATTTGAATTTAGGAATTCGGTTAATTACTCAAGCCCAAGAACGAGAAGCCTTAGCCAGACTTAACTTAGCAGCAGGACAGAAAGCCAGAAATTCTACAGCCTATTCAGCCGCCAGAAGTTTTGTGCAAATAGGGATTGAGTTGCTAACCCCAGACTGTTGGCAAACTCAGTATGAATTAACCCTCAATCTGTATGTAGCTGCGGCGGAAACTGCCTACTTGAATGCTGATTTTGATGGTATGGAAGAAATGGCCGATCTGGTTTTGCGATCTGCCACAACAATACTAGATAAAGTCAAAATATTTGAGATTCAAATCAACGCACTGACAGCCCAAAGTCAGATGTTAAAAGCGATCGCAGTAGGCAGAAATGCCCTAACACAATTAGGGGTTGAGTTCTCATCGGAACCTGACGAAGCCTTGACAGGCAAAGCACTACAAACCCTTGCCGATCGACTCCAGGGCAAACAGATTGAGGAACTGATTAACCTCCCTGTGATGAGCGATCCTCGGACAATTGCGGCTATGCAACTGTTAGCAATGTTGTTTTCGCCCATTTTTGCGGGAAATCCTGCCTTGCTGCCTCTGCACGGCTCTACAATGGTCAGTCTATCACTCCAATTTGGAAATGCACCCGCATCAACAATCGGGTATGCAAGTTATGGCATGGTGCTGTCTGTCTTTTTGGGAGAAGTAGAAAAAGGCTATTGCTTTGGTCGAGTGGCACTGAGCGTACTCAATCAGTTGAATGTCCGGGAATTTAAGTCCATAACTTTACTTTTCTTTGGCTGTTTTCTCCAGCACCGTCAAGAAGCACTAAGGGCAGTAATTATAACGGCAAAAGAGGGCTATATGAGTGGAATAGAAACTGGTGATTTCCTAAATGCTGGCTACAATATTAGTGTTTATTTTGACGATAGTTTCTTCGCTGGAGTGAATTTCTCTGATTGGGAACCAGAAATAGAAAATTACTGTGCTGTCTTGGCTCAAGTTAAGCAAGATTCTCCTCTGGGTTATCTGAAGATGAAAAAACAGATGGCGCAGAGTTTGATAGAAGTTGTCAATCAACCGGATTTATTAATCGGAACCGCCTACGATGAAACGGTGATGATTCCCAAGCACCATCAGGATCATGAGTTTACAGCTCTCGCTTTTCTCTATATATACAAATTGATTCTTGGCTATCTATTTGGCAACTACACCAATGCCCTAGAATACATAGCCCAAGCTAATCTTTATTTGATGGCAGCAGCCGGAGTAATTCATACTCCGGTTTTCCATTTTTATGCCGGGTTAACCTACTTGGCAGTATTTTCTACGCAGTCAGAAATTGAGCGCTCTAAGACTCTCCATTTGGTAGAAACCCATCAAACTACTCTGGCTCAGTGGGCGCGTTATGCTCCGATGAATCACCAACACAAAGTTAACTTAGTAGAGGCAGAAAAATGCCGACTTTTAGGCAAGAATTATGAAGCAGGAGATTTGTACGATCGCGCAATTGCCGGAGCCAAAGAAAACCAATATATCCAAGAAGAAGCGTTAGCTAATGAACTAGCAGCTAAATTTTATCTGGAGTGGGGCAAAGAAAAATTTGCTTCTGGATATATGGAGGAAGCATACTACTGTTACACCCGATGGGGTGCGAAGGCGAAAGTTGCTTATTTAGAACAGCACTATCCCCAACTACTAGAGGCTATTCTCCAACCGACTAAACGAGCTATCATATCTGAGGGAACAATCTCTCCCACGCTGATGAGAAGCTTAACTAGCACCAGTAACAGCAACAGCCAGAATTTATGGTTGGATTTTCCGGCGGTGATGAAAGCAGCACAAGCTATTTCACAGGAAATTGAATTAGAGAAACTATTAGCCACTTTGATGCAAATTGCGATCGCCCATGCCGGAGCGCAAACCGGACTTTTAGCGATCGATCGAGAGGCAAAATGGCTAGTAGTGGCGAAAGCGACTGAAAACCAGACAGAAAAGAGGCATATTCCTTTAGCTGAATGCCAAGAATTACCCCAAAGTTTGATTTATTCTGTAGCCAGAAGTCAAACAACGGCGGTTTTTGATAACTTGAGTGCTTCCACTCAATTTGCAGGCGATCGCTATATCATCACCCAGCAGCCTAAATCAGCTTTATGTATTCCGATTAGCAAGCAGGGAAAATCGAGCGCGATTTTGTATTTAGAAAATAATCTAACAGTGGGAGCGTTTACAAGCGATCGCATCGAAACCCTCCAAATTCTTAGCGCTCAAGCTGCTATATCTATTGAAAACGCCCGTTTGTACGAACAAGTAGAGAACTACTCTCAAACCTTGGAAGCGGAAGTAGAGCGAAAAACAGAAGAGTTAAGCCAAAAAGCTTTTGATTTAGAGCATACATTGAAAAATTTACAACAAACCCAAGCACAACTAATTCAGAGTGAAAAAATGTCAGCCCTCGGTCAACTCGTAGCGGGAATAGCACACGAAATTAACAATCCAGTTACTTTTATTCATAGCAATCTTCCTCCGACAGAAAATTATCTCAAATCTTTGCTGAATTTGCTGGAACTTTATCAGCAAGAATATCCAAAGAAAAGCTCAGCAATTAAAGCAAGGATTGAGGAAATTGAGTTAGCATTTATCACGGAAGATTTAACTAAGATCCTGCAATCCATGAAAGTCGGAAGCGAACGAATCAAACAAATTATCCTGAGTTTGCGTAATTTTTCTCGCTTAGACGAAGCAGACATGAAATCTGTAGATTTACACGCCGGACTTGAAAGCACTTTACTAATTTTACAAAACCGCTTCCAAGAAAGTGATAATCAACCCAAGGTACAACTGATTAAAGAGTATGGCAACCTTCCTCGTGTCACCTGTTATGCGAGTGAGATGAATCAGGTATTTCTCAGTATTATTAGTAATGCTCTTGATGCTCTCAAACAAGTTAGTAAAACTAATAAACAGCCTTTGATTAAGATTCAGACGGAAGTCATAGAAAAAGAGTGGGTAAGAATTGCGATCGCTGATAACGGCAGTGGGATTCCTACCCAGATCCAAAAACGCATATTCGAGCCATTTTTTACAACTAAACCTGTGGGTAGCGGTACAGGTTTGGGTTTATCTGTCAGCTATGCTATTATCAAAAAACATGGGGGTAAATTAACCTGTAATTCGACCGTCAGCAGCGGGACAACTTTTGTAATTGAGATTCCTATAAATTAATTAGTATAACTTGGGCCAGAGTTCGACTCAAACATTGATGACAAGATGAAACTAGAATTGGCTTAAAAATGGACGGGGGATTTTCGTAATTGGGAAACGGACGATCGCATTGGGGACACCGAGTGGTAACCCACATTCCGCACCCTCAACTGGCACACACGCAGTTGGGGTGCCCCGTCCGAGTCGATCAGTCGGCTCTAGATGAGTAGAAATACTCTCGCCTGCCGTGTCAGGTGATCGAGCAAGCGATCGATTCAGTTGGAAAATGTACGAGCGTGTAAATTAACAACAAAAACCAATTATCCCCCGTGCGACGCGGAGGATAAAAATAGTCTAAACTCAAGTAGCAAACAATCCGCTCGATCGAATGAAACCCGTGCATCAAGCAACTGAACTCGCCGTCTCTAACCTCGACCATCTTGGTTTAATAGCAGGTCTAGTTGATGAAATAGAAATTGTCCAAAAAATCAATGAGTTAGTAGGGGAACAACCGGGTGAGATTGTCAGTCCAGGTCTAGCAGTCAAAGCAATGATTATCAATGGGTTAGGGCTTGTTTCCGCTCCATTATACTTATTTCCTAAATTTTTTGAAGGCAAAGCGCTCGAACATTTAATGGGTGAAGGTATTCAAGCATCACACCTGAATGAATACCGTTTAGGTAGAGTATTAGACAAGCTATATTTAGCAGGCAGCAGCCAAATATTTACAACTATTGCCGCTTCAGCAGCTCAAAAATTTGAGCTCGATACAGAGACATCCCATTTAGATTCAACTTCCTTTCACCTGCATGGCAAATACGAATCCGAGCTACCATCTGTATCTGTTATCGAGCCAGAAACGGCGCTAGATAGCGAAGATAGCGAAGATAGCGAGTCAACTAAACCCGTGTCATCTGCCGTGCCAATTAAGATTACCTACGGCTACTCCCGCGATCGCAGACCCGACTTAAAACAATTCATTTTAGATTTAATTTGTAGTAGCGATGGAGATGTACCGCTATTTTTACGGGTGGGTTCGGGAAATGAATCAGATCGAGCCATATTCGCATCAATTTGTCAGGAGTTTAAACAACAGTTAAACCTTGACAGTTTAATGGTTGCAGATAGTGCATTATATTCAGCTCCTAACTTAGAAATGTTAACCAATTTAAGATGGTTAACCCGCGTACCGTTGAGTATCAAGCAAGCGCAGCAACTGGTATCTCAGTTAAATGAAGCAGAATTTACCCCCAGTTCTGTGAGTGGATATAGCTGGTCAGAACACAAAAGTAATTATGGTGGAATTGAACAAAGATGGCTAGTAGTAGAGAGCAGTTTGCGACGCGATTCAGACCGACAAAAACTCGAAAAAAACTCAAAAAGCCCAGGCTGAAGCTGAGAATAAACTGCAAGAACTCTCAAAAATTGAATTTGCTTGTGCCGCCGACGCTGCCGCCGCAGCTCATCGCTTATCCAAACAACTAAAATTTTACAATATCACCCAAGTTAGTAGCAAAGAAATTACAGTAAAGACTAATACTAACGATCCAAATGCTCGCGAGAAATCCAGCTCGAAACAGAGATTTAAAGTTCAAGCAAAACTGGAACCAGATACAGGTGCGATCGCCAAAGAAACCAAAGCCTGTGGCAGGTTTATTCTCGCCACTAATGTGCTGGAAACTCAGCAATTAGAGCCTGACGATATGATTGTGAAATACAAAGAACAGCAGTCAGCAGAAAGAGGGTTTGGGTTCTTGAAAGATCCGCTGTTTTTTACGGACAGTGTATTTCTCAAGTCGCCGGAAAGAATCGAAGCTTTGGCATTGGTAATGGGTTTGTGTTTGTTAGTCTATACTTTAGGTCAAAGGTTACTGCGTCACAGTTTGCAACGCACTAATTCCCAATTGAAAAATCAGTTGGGCAAACAAACTAATCGACCGACGCTCCGTTGGATTTGCCAGATATTTCAATCAATTCATCTGGTGAGCCTACAAGGGATTCAACAAATTTCTAATTTAACAGCCGAGCGAATGGCTATATTGAACTTGCTGCCGCTCTCCTGTAAGTCTTATTATTTATTAATCTGAGATCGAGCAGTTTGTTTGATGAGCAAAACTGACAGAAATTTCATAAATATTTGATTCAGTAGTGATGTGTAATTATCAGGCTGCTGGAAATATCTGCTGTCGATTAATAGTTAATTATGACGGATGAAGGTGTTGTTAGATATCGAGAATCTAGGATTTGCCCGAAAGCAGTTAATTTTCAACTTGCCCCAACAGGTCGATGCGATTGTGACCCAACAGGTCGCGGGTATTTTTGATTATTATCTCGGACGAGAGACTCGGACGGAGCACCCCAACTGCGTGTGTGCCAGTTGAGGGTGCGGAATGTGGGTGGTAAACAAAGGGTGAGTATCCAGCAATTCCAATTGTGCCTCTCACCTCCACACTCAAAAAATCTGGGTGAGAGTTAGTCGATCGCAAAAATCACGATTAGATATTCAAAACGCCTAGATTAATGCCGTACTTACCGCCGCCGTTTCTTCACCTGTTGGTACGGATAGCAGTCAATAACACAATCTCTCATGTAACTCCCTTTGGAATCAGAGTCCATCAGTTCTAAATAGACATTATTCGGCACTTCAGAATATAGATAGGTTTTGCCACTATTGAAAACAACCTCCAGAGTAGAAGTGGTTTCGTCATAACCCACAGCTTTTATCATGCTGGATTCGACTGGTTGTAGTTTCATGATTTCCCGATAAGTAAGGCTACCTGAAAAAAACAGCATACCCAAATCCCGGACTTTTTAAAGAAGTCAGGGATCTCAAGCCCGATCGCACCTGAATTTCCCCTAAAATAATTTCTACTCCCTCAATCCAAAATCTCAAATCTCAAATCTAAAATCGATATGTCTCATTCCACCGATATCGTCACCCTCGCCCGCTGGATGGCCGCCGATTTCAGCAACCAAGCCCAAGCCTTTGAAAACCCGCCATTCTTCGCCCACATCCGCGTCTGCATGAGACCTTTGCCGATCGAAGTTCTGGACGGGATCAGCTTGTATCTAGAACAAGCCTACGATATCGAACTGAATGTACCGTACCGAGTCCGAGTTTTGAAATTAGTCCCGGCGGGCGATCGAATCGACATCGAAAATTATGCCATAGAAAACGAAGAACAATTCTACGGCGCTTCCCGCGACCCGCAACGGCTGCAAGAAATCAAAACAGCACAACTGACACTGCTTCCCGGCTGCACCTTTATTACGCAGTGGACGGGCAAAAGCTTCAAAGGGTTTGTCGAACCAGGAAAAGGCTGCGCGGTGGTCAGAAACGGCAAAAAAACCTATCTAGACAGCGAATTCGAGATAGACCAAGACAAATTTACTAGCCACGATCGCGGACGTGACCCAGAAACCGACGCCCACGTCTGGGGAGCCCAGGCCGGCCCCTTTGAATTCACCCGCCGGGCCAGTTTCGCCGACGAAGTTCCGGTTTAATCTCAAAAAACAGAGTACCTCCTCGGCGAACACGCGCTTATTAAAGGTTCAGAATGCACCAATACCTGGTACATTAACCCAGTATTGGCAAGCAAGATTCACCGTTGATTTATGAAAGTCCTGGTTATTGGTGGCGATGGCTATTGCGGTTGGGCAACCGCACTCTACCTTTCTAACAAAGGTTACGAAGTTGGCATCCTCGACAGCTTCGTGCGGCGGCACTGGGATCTGGAACTGTGCAGCGACACCCTCACTCCCATCGCACCGATTCAGCAACGACTCCAGCGATGGCAAGATTTAACGGGCAAGTCGATCGACTTGTTCGTCGGTGACATCACCAACTACGATTTTCTCAGCAAAAGCATGAGAAAATTTGCACCAGAGGCGATCGTCCATTTCGGCGAACAGCGTTCGGCACCTTTCTCGATGATCGATCGCGAACACGCAGTCCTCACCCAAGTCAATAACGTCGTCGGAACACTCAACCTGCTGTACGCCATCCGCGAAGACTTCCCCGACTGTCACCTAGTGAAATTGGGGACAATGGGCGAATACGGCACGCCGAATATTGACATTGAAGAAGGCTACATTACGATCGAACACAACGGCCGCAAGGATACACTACCCTATCCCAAACAACCAGGCAGTTTCTACCACCTGTCAAAAGTCCACGACTCCCACAACATCCATTTTGCTTGCAAAATCTGGGGTTTAAGAGCCACCGACTTAAATCAGGGCGTAGTCTACGGCGTGCTCACAGATGAAACCGGCATGGACGAACTGTTGATCAACCGTTTAGACTACGACGGAGTATTTGGGACGGCATTGAACAGATTTTGCATCCAAGCTGCGATCGGTCATCCTTTGACGGTTTACGGCACTGGCGGACAAACCCGCAGCTTCTTAGACATTCGGGATACCGTGCGGTGCGTGGAATTGGCGATCGCCAACCCCGCCGAAGCCGGACAATTCCGCGTCTTCAACCAATTCACCGAACAATTCAGCGTCGGCGACTTAGCCTCCTTGGTGCAAAAAGCAGGCATGGCAATGGGATTAAAAGTAGAAATCAACAACATCGAAAATCCCAGAGTCGAGAAAGAAGAGCATTATTTCAATGCCAAAAACACCAATTTGCTAGACCTCGGTTTGCAGCCGCACTATCTCTCAGATTCACTGCTCGATTCTCTGCTGAATTTTGCTACAAAATATCAGCACCGTGTCGATAAAAACCAGATTTTGCCGAAGGTTTCTTGGAAGTAAGTTCTGGCCTCTATCTGCGGGGAAAGAGCTTTTTAACGAACCGCGAAGGCGCGAAGGGCGCGAAGTAAGAGAAAAGAGGGGAAGAGAGGGGAAGGCTTCGCAAGTTCTGCATGGAGTTTGCTGTATATTAATACGATCTATCTTTTCGATCTTTTGCTCTGTGTCCTCTGTGCCCTCTGCGGTTAATTAAAAAATTCCATAAGGTTTTTAATGCTGGCTTTTTGGGAATAAATGCCGTAGAAATTCGCACGATTATTCTGTTGCTTTTGGTTGTTTTGCCGGGATTTTCACCGAGTGCAGTTCGTTCTTATTATTTAATACCGGAATGGGCTGCACTAACGGCGAGTAATCAAAATTACCGCGCCCGTTAGCGAAGCCCCATATGCTACTGGAACAGAAATATCAATTGCCAGAACAGCACAGGAAATTCACAGAATTAATTGCTTTGCCGAAGGTGTGGGATTGCTTTTAGGTGGGATAATTGTATCGATTGGAATTCACGGAGTTTGTATGTTGCCCCCCAGAAACATCAGGAGAGTAATTAGTTGTGGTGACGCTGCTAACAGAACCCTACTTAAACCAGGCAAGTAAATGGCCGAAAACAGGTCGTCACATTCTGGCACAATTTGATGAACATACGGTCGTAGTGTACCAAGCCTACCGTCCGGCGATCGGTATTTTTGCAGCGGAACAAGGTTATTTCGGTGGGGAATTTAGTCTGAATCGCATGAGTTGGATTAAGCCCAATTTTCTATGGATGATGTATCGATCGGCATGGGGAACAAAACCCGGACAAGAAGTAATTCTGGCTGTTTGGCTGAAGCGATCGGCGTGGGACGAAATTTTAGCATCTGCTGTCCATTCTAATTTCGTTCCAGCAGTGTATGGAAGCGAAAAAGAATGGCAACAAGCTGTTAAAAATTCGGCTGTTCGGCTGCAATGGGACCCGGATCGTCACCCAAGTGGAGCAAAACTGGAACGGCGGGCAATTCAACTGGGTTTGCGCGGCAGTGTTTTAGCCAGTTACGCGGGAGAATGGATTGTTAAAATCGAGGATATTTCCCAATTCGTGCAGCAACAGCGTCAATATAACGGAGGCGATCGCACGCAATTACTGACTCCTTGTGAGACAGTGTATCCTGTCATCGACCCCGACATCTTCCAGAGGCTAGGATTATCGGCTCCCTAAGTAACTTATTTTTATGAAAATTGCTCTTTTCACTGAAACATTTCTGCCGAAAATAGACGGCATTGTGACGCGCCTGATTCACACTGTAGATCACTTGCAGCGCGCGGGCGAACAAGTTATGATATTTTCTCCAGATTACGGGATTAAAGAATACAAAGGCGCGCGAGTTTACGGTGTGGAGGGTTTGCCTTTGCCGATGTACCCGGAACTGAAAATGGCACTGCCTTCTCCGGCTGTCGGTCGCCAATTACAGCAGTTTAAACCGGATATTATTCACGTTGTCAATCCCGCAATTTTGGGATTGGGCGGCATATATTACGGCAAAAAGTTGAACATTCCGATTTTGGCTTCTTACCACACCCATTTGCCGAAATACTTGCACCATTACGGTTTTGGAGTCCTCGAACCTTTATTGTGGGAACTGCTCAAAGGTGCCCACAATCAAGCAGAATTGAATCTCTGCACTTCTACAGCGATGGTGGAGGAACTCAGAATCCACGGCATCGATCGGGTAGATTTGTGGCAGCGGGGCGTAGATACTGAAATGTTTGTCCCGGAATTGGCAAGTCGAGAAATGCGATCGCGCCTTTCTGCAAATAACCCAGACAGTCCCCTGCTGCTGTACGTCGGCCGCCTCGGTGCAGAAAAAGAAATCGAACGCATCAAACCAGTCCTCGCAGCGATTCCCGACGCCCGCCTCGCCTTAGTGGGAGACGGCCCGCATCGGCAAACCCTCGAACAATATTTTGCCGGTACACCCACCAATTTTGTCGGCTACCTCAAGGGGCAAGAACTCGCAAGAGCTTACGCATCGGCGGACGCCTTCATTTTTCCCTCCCGCACCGAAACCCTGGGCTTAGTGCTCCTAGAAGCAATGGCTGCGGGGACGCCTGTAGTGGCGGCGCGCAGCGGCGGAATTCCCGATATCGTCACCGACGGTGTTAACGGATATTTATTTGACCCCGCCGACGAAGAAGGAGCACTCGCCGCCACCCAGCGTCTGTTTGCGAATCCCGAAGAACGGGAAACCCTGCGCCAAAACGCTCGCAAAGAAGCCGAACGCTGGGGTTGGGCCGCCGCTGCAGCACAACTCCAGCGGTACTATCAATCAGTGGTGTTTGCCCAGTCTGTGCCCACAGCGGCCTAAATGTCAGGACAGGATCTGTAGCACCTTTAAACATCACCGCCAGCTTAGCTTCGCTGTTCGATCGTCAGTTGGTAGTGAAGGGGGATATTTTCAAAGACCGATCGAACTTTTTTGCTGCATAAATTACCGTCGCTATCCTGCTGTGGCGTTTACCATTAAACTATGAGTAAGCTCTGTAGAAATGCCTTGCGCGCTGCTTTCATAGCGCCCTTTACCTGACCGGATACGGTCGCCGAGTGCGCTAAAAGAGTCACACCGCGCGCTGGGGCCGAGCACAGAGCGTCAAATCCACATTGCACTCTCGATCGAACTAAAGCCTGTCACCTAATTTTCAGGCTAGCAGTTTTGCGAACTCAAGTTCAGCTTGAATTGACGAACCCTCATCAGTATCGAGGTTGTAAAAAAGATCGATCGAGCATACATAACAAGCAAACTGAAGTTGCGTGCGCCACTTTTGAACTCACGATTCATCAAAGCGACAAGCGAGTGCCGATGCGCTTGCAAACAAATTCAAGAGTTTGCACCGCCGCCGAATCTCGCGCAGATCGACCTGCGGTCAGTCTACCCCTCTGAGCAAGCAGTTAATCATGACATTCTCCAATACTGGTAGCGTTCTGGCTACACTGACTCAAGTCAATTTTATGGGGGCATTGACCTCCCGTGTTAAGAGCCTGCCAGTTCCTGAATTAGTGTGCCTGCTGGACTTTATCACGGCTGAATTTCAGCAATTTATCCGGGCGATGGACCTGATTAACAATGAAGCACTCGAAAGTCTCTTAGAGCAACTTTTAGATGCCTTCACTGTCAAAATTGGTCAAATTCTGCAAGCAGACCGGACAACAATTTTTTTGGTTGACTCCAACAAAAATCAACTGTGGCACAAAACAGTCGATCCACTTACGGGCGAGGATGTAGAAGTGCGCTTGCCGATGGATGCAGGCATTTTAGGTTACGTAGCAACAACCGGAAAATCGATAAATGTCGCCGAAGCTCGATCGCACGAGTATTTTAATTCCGAAGTAGACGAACCACCGGGCTACCAGATCGGAACCATCCTCTGTATGCCAATTTTTAGCAGCAAGAGCCAACACGAACCCGTAGCCGTGGTCAGACTGTTAAATAAAGCTGGCAATGTCTCCTTTAGCGAGGAAGACGAACAGCAGTTCCAGGCTTTTGCAGATTCGATCGGGATTATTCTCGAAAGCTGTCAGTCTTTCTACGTCGTGGCCCGCAACCAGCGAGGGGTTGCCGCACTTTTGAGAGCCACCACGACTTTGGGTCAAAGTCTTGACTTGGAAACAACTTTGCGCTCTGTCATGGATCAAGCTCGCGACTTGATGCAGGCCGATCGCAGCACGCTATTTTTGTTAAATCGGGAAACCAACGAACTCTGGACAAAAGTTGCCAAGGCCGACGGTACAACGATGATGGAAATCCGTATTCCTGCGAATAGGGGAATTGCTGGCTACGTGGCTTCGACTGGTCAACCTCTAAATATTACAGATGCTTACGACGATCCCCGCTTTGACCCCTCTACAGACCAGCAAACGGGATACCGCACTCGAACTGTCTTGTGTATGCCGGTCCACAACGCTAAAGGTGAGCTGATCGGGGTAACTCAGCTAATTAATAAGAACCAAGGTACTTTCACCCCTTCCGACGAAGAGTTTTTGCGAGCGTTTAATTCCCAAGCGGGAATGGCGTTGCAAAATTCTCAACTGTTTCAGAACGTGATGGTGGAAAAGCAGTATCAGAAAGATATGCTGCAAAGTCTTTCTGATGCAGTGATTTCCACGGATTTGAAGGGGCGAGTTGTGACGATCAACGAAGCAGCCCTAGAATTGTTGGGCTGTCCGGTAAATCAAGCTAAAAGCAAACACAATCTTCAGATTTGGGAAGATAAACTGGTGAATCGCTATGTTTGGGAAGTTGTGCCGATCGACAATTTGCAATTTCGACTAGAAGACAGTCTCAAAAATGCTGCCAGACATTACGTTCCCGAACAAAGTTTAACGGTGGGACTGTTGGTAGAAAAAACGCTCAATTCCCAACAAAAAGAAGAAGAAGGAGAAGAAAGTTATATTTTGGCCGTGCCCGATCGCGCGGAGCCTAATTTATATTACGCTTGGGGCGAAAACCGCGCGTGGACTGAGGAAGTAGCGCTGGCAGAATTAGCTAATGCCCAATCTCTATTTGCGCTGCGAAATTCTGCCCTGTATCACCCTTATTGTCCGCTGCCCATCCCCGCCTCTGGAATTAAAGTAATTGAACGCAGTTTGAATTTGACTGTCAACCCGCTGCTAAATCCAGAAGGCGGCGTGCGGGGGGGTTTAGTGGTACTCGAAGACATCAGCCGCGAAAAGCGGATGAAAAATACGATGTACCGCTACCTAACTCCTGGAGTCGTAGATAAAGTGATGGCCTTGGGTGAAGGCGCCCTGATGGTGGGCGAACGCAAAGAAGTGACTATTTTGTTTTCCGACATTCGCGGCTACACCACGCTGACCGAAAATTTGGGAGCGTCCGATGTGGTATCCCTGCTGAACCAATATTTTGAGACGATGGTCGAGGCTGTTTTCCACTACGAAGGCACTTTAGACAAGTTTATCGGCGATGCTTTAATGGCGGTTTTCGGCGCGCCCCTGCCGCTGAATCCCCCGGAAAGTCACGGTTGGATGGCGGTTCAGTCGGCTTTAGATATGCGTCGCCGTTTGAAAGAGTTTAATGATTCTCGCCCCGGCGCAGATCCGTTTCGCTTCGGAATTGGGATTAGTTCCGGAGAGGTGGTTTCGGGAAATATTGGTTCCCAAAAGCGAATGGATTACACGGTAATCGGGGATGCGGTGAATTTGAGTTCGCGATTGGAACAGCTTACAAAGGAGTACGGATGCGATATAATTTTGAGCGAATTTACATACAGTTTGTGCCGCGAAGGGATTTGGGTGCGAGAGTTAGACAAGGTTCGGGTTAAGGGCAAAAATCAGCCAGTTGGTATTTACGAGTTGCTGCAAAATAGTTCTGAACCCATCGACGGGGAAACCGTTCGGTTTTTGGAACTTTACAGCAACGGTCGGGATGCTTATATTGCTAGAAATTTTCACAAAGCTATTAATTGTTTTGAAGCCGCTTTAGCTATGCGACCGAGCGATCGACCTGTGGAAGTTCACCTCGACCGCTCCCTGAGCTATTTGGAAGTACCCCCGCCCGAGGATTGGGACGGCGTGCATACGATGACAACTAAGTAGTAGATCGTATTACATCGGAGCGATCAAAAGTAAAAAGATTTGATGAAGTTTTGAGATATTCCTTATGACAGAGTTAAGAAGTGTAAAAATGTGAAATCATAAATCGGATGCCATATAAAAGTTTAGAATTTATTTCCAGGCTAGCAATTAAATGAGTTATTTATCTGTTCCGAATGCCACAAAAGCCGATCGGATTCTGGTGGTAGACGACGCACCAGATAATGTTTTGTTGGTTCAGACAATCCTAGAAGAAGAAGGTTACGAAATTAGCACGGCGGAAAACGGCTTTTCTGCCTTGAGTCAAATTGACAAGTCAGCCCCGGATTTGGTGCTGCTAGACGTGATGATGCCGGGAATGGACGGTTACGAAGTCACTAAACGAATCCGACAAAATAAGGAATTGCCCTTTATCCCAATTTTGCTGATTACAGCTCACGACAGTGCTAGCGTAGTCCAGGGACTTGACATGGGAGCAGACGATTTCATCCGCAAACCAGTTGAAATGGACGAACTGCTGGCGAGGGTACGATCGCTCCTGCGGCTCAAACACAGCGTAGACGAGCGCAATTCGATCGCCCTCCAGCGCGAAGATTTTGTCTCCCGACTCGCTCACGACTTGCGGACGCCCCTCGTAGCAGCCGATCGAATGCTAACTTTAATGCAGCAGGGAGCTTTGGGAGAAATTTCCATTCCCATGCGCGACGCTTTCGGCACGATGGTTCGCAGCAACCAAAACCTGATCGCCATGGTAAATATGCTGCTGGAAGTCTACCGCTACGAAGCAGGCCGCAAATCCCTAAGTTTCGCTGCCGTGGACTTGCGCCAGCTTATTACTGAGGTAGCTGAAGAACTAGCTCCCCTAGCGGATGCTAAAGGTTTGTCGGTAAATTTAGACTTGACAGAAAGTGCAGAAAGTGCGCCGATTGCGAAGTATCCGGGCGATCGTCTGGAACTGCACCGCTTGCTGACAAATTTAATCGGAAATGCGATTAAATTCACCGACAGCGGCTCAATAGATGTCAGCTTAAAAGCTGCCAATTCACCTGCTTATACAAGCTTCAAAAACCAACCGCTGGCATGGGTAATCATCGAAATCCAAGACACCGGCGCAGGCATTTCTTCCACCGAACAAGCAAAGTTATTTGAAAGGTTTGGCCCGGGAACTCACAAGAAATCCGGTACAGGTTTGGGACTGCACCTCTGCCGCCAAATAGTCGAAGCTCACCGCGGCACGATCCAGGTAAAATCAGAGTTGGGCAAAGGCAGTTTATTTACTATTCGCTTGCCTTGTTAGAGCGGTATAATTAACTCAAACTTTGGGGTGCGAAAAGCGTACATTACTAAAGATAAACTGTAATTGTAGGCTGCAAAGTGCATACCTAATCGAATTATGGTTAATTTACCCGATGTCATATAATTACTTGGCAACCGAATAAATGGCAATATGTCTAACTGTCCAGTGTGCGGTGCTGAATACATAGAAGAAAAAGCAGAGTTTTGCTCGATTTGCGGCTGGGATTTGACTCCCTACCCGCAACGTGCTAAGCCTTCCAAAACTTATTTAAAAAAAGAACAAGTTAGATTGCAGTGGGCAAAACAAATGTGGGAATTGGCCCGCAACCAACAAAATTGGTCAGCTAAATTTGATGAGTTGCAGGGGGAATTGCAGCAAAATGCGATCGCCCGCACGTACCTTCAATCTCAGTTAGAATGGGTTCTGTACCGCCTCGAACAACTAAACCCCGAATTGATTGTCAGCACTCTACTGCGGCTGGAAGACAAAATCGGCGCCATACCTGACTCAACTCCGGCTATCTCCGAAGTGGGGATGGACTACCGACAACTGACAAAGCTATTAGAAACGGGAAAATGGCGCAAAGCTGACGAACACACTTGGGAAATCTTGCTGCAAATCGCTGTTAGGGAAGACGAAGGCTGGCTGAGTGCAGCCGATATTGACAGTTTTCCTCCTACAGACCTTCGCACGATCGACCAACTTTGGCAACAATACAGCAGCGGGCGGTTCGGGTTGAGCGTGCAGCAGCAGATTTGGGAAACTAGCGGGGGTAATTATACTGAATTTTGCGATCGAGTCGGCTGGAGAGTCAAGGAAAATTGGAAATATTACAGCGAGCTCTCCTTCAACGAAGATGCTCCCCCCGGACATCTTCCCGTCACCGCATGGAGGCAGCGCGCCTGTTACGGTGCCGGTAAACTCACCGCAGCAGAAAACTTTGCCCGCATCGCTGCGAAACTGGCAACGGGCGATCGGTAATCATCAAAAAAAAATCAAAATCGACATTAACTGCTATAATCAAAACTGTTTAGCAACTGGGGCTGTGGCTCAGATGGATAGAGCAAGCGCCTCCTGAAGAATCGGGCACCCCGCGAGGAAACTCTGGGAGTGAATGTGGTCAAATTTGGTGAAACCTAAAGAGTTCGTGGGTTCCTAGGACTCTAAGGCAATACCAAGCCAAGCCTGAGTTCAGCGCGATTAAACAATCGCCTATATTGAAATCAGGAAGGTTTAGAGACTAGACGGTCACCACCTAAAAGCTGCAAGCCTATGGTGAAGGTATAGTCCAGAGAGTGGGGAAACTCACACAAATCTGAAGCGCTAGGTCGCCGGTTCGAACCCGGCCAGTCCCGTTAAAAATCAAGAAAAATTAACAGGAGGAGGGGAAAGCTTAAGTTTTGCTCCTCTTTTTTGCATATCCGCTAAGGAATTCGCCCAAGGACGAATACTTGCTTGAAGACGAGGACTTACCCAGAACCTCTCTCTAGAGTCCATCTGAAATCTAAAATCTCAAATCACCTGTTTATGCCCCACCACCAGCGTAGAGTCCATCTAAAATCTAAAATCTAAAATCTAAAATCCTACGATCCCCCGACCCTTTTTTAAATTTTAATTTTTAATTCCTGTTAGTGGGCTATACGTGCGGTATTTTTTGTTATGGTTCCTTTGTGAGTTACATAAAATTTTTATAGGTTTAGATGTGGTTAAGAATCAATTCAAACACGCAGCGTTACAAGCGTTTGAACACTTCACGCAGTTTTTGGTTCCTAGTAGGGCTTTTGATGGCGTGTTGGTTTGGCTATCAGCACGTTAAGAGCGAATTTCAGAGACCCCAAGCTTTGTTAGTTCTAGGTGGGGCTACGGAGCGAGAGGTGTTTGCGGCCAAATTTGCTCGATCGCATCCTGAATTGCCGATTTGGGTGTCGTCTGGCAGCAATCCGGAGTTCGCGGAATGGGTGTTTTCAGAAGCGGGAATTGAGTCCGACCGCGTGCACTTAGACTACAGAGCGGTAGATACGGTAACAAATTTTACCACTCTGGTAGATGAATTGAAAGCTCAAGGGATTGAGAGCGTGTATCTGATCACTTCTGACGATCATATGCGGCGAGCTCAGATTATCGGCGAAATCGTGCTCGGCAGTCGAGGCATTAGCTTTAAGCCTGTGGCAGTTCCGTCTGGGCGAACCCCCGAACCGATGCAAAAAGCTGTTCGCGACGGCGCTAGGGCTATTCTTTGGCTGACAACCGGTTATACGGGTGCTAACTTCACCCAAGCCCGAATTCAATAAACCCAGGGAAGGATTAAGCAAGTTTTAAATTTTTTCCATTCCCTCTGGTTTGAAAACTTGTCTCCGATAGCGATTTAACGAACCGCCAAGACGCTGATGACAAATGCGTAAAAGAAGAGACAAGAAGGATTAGTTTAAAATTAGTAGATGAACTTCAAAAGCTAAAGTTAATGACCGACCAAATTCTGCCGCAGGTTCTAGAGCAAATTTTGAGTGACAGCAAGACTGCGGATGCTGTTTTTTCGGCTTTGGTGCCGGCTTTAGGCGAGGTGTTAAATTGCGATCGGGTCTTTCTCTACCTCCGCAATCCTGAAACGCAAATGGGCAGAGTACCTTACTGCTGGCGTCGCAACTCAAACTATCCCGAGGTTTGGGACGCGGAATGGAAAAAAGAACCAGAATCTTTAGGAGAAGAAGACCCTTTATTTGCAGCAGCTTTGCGAACTGAACCTTCGATTTTTGTTGAGGATGTTGAAACAGCAAATCCTGAAGTTGTCAACAAAAATTTTGAGGCCAAAGAGTTCGGACATCGAGCTTTGATTCACGCTCACCTTTGTGCTGACGGCTTATTGTGGGGGGTTTTGCAGCCTTGTATGTTCGATCGCCCCAGAGTTTGGACTGACTTCGATCGCCAAGTTATCGCAGCAGTTACAGAAAAAATTTCGCCTTTAGCTGTCGCTTATGTCAGAGGCATCGTACAAGCGCAATAAAATAGGTTTGTAACGAGGAGTCTTCGTTCTCACTACAAACCTGTAACGATGTTTTTTATCTATCAAACCAGCTTTCTTCGTAAGTTGTTATACAAAACATCCTCCAAGCAAATCAGCGCCCCAAATCGTGCATGGCATTAATCTCGATCGCACATCTTTGAGTCAGCGCTTCCAACTCCTCGCGATCCGAGGAACCGGGCGCTTCAATTAGCTTGCCAATTCGCACCGTCAGCGGCACCGGACGCGGCAATCCCGAACCTTTCGATGCAATGGCGTGAGTTCCCCACAAACTAACAGGCAACAGCGGGGCTTTTGCCTTAGCAGCTATCAGGGCCGCACCTAATTTAGGTTCAGTAATTCTGCCGTCTGGCGTGCGAGTTCCCTGCAAAAATACACCCGTCGCCCAGCCATTTTCCAAAGAGTTGATAGCAGATCGAATTGCACTGCGATCGGCACTTTCCCGCTTCACTGGATAAGCACCGTAAAGCGTAATTGCCTGCTTCAAAATAGGAACTTTAAATAACTCTTCCTTCGCCATAAATGCGACCGGCCGCCTCATGCAATTAGACAAAATCGGCGGGTCAAAATCGCTGGCATGATTGCTGACTACCACCAGCGGCCCTTCTGTCGGAACATTTTCTGCACCGTAGATGCGGCCTCGAAAGTACAGGTGCAGCATCGGGCTGACAATTGACCATTTGAATAAATAGTAGAGAAGTAAACTTTCGACTGGTTCGCGACTTTTGCTCACAGAAAACCTGAGATTTTAAATTACATCGAATATTAGCCTATCAGATCGAGTCCGTTTGAGATGATTCGGCGGTTGAAACCGCTCTCGAGAGTCAAACGAAGTTCGCCTGCGCGGACTGAAGAATATAGTCCGCGCAGGCGGACTTTGCTTGCGTAGCGCCAGAATTTATGCTGGCGGACTATTTGCTTGTGTAGCGCCAGAATTTATGCTGGCTTTGCAAAGGCTCAATTTCCGGCCAGCATAGCTTTCTGTCCTTCCGAAGAAGTCGCGTAGCCCAAGAAATCCTTAACTGCTTGGCTAGGAGGATTTTTGTAGGTGTAGTACAACTGCCGCTTGTAAGGATAGTTTCCCGCATCCGGCGTCGCACCGTTAACGGGAACAACGCGCACCGTTTTCTGATTGGCTACTTGAGCGAAAGTCGCATAGCCAATGCCGTTGTTGCCTAAAGCTTGCAGCAGGGGAGTTGTCGCATCTCGATCGAGCGTGGTAATATTTGCCGTCGTGCCAAACTCGCCACCTCCGAGCACTTGTTCTTTAAAGGTTTGGTGAGTGCCGCTAACTGCCGGTCGATTTATCACTTTAATAGGGCCCGCCGGGCCGCCGACTTTCGACCAGTCTTGAGCATTTCCCCAATTTGCACAACAGGCAATATTCGGATTTGCCTGTTGTGCTATTTGTTTTTCGGCAATTTTCAGGCCTGTTAACTCTCTATTTTCTAACCTGCCATTTAATAACAGGCTAAAAATAGATTAAGCCGGCAAATCTGCAAAACTGCTAACATTTACCAACGCTAAATCGGGACAAGTCCGTTTGATCAAACCTGTCAGAACTTTGCCGGGGCCAATTTCCACTACCCGATCGATTCCTTGTTGCGGCAATTGCAGGGAAATTTCTCGCCACCGCACGCCTTTGGTCATTTGCTGAGTCAACCGCTGCTTTAAAGTGGCTGCGCTGGTAGTGGCTGACGGTTCTGCGTTTGAGAGCACCAGCATTTTTGCATCGGAAAATCTTGCAGACTTTAAGGCTAGTTGAAACTCTGCCGCGACTGATGCCATCAGGGGAGAGTGAAACGCACCGGAAACATTCAATTTAACAGCGCGTTTGACTTTGATTTTGGCAAGCAAATCTTCTACTGCTGCGGGCGTTCCAGAAATCACGACTTGTGCTTCGCTGTTGTCGTTTGCCAGCACTACGTCTCGGCTGTATTGAATTTGCAGTTCTAGTTCCTGCCTGTCGAACCCGATCAAAGCCACCATTTGCCCGCCGGAGGCAGTGTCCATGAGTTCGGCGCGGCGTTTGACTAAGCGCAATCCGGTTTCAAAATCAAAGACGCCTGCTGCGTAGAGGGCAACGTATTCTCCTAAACTGTGACCGGCAACTACCGCTGGTCGATCGCTTTTTTCTCGCACTAAGTCGGCCAAAATACTTTCTACTACGAACAAGCAAGGCTGAGTGTAGAGAGTCCGAGATAATTTTGCTTCTTCTTTTTGGCAAACTTCCGGGACAGACCAACCTAAAATTTCTTTAGCTAGCTCAAATTTGGCTTTGGCTGTTGGCAAGTTTAATAAGTCTGCACCCATCCCGATCGCCTGGGAACCTTGTCCGGGAAATACCCATGCTGTTTTAGTCATTTTTCCGGTAATCTGCTAATTGGTGGTTGCTAATTGGTGATTGCAAAAATTCTTTCTTTCCCGCTTCTAAGTTCGCTCGCTGGTATCCGCTATCTTTCGGTTAACGAACTATCTACTCGCGACTCATAATTATAACATCTAACTGCGATTTTTACCAGGTTTATTTTTTTTTGCTACTTTAATTTGATTAATAGGCGTAGCACAATTTTCAACCTTCAAACCGGGAAAGTCGATCGAAGAATAGAGGATTTTCCATTTCAGCACGCCCTTGTCAATAACTGCTGTCCGGGTGGTGCACTGCTGCGAACCTTGCCCTATGTATGGCGTGTTAAAGGATTTGTATTTTTCAAGGGTCGCACTCCCAACTATCACGCTTGGCAAGTTTCAAGCTGCCAAATATTATACCAGTTCTCAAACAGAATAAAATTGCTGGCCCGCGATCTCAACCCATACTTCATCAGTGATTCTCTATCGAAAATCAAAAATGGTATTACCGTGATTCCCCTATCGAAAATCGCCAATCGAAAATCGAAAATCGCTTTACCTTCCCCATTGAAAAATCGCAGCCCCCCAAGTCAAACCTGCACCGAAACCAGCAGCAGCAATAGTATCGCCCGCTTTAACTTTACCCAGACGCACGGCTTCGTCTAAGGCAAGGGGAATTGAAGCCGCTGAGGTATTGCCGTAATTCGCCAAATTGCTGATTACTTTTTCGGGGGGAATTTTTAGCCTTTGGGCAACTGCATCGAGAATTCGCTGATTGGCTTGGTGCAACAACAGCCAGTCAATTTCTGCTGCTGTGACATTTGCCCGAAACATAGCTTTTTCTATGACTTCCGGCACTTTTTTCACGGCAAAGCGATAGATTTCTTGACCATTCATTGTGATGGGATGAAATCCGCCAATTCCGACGCTGACGCCTTCAATTAATTTTTTTGACTCGGCTTTGTAAGCCAAATTGAGAGAGGAATTTTGCGTGCCGTCGCTGCGAATTTCAAACCCCAAAAAGGAATCGACTTCTGAAGCTTGCAATACCACCGCACCTGCACCGTCTCCAAATAGAATGCAAGTACCCCGATCCGACCAATTCACCCAGCGAGATAAAATATCTGCTCCGATCAGCAAAACATTTTGATAAACCCCTGTCCGAATGAACTGCGAGGCTGTAACTAAACCAAAAACAAAGCCCGAACAAGCTGCTGTCAAATCAAAAGCCACAGCTTTTGTCGCGCCCAACTGATATTGAATTTTACTGGCAGTGCCAAACAAATCGTCAGGACTGGAAGTCGCCAAAATAATCAAATCGATATCTGTCGGCGAAATTTCTGCCATGGCGATCGCAGACAGCGATGCCTCCGTGGCTAAATCGCACAAAGAAGTGCGATCGTCCGCCAGCCTGCGGGAGCGAATGCCCGTGCGCGCCCCAATCCACTCGTCATTCGTTTCTACTATCTGACTCAAACCGTTATTATCCAGCGAAACCTGCGGTGTACAAGAACCGCTACCCGTGACGGCAATGCCGAACCCTGATTGCTGCAACATTCCTCTCCATTTATGAGCGATCCATCTAGAAATTAAAAATTAAAAACTACCAATTAAAATTTTTAAACTGCTGAAATTACTTTTTTTTAAGCAAAACAGTTGGTTTAAGCTGACATTTTTAATTTTACATTTTTAATTTTTAATTCCTACTTACTGCCTCTAATTCACAGCTTCTTGTTCCAGAGCGCTTTGGTGATTGGACGATCGAATTCGCTCCAGCACTTGGTTGTCAATAGCCTCCTTCGCCAAACGAATGGCATTAAAAATCGAGGCAGCTTGAGACGAACCGTGGCTGATAATGCAAACTCCAGCAACGCCCAATAGCAAACCGCCACCGTGTTCAACGTGGTCTACCCGCTGCTTAAAGCCCTTGAGGCTTTCTTGCAGGAGGGGAGCGCTAATTTGATTTTTGAGTCCGGCAGCCAATTCTTCCTTAAGCACTTGCACCACGACTTCGCCCACCGCTTCGGCAAACTTCAACAACACGTTGCCGACAAACCCGTCGCAGACAATCACGTCGAAGTTCCCCGACAGCACGTCGCGGCCTTCGGCATTGCCCACAAAAGGAATGTTTGGGTTGTCCACCAATAACTGGTGAGTACGTACCGCTGCGTCGTTGCCTTTAGAAGGTTCTTCGCCAATGTTGAGCAGGCCGATTTTAGGTTCGGCGACGCCCAGCACGCACTGGCTGTAAATAGTTCCCATAAGAGCGAACTGCTCCAAAAATTTGGGGCGGCAGTCCACATTAGCGCCGACATCGAGAATGAGTACAGAGCTGCCCGGTACCATTGTCGGCAAAACCGCACCGATCGCAGGGCGATCGATTCCGGGGAGCCGGCCCAACCTGAGCAGGGCAGCAGCCATTGCCGCGCCGGAGTGACCGGCGGACACCACAGCATCAGCTTGCTGCTGCTTTACCAAGTTCATCGCTACGTTAATCGAAGCGTTGGGCTTGCGTTTGAGGGCACTCAAAGGTTCTTCGTGCATTTCCACCGCTCCTTCTGAAGGAACGATTTCTAGCTGACCTTTAGAGACGCGGCCGATCGCGTCTTGTTGCCGGAGCGAGTCTTCTATTTGCTGCGGGTCGCCCACGAGCAAAATCTCTACGCCTAATTCTTCTTGTGCCTTAAGCGCTCCAGCTACAACTTCGGCGGGGGCATGATCCCCACCCATAGCGTCTATTGCAATTCTTGCGCGTGTCGATCCCATTGACCAATGTTTGAGAAACACTAAAAATTCTACCAGGAAGTCAGGAGCGTGAATCCAGAAGTCTGAATAAAGAACTAAAATCCACTCGCTACGGCGATCGGACAATTGTCATTTCCGACTACTCTGATAGAGCTTGTTTTGTCACTACTTTACTATTTTTGACTGCAAATTGAAAAAATCAATGAAATAGTTTACACGACCGCAAGCACTTGAGTCCGGCAACCCCGGATTCATCCGTGGAGCGAGAAAAAAGCTCCCCATCCTCATCACTTGCCCCCGGATTTATCAGTGGGAGCGCTTTCTTCAATCTGAAATCTAAAATCTAAAATCGATTGACTTTAGGAGTAAAAAATGCTGGATTTATTTAGCTCAGGAATCTTATCTCTGTGGCTGGACATGGCCGGGGTACGCAGTGTCGGGTCTAATGCTGCGTCAGTGCTGGCTTGGCGGGGAGGGATACCCGGGTTAGTGGTGGCTGAAGATTTGGCTTTTGGGGGAATAGATGCGGCAAATCCAGACTTGCCGGCAGAAGCGACGGTGCGGGAATATTTAAAAGAGTTGAAAGACAAGAACCTGATTGATGGGAATCAGGGAATTTGGGTGCAAGCGGGAATGGTGCCGCTGGTAAGTCAGCAGGGCAAGACGCTGATGCCTGGGGCTTCTCTGACTAAGATTGCGACTTCTCTGGCGTCGCTGGAGACTTGGGGCCCGGATTATCAGTTTGAAACGCGGTTCCGGGGAACGGGGCCGATTAGGAATGGGGTGTTGGAGGGAGATTTGGTGGTCAGCGGCGGGGGCGATCCGCTGTTTGTGTGGGAGGAGGCGATCGCCGTTGGCAATGCTCTCAATCAAATGGGTATCGAGCGCGTGGCGGGCAATTTGGTGGTGACAGGCAATTTCCGCATGAATTACGAGTCCGATCCTTTGGCTGCGGGGGAGATACTGCGGCAAGCTCTTGAGGGTAGCAATTGGCCTCCGGACGTGGTGGCAATGTATTCTAAGATGGCTCCAGGAACTAGAAAACCGCAAGTAACGGTTGCCGGCAGCGTCATTGCTGAGAAATTTGTGAGTTCGGGGCATTTGCTGCTGAAACGCCGATCGCTCCCTTTAGCCGAAATTCTCAAGCAGATGAACGTCCACAGCGATAATGAAATGGCTCAGATGCTGGCCGACGATTTGGGCGGGGCCAAGATAGTGCAGCAGCAAGCGACTTGGGCTGCGGGGATGCCGGAGGAGGAACTTCAATTAGTTAACGGTTCGGGATTGGGAGTGGAAAATCAGATGTCTCCGAGGGCCGCTTGTGGGATGATGCAGGCGATAGCCCGCAACCTTCAGACTACTGGGCTGACGATTGCTGACTTGTTTCCGGTGTCCGGGCGCGATAAAGGCACTGTGGAACATCGGCACATTCCGCGATCGGCTGTGGTGAAAACTGGTACTTTGGACACCGTAATTGCTTTGGCTGGAGCCATACCCACGCGCGATCGGGGTTTAGTGTGGTTTGCAATTATTAATCGCGGCACCGATTGGGACTCTTTGAGGGCGCAGCAAGATATATTTTTGCAAAAATTGGTGCAGCAGTGGGGAACAGCATCGATTTTGCCACTAGCAATTACACCGCACATTGACGGCGCCAGACCTGCCTTGGGGGCAGCAAATCGCAGCGATATTTTGGTCGGAGGTTAAGAAATAGGGGTTGAGTTGGGGTTCGGGGAAGGAGCACTGACAAAATAGCTTAGAATTGGAACAAGACTATTGTGCAAGAAGATGATCAAACTGCGATTGAAGAGATACGGGAAAAAACGCGAGACCAGCTACCGAATTGTAGCGATGAACAGTTCTACTCGCCGCGACGGCCGTCCCCTAGAAGAGCTCGGCTATTACAACCCCAGAAATAACGAAACCAGGCTGGATGTTCCAGCGATTGTCAAGCGCCTGCAAGAAGGCGCTCAGCCAACTGACACCGTGCGTGACATCCTGAGAAAAGCCCATGTATTTGAACAAGTCGGAGCCGGAGCCAACGTTGAATCCAGCACAGCAACAGCCAGCTAGTCCCAACTATGCTGGACTGGTTAAGTTTTTAATTGGGCCTTTTTTAGAGACCCCAGGCTCTTTGCGGGTTGATTGCGAACTGCACCCGCGCCAATCGCGGGTCTGGGTGAGGCTGGCTTTTGAAGATCCGGACAAAGGCCGGGTTTACGGTAGGGGCGGACGCAATATTCAGGCAATTAGAACTACGCTCGAAGCGGTGGCGCAGACGGCGGGTCAGTCCCTCTACTTAGATATATACGATCGTGAAGCGAGCGATCGCGGATCGGGCCCGCCCAGAGGCGATCGCGAGCGCCCGGATCGCGACCGCCCGGATCGCGGCTCGCGGGAGCCGCGAGGCGACTTCCGACCCCGGACGCCGCCTCCCTCGCCGAGTCCCTTAGCTAGCAGAACTCCGAGAGAACAACCTCGCCGTACTAACACACCTACGTTTAGAACGAGCAGAAATACTCCCGGTTATTAACTAACTGCAGAGCCAAGAAAGAATTTTAGATTTTAGATTGCCTGTTGTAGACTTTGTATTACAAGCCCCGTTAGATTTGAGATGGCCGGTTTTGCGATCGGAAACAAATGTAAAATTTTAAATTTCAAATGTCAGCGGCATCAGGTTAATCTAAAATCTAAAATTTCCCATCTAAAATCTGAAATAGCCTGACTTAATAGAAGGGAGATTTGATTTGTGCCTCAAGCACCAAACTCATTTGGGAGCTAAATCTAAAAGACGCCTTAGATACTAGGTAAAACCTAGTAACGGGCGTCTTTTAGTTCGCAAATAGTGACGGGTTGAACGTTTAGTTGTTAACTTTTAATTGCTTATTTGGAGGAGCTTATGTTGGCATGAATGAAAAACTAATAATAGAGTTACCGAGCATTCAAAGCGCAATGTCGCTGGCCGGTAATCAAGAAGAAAACCTGAAAATGATCTCTAAGCAAACCGGTGCTAACCTGGTAATGCGAGGGCAAGAACTGCTGATTTCTGGCACAAAAAGTCAAGTAGAATTGTGTCATAAATTAGTGCGATCGCTCTCCGACTATTGGAAATCAGGCAAAAATATTACCGGAGTTGAAATCCAGACAGCGCGCCAAGCTTTGGATACCAACCGCCAAGGCGATTTACAAGACTTGCAGCGAGACGTTCTAGCCAGAACCCGCCGCGGCGAAGAAATTAGAGCCAAAACCTTCAAGCAGCGGCAATACGTCCAAGCAGTACGCACGCACGACCTGACATTTTGCATTGGCCCCGCTGGTACTGGCAAAACATTTCTAGCTGCTATTTTCGCCGTCCAAGCCCTGTTGAGCAAGCAGTACGAACGGCTGATTTTAACCAGGCCAGCCGTGGAAGCTGGCGAAAAATTAGGGTTTTTGCCCGGAGATTTGCAGCAAAAAGTCGATCCGTATTTGCGCCCGCTTTACGACGCCCTGCAAGAAATGATCGACCCGGAAAAAATGGCTGATTTAATGGAAAGAGGCTTGATCGAAGTAGCTCCTTTAGCTTATATGCGGGGGCGCACTCTCAGCAATGCTTTCGTAATTTTGGACGAAGCTCAAAATACGACGCCGGCTCAGATGAAAATGGTGTTGACTCGTCTGGGCTTTCGATCGAGAATGGTAGTGACGGGCGATATCACTCAAACAGATTTGCCGCCAAACCAACAGTCGGGATTGTCAGTCGCCCAAAACATTCTACGCAACGTTGAGGGCATTGCTTTCTGCGAATTCTCTCAGGCGGATGTGGTGCGACATCCTCTAGTGCAGCGGATTGTCGCTGCTTACGAACTGCACGAAAAATAGTCAGTAGTCAGTAGTTAGTAGTCATTAGTCATTAGTCAGCAGTCATTGGTTGATTGTTAGTTGTTGTTGATTATAATTCTCAAAGTCCAATACCCAATACCCAATTCCAAAATTAAATTATGCCTAACCTGAAAGAATTCTTGGAAGCTTGCGAACAATTGGGAACGCTGCGTTTAATCGTGACTAGCAGCGCGGCGGTGCTGGAAGTGCGCGGTTCAATTCACAAGCTGTTTTATGCGGAGTTGCCGAAGGGTAAATATGCCAATATGCACGCCGAAATATTTGAGTTTCACCTAAATATGGATAAAATAAAACAGGTGAAGTTTGAAACGGGTGAGGCGAAAAGAGGGAATTTCACTACTTATGCAATCCGTTTTATCGACGAACAAAATGAGGCTGCTTTGAGCGCGTTTTTGCAGTGGGGAAAGCCGGGGGAATACGAACCGGGACAGGTAGAAAGTTGGCACGAATTGAAGGAAAAATACGGGGAGGTTTGGGAACCTGCACCTGTTGAGGCGCTTTAAAACATAGGTTTTTTCACCTTTAAATTGCATATAGGGGGCGGGCATCCTGCCCAACCTCTACTCCCCACAAGCAGAACATTTATGTTTGTGCGACAGGCATCTTGCCAGTTTATGAAAATGGTAGAAAGTAAGATGTTTAACTGATTTGTTGTCTAATTTTTGAATTAATGAACCGCAGAGGGCGCAGAGAACGCCCAGAAGAGATAAAGAAGAGAAAGAGAGACAGAAAGTTAGTTGTTTGAATGTAATTGGGTATGAAGGTAATTTGGAGTTTTTGTTTGGCTTTGCTGGTGTTGCTGTGGGGTGGCGGTGCGAGAGCGGGGGTTTTGGGCGATCGCATATCAAGTTTTCCCAATTGGGAAAGCAAGCCTCCTATCGCTGTAGCTAAGGGAGATTTGGTATATCCCGATTGGATGGCGGGGAATTGGAATGTTGCTAGCACTTTGGTAGATTTAGCCGCTCCTTTAGCGCCAAATATTGTCACGCCAGGGTTTGAAAGCAACCGCCAGTATTTGCAGCAGCCGGTATTATTTAAAGTGCGATTTCAACCTGAAAAAAATATTGGCTTAATTTCTAATTATACATTTAAAAAGGCTCAAAATATTGTAGCCGATCGCACTTTTAACGGTTTGAGTATTGCCCAGGCTTATTTAGGCGACGGTGGCGTACTTTCGGTAAAAGTCGATCCGACCAATCCCAACCGCCAAATTACAGTTTTGAAAGGGGAACGCCAATTAATTTCGATTGTTACCAGTCGGGGAACTGAGACGCCGAATCCTTGCGAGTTTGTGTCTACAGAGATTTCTCAGCAGGTGTTTCGGGGAGAGTCTGATATTTATTTAAACGAGGTGGAAACAACAACGGCTTATCGAGTTGTTGGAGGTGGGAAAAATGGCGATTCTGCGAGTAAAAGAATTGAGGCCGATCAGGTGACAGCGATTTATTTGTCGCCGCAAGACCCGGATTATTTCGCTGCTGGGGGGCATCCTGTGGCTCTGTACCGCTATCGGTTGGAGTTGGTGCCGGCATGATTAAGCTGGGGAGTATGTCACTTTTGCAGCCCTCCGCTAGAAATAGGAGTTAGGAGTCAGGAGTCAGAAGCCAGGAGAAAAGAGTCAGAAGGCAGAAGTCAGGAGCCAGAATCAGTGTTTTTACAAATATGAGATGCTCCCTTAAGCTGTCATCTCGATCTACCTAGCAATGGACTTTTTTCGCCCATCTCTCTCCTTACATCAGCTTTCCTAATCACACTCATCAGTTTAACTGTCGCCACACCCCTTTACAAACCTTAACGATAGGCGTAATAATATAAACATCATCCGAACATTGACAAATTCATACGCAATCATAAAACCATGACAACGACCTTACAGCAGCGCTCTAGCGCCAACGTCTGGGAACGCTTCTGCGAGTGGGTAACATCCACCGACAACCGCATCTATGTAGGTTGGTTCGGCGTCTTGATGATTCCCACCCTGCTCAGCGCCACCATCTGCTACGTCATCGCCTTCATCGCTGCCCCACCAGTGGACATCGACGGCATCCGCGAACCAGTAGCAGGTTCCTTAATGTACGGCAACAACATCATCACAGGTGCAGTTGTCCCCTCATCCAACGCCATCGGCTTGCACTTCTACCCCATCTGGGAAGCAGCTTCCCTCGATGAGTGGCTGTACAACGGCGGCCCTTACCAATTGGTAATCTTCCACTTCCTGATCGGTGTATTTTGCTACATGGGTCGCGAATGGGAACTGTCCTACCGCTTGGGAATGCGTCCTTGGATCTGCGTCGCTTACTCTGCACCAGTAGCAGCAGCAACCGCAGTATTCTTGATCTACCCTATAGGACAAGGCTCCTTCTCTGACGGTATGCCCTTGGGTATCTCCGGTACATTCAACTTCATGATCGTGTTCCAAGCCGAGCACAACATCCTGATGCACCCCTTCCACATGTTGGGAGTTGCCGGTGTCTTCGGTGGTAGCTTGTTCTCCGCCATGCACGGTTCCTTAGTTACCTCTAGCTTGGTTCGCGAAACCACCGAAACCGAATCGCAAAACTACGGTTACAAATTCGGTCAAGAAGAAGAAACCTACAACATCGTCGCAGCCCACGGCTACTTCGGTCGTTTGATTTTCCAATACGCTTCCTTCAACAACAGCCGTTCCTTGCACTTCTTGTTAGGTGCATGGCCAGTAGTCGGCATCTGGTTTACCGCTTTGGGTATCTCCACGATGGCGTTCAACTTGAACGGTTTCAACTTCAACCAATCGATTATCGACTCTCAAGGTCGCGTCATCAATACTTGGGCTGATGTCATCAACCGCGCTAACTTGGGTATGGAAGTAATGCACGAGCGCAACGCTCACAACTTCCCGCTTGACTTGGCTGCTGCTGAAACTACTCCTGTAGCAATGGTTGCTCCTTCGATCAACGGCTAAGTTTTAGCTTTTGATTAATCACAAAAAGCGCTCCTAGAAATAGGGGCGCTTTTTGTTTGGGGGAAAAATTATAGTCTCAACGAGATTGTCATGTATCATGATAGAAGGAATACGCTGCTTGTAGTTCTTTTGCTCCCATAGAGCATAAAAGCCTTCTTTATGGAGTTGCATTCTTATGACAGTCACTACAGAAAATTCAATTAGAGCATTGCTGTCAAACACTGAGGAGGTGATGTTGGGTGAGCTGAGTTTAATCAAACATTCCTTAGAAAAGCTGTTTGAATCTGATGAAGCGCGGATTCCTAAAGAAGAATCATTTAAATATCTGTTGAAAATTGTTGAGGTGTCAGAACGGATTAGAGCCGCCAAATATCCACGTCAAAAATCTGATATTTATTATTCTGAATACAGACCATTTTTCAGCGAACTTAAAGCAAAATATAGTGAGTTTTTAGCACGTGATACCTTCAAAGAAATTGAAGCTCATGAAAAATACATGGATGGCTTTAGGGAATTAATCATAGCTCTGGGTATTATGCTGTTTGCGTTTGAAGAAATAGATCGAGTACGCCAATATGGAGCTCTCTACACGGGTATGGTGGGACTATCAGAGCTTTTAGAAGAATATCTTCTCTACTTCCCACAAGACTTAATAGAGTACCTTAAGAATATAACATTGGCATTTTTAAATGATTCTAGCCTAAAACCGGATAAAGCCAATCAGAAGGAATCTGTTTTTTCATATTTAGTTGGATTAAAAAACACTGCTAGAGCAGTATTATGGCAAATCGAAGAAAACCGAACAAGAAGTGAAAAACAACCTTCGATAGACTCTCATTCAAATCAAATCTTTACTCGTGAATTGCAAATTCAGAAGAACCAAGCTGCAATCGATTGGGCAAATTCACGACTAGAACAAATAGAAACTATTAGCGAAGCAAAAGGATGGAAATTGTAGAGTGATTGTAATTCTAGACTCTAATATTCTTGCTTTGTTGGTTACGCCTCTTGATGAAAAATTTTCGGAAGATGAGAAGCTAGGCACGGAGATTCATCAATGCACAAAATGGTTTGAACGCCTATTGTCGAAAGGTGCGCGTATAATTGTTTCTGATATCTGTGATTATGAAGTTAGACGCGAATTCATTCGTATTAAAAGCAAAAGTGTTCAAGAGTTAGACAACCTGAGAGATTTAATTGAATTTAAACCAGTAACTTTTGCTGTGCTAGAAAAGGCTGCCGAACTATGGGCTGAAGCAAGATATCTGAGTCAATCTAATAAAATCAAGGAGAACATTGATGTAGACTGCATTATGGCTGCTCAATGGTGTCTACTCAAAGAGCAATATCCTGGTCGTAAAATCATTATTGCAACTAAAAATATTAAAGATTTTCAACGTGTTACCGATTGTGATGTTTGGCAAAACATTACTTATTTATAGTAATTTACGAGTTAGATAAAATGTCAGGTAAACTTCAGATATGCCAGAGCATAAGTGCCTTCCACATTTTACCTTCAGACTTTTAGCCGATTTCTGAGCGGGAGAGTGTCAAAATTAAATATGGCTCCTAAGCTGTTAAAGATGCCAGGATAGTTTCAGTTTAGCTGTGCCCAGTTCCTGAATCTCAGCAAAAACAAATGTAGCGTATCGGGAGTAGCTCCTCACCGTGTCTAGCGCTCTATCTCTAAGGAGGATTTGTATTATGAAAGATGGACAAGAAGTACGCCGCGTCTCCACAGCCGTCATTGCCGGTGTTTGCGGGTTGGCTTTACTGGCGGGAGGGGGCATTGCCTGGTGGACCGCGAACCGTTCGCCAACCCCCGCAAATACGCAATCTTCTGCTCAAACTACCGCTCCGCCGCTGTCCCCAAGTCCTGCGGAATCTCCTGCTGTAGTTATCCCCGTACCCCCTCCCAATCCTGTACAAGTGCCACAGGTTCAGACGCCACAGGTTCAGACGCCACAGGTTCAGACGCCACAGGTTCAGACGCCGCAGGCTCTAGTCCCAAAGTCGCCGCAGCCAAAGCCGTTGCCGCAGACTGATGTTCAGACAGTGCAAGTCTACTGGGTTAAAGATGCGAGCGGCAAATTTGAGGGAGTTCCGACGAAAGTAGCTGTCAAACAAGCTGACAAGCCTGATGCAGCTTTACAAGCTGCTTTTAACAGTTTGTTGGCTGGGCCCAAGGATGCAACTGTTTCTAGCGAAATTCCTAAGGGGACAAAACTGCGGAGTTTGAGTGTCAAGAATGACGGAGTGTATGTCGATTTGTCGGCCGAATTTACTTCGGGGGGAGGGAGCAATTCGATGACTGGCCGGTTAGGGCAAGTTATCTATACGGCTACGAGTTTACAACCGAATACCAAGGTTTGGATTTCGGTGGAAGGGAAGCCATTAGAACTTTTAGGCGGCGAAGGTTTGGAGGTGGCTCAGCCGAGTACCCGCGAAAGTTTTGACAAAAATTTTCCCCTTTAGTAATTATGAGTCATTAGTTAGGAGTCATTAGTTAGGAGTCATTAGTCATCGGTCTGAAGGCAGAGAGTAGGGATTGATAACTGATGACTCATGGCTGATGACTCGTGACTGGGGGCTGGGGACTAATTTTCAGTGCTTCGTAGTGAGGCTAAATGCCCGAAAGTGTAGGGCTTGCTGTTCGATCCGGGTGGCAAGCCGATCGCACACCATATTACACAGCTCAAAAATTAACTCGTCTTGCACCTTATAATAAGCTGAAGTTCCTTCACTCCGGCGAGTGAGGATACCAGCTTGGAGCATGAGTTTTAGGTGCTTAGAAACATTGGCTTGACTCGTTTGAGTAGCTTCCACCAATTCTTGCACGCATTTTTCGCCGTCGCGAAGCAAGTTCAAAATTCGTAAACGCATGGGTTCGCTCAAAATACTGAAATACTCAGCAACTTGTTGCACAACCTCTTGCGGGACAGGCTGGGATGACTTCATCAAACTCACCGGAGAGAAGTGATCGGGAAATATTAGCATTTATTCTGTCCATAACAATAAAGTAATCCTTCAATCCGGATTAATTCGCATCAACACTTGACCGTATTCGACAGGTTCGCCATTTTGAACTAAAATTTCCATCACTTGACCGGAGACTTCATCAGCATCGATCTCGTTCATCAGCTTCATCGCTTCGATAATACAGACTGTCTGGCCGACCTTGATGCGATCGCCCACATTGACAAAAGGCGGCTCGTCAGGAGCAGCAGCGCGATAAAAGGTTCCTACCATCGGCGAGATAATTGGCACCCATTTGGTATCGACAGAAGCAGGTACGGCAGCAGGTACGGCGACAGGGGCGACGGGTACAGGGGCTGCCAGATCCGCTGCTAAATTTTGGTCAACCGCAGGAGGTGACGCTAAGGTGGGGCTAGGAACCGCGCCCAACAGGCTCGGAGCCACAGTCGCGACGGTAACAGGGAGCGCAGCAGAGGTGGCTGGTGAACTTGCCAGAATGCCTTTGCGTACTGTCAGTTCAATATCCCCACTTTTTAAGGTGAGTTCCGAAATGCCAGTTTTGTCTAATACAGTTAGCAGGTCACAAAGCTGGTTTAAGTCTAGTTGCACAGCAGATTCAAGGGTAATTGAGAATTGAAAATTGAGAATTGAAAATTGAAAATTCAGAACCAGGCGCAGCTAGGATAATTCACCTAGTTTGGAGGCAAAAAGGATAGTTTTTAAGCTGTGAGCGATGAGTATTGAATTTTAACTTCTTTAACTCATAACTCAGAACTCAAAACTAAAAACTCCCTTTTCCTCCCTCGTTTCTACTCTCGGCCGAGGTACTTGTCTTCACGAGTATCAATCCGAATCCGTTCTCCAATGGAAATAAATAGAGGCACCATAACCTGAGCTCCGGTGGAGACGATCGCGGGTTTGCTGCCACCAGTGGCAGTATCTCCTTTGACTCCCGGATCGGTTTGCAGCACTTCCAAGACAACAGAGTTGGGCAGTTCCACTTCCATGATTTGGTCGTTCCAGCGCAGGATGCTGACTTCCATCCCTTCACTGAGGTACTTGACACGATCGCCTATTTGCTTAGCATTGAGGCGACTTTCCTCGTAAGTTTCCATATCCATAAAGACGAAATCGTCGCCCTCTTTATAGGTATGCTGCATCACACTCTTTTCCAGGTTGGCTTGAGGCATAGTCTCGCCCGCCCGGAAGGTTTGTTCTACTACGTTTCCGGTTTGGACGTTTTTTAATTTTGTCCGCACGAAAGCCGAGCCTTTTCCTGGCTTGACGTGGAGGAATTCGATAACCCGCCACACGCCGTTATTCCATTCAATTGAAACACCTGGTCGAAAGTCGTTACTGGAAATCATATAAATTTTTGCGGGCAATCCCGTCGCCTTGGCGGCACGGGGGAACTACAGTCAGTCGATTTTAGATTTGAGATTTTAGATTTGAGATTTACTCTCGCATTGAATTTGGGAGATTGAACCTTGGTCTAAAATTTCGATCTCTCCACGACAGGAGTCTGGGGATTGTATCCGTTTTTGAGCGGGGTCAGCTTAAAGCCGCACTCTAGCTGACGGCATCAAAAAGCAATTGGCATTTTATTTTACCGTTCAAAGGGAGCAAGTGCTGTACTGAAATGTTAATGGCAGTGGGCAGCGGGCGGTTGTCAGTTGACAATCAAGCATCCAGGATGCAAGCCCCCGGATTCATCCGTCCAGAAATCAAAAACCTGTATCCGATCGAGGAGCCCCCGAATTTATCCGTGAGCTCGCCTCTAAAATCTCAAATCTCAAATCGATTGACTGTTGCTAGTGGGCAACTCCCTCCCGGGCCAAACCAACAGACACTTTAGATAGGTAGCAGCTTAGAGGGCGGGCAGCGCTGTGGGAAGATAAGAGAGGCAATAAAAGTTAAAGTTATGTTGCATTGGCCTAATTTCTCGATCGATACGTGCAAGCGCTGGGTCAAAACCGTCGCTTTAGCACTCTTGCTGTTCACTCTCTCCCTGAGTTTCAGTGCAGTTTCCCATGCCAAACGCCCCAGCAGCAGCATGCCTGCGGGGAATGCGATTACGGACGGCCGGGCGCTGCTGCGCTTCGCTTTACCTATTGACAATCAGACTGTGCGAGAGTTGCAAATCAGTCTCGAAGACATTGGCAACCACATACGATCTAAACGTTGGGGCCCCATTAGCAGCGATGTCAGCAAGGCTTCCAGGATTCTCAACCTTCGGGAATCTGACCTTTTAGAGAGTATTCCCGACGCGAAAAAGCCGGAAGCTGAGGCGCTAGTTGCAGGAGTCAAGGAGAAAATTGCTCAACTGGAAAAGGCTGTTGAGGCTAAAGACAGGGACAAAGTGATTGACTTGAAAGCCACAATCCTAGGTTCGGTAGGCGAAATCGAAGAGTTGATGGTGAAAAAGTTTCCGTTTGAAGTGCCTGCCAAGTATGCTAATCTGCCTCAACTGAAAGGGCGCGCTACTGTGGCCGTACAAACTGAAAAAGGCGAAATTACTGTTGTGGTTGACGGCTACAGCGCCCCGGTTACGGCTGGTAATTTTGTGGATTTGGTCGATCGAGGTTTTTATGACGGTTTGCCGTTTATTCGATCGGAAGAATCCTACGTTTTGCAAACGGGAGACCCCGAAGGCAAGGAAGTTGGTTTTATTGACCCAGCTACTGGCAAATACCGGAATATACCGCTAGAAGTGCTCGTCAGGGACGAAAAAGAACCTATTTACGGGATTACTCTAGAAGATGCGGGGCGTTATCGCGACGAACCTGTTTTGCCTTTTTCTGCTTTCGGTACAGTGGCCATGGCCCGTACAGAAACTGACCCTGATAGCGCTTCTTCTCAGTTTTTCTTTTTCTTGTTTGAACCTGAACTCACGCCCGCTGGCCTGAATCTGTTGGACGGCCGCTATGCTGTTTTTGGTTACATGATTGAAGGCAAAGAAGTTTTGGAGCAACTGAAGCAGGGAGACAAGATTGTATCTGCTAAGGTAGTTAAAGGAATCGAAAATTTGGTGCGACCTCAAGTTTAATTAATGACGGCGATTGAAATCGCTTTTACACCAAAGTGACGGCGATTGAAATCGCTTTTACACAAACAAAGCCCGCCTGCGCGGGCTGAAAAAATCAATAGTGACAAGCAGTGAACTGTTTTCTAAATAAAGGTAACGGCGATTGAAATCGCTTTTACACAGACAAAGCCCGCCGGATCTGGCTGGAAAAATAGATAATTTTTATAGTTGCGTTATTGAAATCAGGAATTTAATCTAAAGTATGGCAATTTTAGAACTTTTTTTGGTAATTGGTTTGGGCGGATTCGCAGGCTTGTTAATTGTAAAAAATGTCCAGGAAAGCCAGCAAAAACAGCGGTTAGACGAGGCTTTTTATCAGTTGTTAGAAACTCAAAACAGTCAAATTTCATTGATTCAACTGGCGGCTAATGCTAGGGTTCAGGCTGAAGTTGCTCAGCAGTATTTAACTCGGCAAGTTAAGATTTTTTCGGCGGTTTTAGAGGTAGATGATGAAGGGGATACTTTTTATAGGTTTCCTAGGTTGCGCTTGCCGCCGAGTTCGGGTAAGGAATGGTGAATTGAGAAAGTGCGATCGACTAATTCAAAATTATGCAAGTTAAAGATATCGGTGAACAAGGTCTTTTAAGAATATTGCAAAAATTCTGCCCCGCAGAGATAGTGGGTGATGATTGCGCTGTCATGGCTGCAAATCTCAACCAATCTCTGGCTATCACTACAGATATGTTGGTGGATGGAGTGCATTTTAGCGATCGCACTACGGGGCCTTATTACGCAGGATGGCGCGCCGCAGCGGCAAATTTGTCGGATCTAGCTGCGATGGGAGCAAGGCCTCTGGCGGTGACTGTAGCCCTCGCTGTGGCGGCGGATACTGCTGTGGAGTGGGTGGAAGAGTTTTATCGGGGGATGACGGCTTGCTTGCAAGAATATGATACGCCGATCGTCGGTGGCGATGTTGTGCGATCGCCCGTGGTGACGGTGGCGATTACGGCTTTTGGACAAGTTGAGTGCGATCGTACCATTAGTCGGTCAAATGCGCGATCGGGC
Source organism: Oscillatoria nigro-viridis PCC 7112 (assembly GCF_000317475.1). Classification (NCBI taxonomy): domain Bacteria; kingdom Bacillati; phylum Cyanobacteriota; class Cyanophyceae; order Oscillatoriales; family Oscillatoriaceae; genus Phormidium; species Phormidium nigroviride. The sequence goes on from NC_019729.1 coordinate 1,601,516, forward strand.
TGGGCGATTGTGGCTACCGGCGTTCACGGAGCCTCCCGCGCGGGATTAGAATTGCTGTTAAATCCAGAATTCGGGCAAAATCTTACAGAAGTCGATCGAGCTTCTTTAATTCTCGCTCACCAGTGCCCTAAACCGAGGCTGGATGTTTTGCCGGTTGTTTGGGAAATACTGGGTTGTGAAGGTGCGATGGAACCCCCCCTCAGTCCCCCCCTTAGCAAGGGGGGGAAGCAAGATTTCAATTCTCCCCCCCTTAGCAAGGGGGGGCCGGGGGGGGTTAATTCCCCAATTGCTAAGGGGGGGCCGGGGGGGGTTCAATCCTCAATTGCAATTGCGGGAATGGATAGCAGCGACGGTTTAGCAGATGCGATTATTCAAATTTGTCGGGCTAGCGGTGTTGGCGCAAAAGTCGATCGCACCAAAATACCGATTCCCGATATTTTCAGCGAAATAGTATCACCCGAAAAAGCTTTAGATTGGGCCTTATACGGCGGCGAAGACTTCGAGTTAGTGCTGTTTTTGCCGATCGCAAATGCTAAATTATTAGTCGAAAAAATCGGTGATGGTGCTGCGATTGTGGGAACAGCTACGGAGAGCACCGATATCTGGTTGACTGATAGCAGCGGTATCGATCGTGATACTGTATTAAAGCTCGATCGAGGATTTCAACACTTCTAAATTATCTCGCTTGTCCGCATAGGCGGACTTAGTTTGTGTAGACGCGGTTTCAACCGCCTGGTATTTTGCTGTTATTGTAGGCAGTAGCCAGATTATTTTGAGTTTGCGTCCATTTTTCACTACCGGGTTCGCGATTATTTAAAACTATTTGATAACCAGTAATGGCAATTTCAATATTGTTCGCTTTATTCCCACTGGGAAAGTCACTAATATGAATACTCAAATTTTCAATAAGACCGATAATTGAGCTAATAGTTTCTGAGTTTTCGCCGGCAATTAACTTATGCGCCACTTGCTGTAAAGTCTCGGCAAAAGTGGCATTGAGGAGATGTTGTCGCCCTTCCAGCATGGGGTAAATTACTGCTACATCCCCGTTGCTATCTTGTTCGGCTTGCAATAATTCTAGGAAAAAGTTTGCATACTCTTGGAAATTTTCACTGGCAGAGTTATTGCTATCTACGTCATCGTTAACCTCGATGATTTCCGCTAGGTAACGGGCTAGATGTCGGAGGAATTTAGCGCCATTTTCGCCTCCTTGTTCTGCCAACGTTGATGCTACTAACTCGCAAGTTTCCAGAAATCCGCGATCGAGTAATTCTGAGTTATCCTGTAATATTTGCGGTTCGTCTCCGTTGGGGGCATTCAGCAGGGTGTGAATTAATTGCAGATAGGCTTGGGCGCGCTTTTCTTCCATTTTGGGGAGTTGTGAATAACACCGGGATTTATTTTAGCATGATTTTACGATATTTTGTAGGGGCGGGTTCGCCAACCACATATAACAATTACCAACCATCTATATAAACCCGCCCTGCCACCACCTAGAACCCACGTCAGCCTACAATTTGCCTCGCATCGCCCAAATGTAAATGATGATTGTTGGTTGGTGGGGGCGGGTTTTTGAGATTGTTTATTTCAGGCAATTATGGTTGGTGAACCCGCCCCTACAGGATGTATGAAAGATTATTTTGATTGTGCGGGGGTGGTGATAAACCGGGTTTTTGAGAGATACTTCATTACAGTCGATAAAAATCGTAAAAACCGGGTTTCTTGGGAATTTTAACCGCAGATTTTCCTGCTAACGTCTAGATAATGCTACTTTGGGCATTAATCTATCCAAAATTTGCTCGATCGCAATTACTGTCCAATCAATATCAGCTTCTGTGGTTTCTCGTCCTAGAGTCAATCGAATTCCACCAACTGCGCCGATTTCGTCATATCCCATTGCTAATAATATCGGACTGGGAGTTAGTTTGCCGCTGCTACAAGCAGAACCGGAACTAATGCCAATTCCTGCTAAATTTAGCTGCCGCACTAGAGTTTTGCCTGTGATTCGCCCTGTATCTCTCTGTTGATAAGGGCGAGAGGAAGGGGAGATTATGCAAAAACTGACGTGGTGCGGCAGCCGACAATATCGATCGCCAGTTGGTACTAAACTGGGTACGTGGGATAATCGGTCAAAAAGTCGATCGCGCAATGCAATTAACCTCGGCGTTTCCACATCTATTTCCTGCAAAGCTAACTCCGCCGCCACCCCAAAACCGACGATTGCCGGCAGCGCTTGTGTCCCGGAACGCAGTTTCAATTCTTGCCCGCCGCCCCCCAACATTGGCACTAATTCTACTCCCGGACGCACGTAAAGCGCGCCTGCACCTTGCGGCCCGTAAAGTTTGTGACTGGAAACCGAAAGCAAGTCTACGGGCAGTTTCTGCACGTCAACTTGCAGCTTGCCGGCAACTTGAACTGCATCGGTATGAAACATGATATTGCGATCGCGCGCAATTTGTCCTAATGCCTCGATTGGTTGCAGCGTGCCAACTTCGCTTTGTCCGTAAATGATTGAAATTAACACTGTATTCGATCGCAGCGACTCTTGCAAATCCAAAGGGTGAATTCGCCCAAATTTATCCACTGGTAGGCGCGTCACTTCCCATCCCAACTGTTCGAGTTGTCGCGCCGGTTCTGCTACTGCGGAGTGCTCTACGCTGGAGATAATAATATGCTGCGGCTTTGTATAAAGACGGGCAATTCCCATAATTGCCAAATTGTCTGCTTCTGTGCCGCCACTGGTAAAAATCATCGATTCCGGTAGCGCGTTAATCAAGCTAGCAACCTGCATTCTTGCTAATTCTAAAGCTGTCGCCGCCCTTTGTCCCCACTCGTGCAAGCTGGAAGGATTACCCCACTGTTGAGTCAGGGCTTTTTGCATGGCTTGAATCGCTTCTGGGCGTGCGGGTGTTGTGGCACTATAGTCGAGATAAATTTGCATGATTTTAAAGGAATAAGGAATAAGGAACAAGGAAGAGATACACAGCACGCTTTTTAGCGATCGCTATTTTACCTTTCAGGTGGATCTACTTAATGACTAATGACTAATGACTAATGACTAATGACTAATGACTAATGACTAATGACTTCCTGGTTTGCAGACGTTGTAGTCTTCGTGCGACAAAACTTTTTGGGGAATTAAGAAAGTGCCGCAATCTTCACAAAGCATTCTGTAGTTGCGAGTTACAGGAATACTGATTATCAAACGGTTGTGACGCAGGCGTTTGCCGCCGAAATCTCTGTAATTCTTATTTTCGCCCAAAGCTGCTATAATTGCCCGGGCTTTAGTGACTACGTGGTCGGGCAGACCTCTGAGATCGATGATATCTCTAGCAAATGATGCTTCCCTCTCTTGTTTTTTGGTTTGTTTTTGTGTCAGCACTTCAACGAAATGCTGCTGCGCCAGCAACTCTTGCGTGCAGCGATGGCACGCTTTACCATATCCTTTGTGACCGCACGGAAAAATTCTTTTTCTTTTAGCCATAAAGCAGCGGTATAGGGTTTGACCCACGCCCCTGAATGCTGCTACCCTACCAGTGATGCTTCCGGCATCGAGGCAGTTCTACAAGACGTAAAATCTATTCCCTTGCATAAATTTAATAGGTTGTAACTTTACTCGATCCAATAGCTTTGAACTGTGGTTCGGCTAATAACCTCTATATTTTTTAAACTTTTGTGGCTGTATTGTATTATCATTTACTCGGTTTCTGTTGTGCGGGGCTGGTGGCGATCAATCTGGCGGGCTGCGGACAAACAAAGCAAGACGTGCAGAATTTACCTCTCAGTCTGGCTCCATTGCCTCAAGACCCCTTGTTGCAAGTATACTTCAATCAGTCGATCGCTTCGAGTTATACAGAGCCTTACCGCCAGCAAACTAGACCTGGAGATGATTTAGAAAACTCGATCGCTGTGGCCGTAGCCAGTGCTGGATCGACGGTAGATGTAGCGGTTCAGGAGTTTCGCTTGCCCGGGATTGCGAGGGTTTTGGCCGAACGAGGGCGATCGGGAATTAAAGTGAGATTAATTGTCGAACATATGTATAGTCGCCCTTGGAGCGATTTTACAGCGCAGGAGTTAGCGAAATTACCGGAAAGAGAGCGCGATCGTTATAACGAATTTGTGCAACTTGCCGATCGCAATAAAGACGGTAAATTGACTGCCGATGAAATCAAGCAAAATGATGCTTTGGTAATTGTCAAGGATGCGGGTATTCCTGTAATTGACGATACTGCTGACGGCAGTAAAGGCAGCGGTTTGATGCACCACAAATTTGTAGTAATTGACGGCAAAACCGTAATCGTCACTTCTGCTAATTTTACAACAAGCGATATACACGGAGATTTCAAGACAGCAGCAAGTCGCGGCAATGCGAACAATTTGCTGAAAATTGAAAATCCTCAATTAGCGCAACTATTTACTCAAGAATTTAACATCATGTGGGGCGACGGGCCCGGAGGCAAACCGGACAGCAAATTTGGCATCAAAAAGCCGTTTCGTCAAGTGCAAAAAGTGAAAATAGGAAATGCGACAGTTGCGGTGCAATTTTCGCCGACTTCCCAGACTTTGCCTTGGGAAAAAAGCCCTAACGGTTTGATAAATCGAACTTTGGGTAGTGCGAAAAAGTCGGTTGATTTGGCACTGTTTGTATTTTCGGCTCAGCGGTTGTCAAATACTTTGGAAATTGAAGCTAGCCGGGGAGTTGCGGTGCGAGCTTTAATAGACTCTAATTTTATTTATCGCTCTTACAGTGAAGGGTTGGATATGATGGGGGCGACTTTGATGCAAGATTGCAAGTTAGAAACTGACAATCGCCCTTGGAGAAAGCCGCTGACTGCGGTGGGAGTGCCGCTGTTACCAATGGGCGATCGCCTGCACCACAAATTCGGCGTTGTGGACGGCAAAACGGTGCTTACAGGTTCTCACAACTGGAGTGAGGCGGCAAATCGCGGGAATGACGAGACGCTGCTGGCGATCGAGAGTCCCACAGTTGTGGCCCATTTTGAGCGGGAGTTCGATCGGCTTTACAAAGGTGCAACCTTGGGAATTCCCGCCCGAATCAAACAGAGAATTGACGCTAAGAAAAAAGAGTGCGATTCACTACAAGCAGCATCAAAATCTCCGAGTGCTAAACCTCAGATTGCTCCGGGTAAAAAGTTAGTTAATTTAAATGCAGCGAGTCAGGAAGAATTAGAAACCTTGCCTGGGGTTGGCCCGAAGTTAGCCGAGAGAATTATTGCAGCGCGGCAACAGCAACCTTTCACCTCTTTGGAAGATGTGGCACGGGTACAGGGAGTCGGCGACAAGATTTTAGATAAATGGCGCGATCGAGTAACTTGGTAGTTAAGTTCGTACTCCTGAGATGTTGCACCATTCTCAATTACTTGTTTAGGAACAGGCTTTTCGGCCTGTGAAGCGAGAAAATTCACTCTTTGTGGAACAGGCCGAAAAGCCTGTTCTTGAGAATGGTGCAAGATGTGAGTAGTCAGGACTCCCTTCCTGACTCTACAAAGTTCACAGTCATAACTTCCGTCCTTCCTTTAGCAACTCAGCATCCAAGACTCAAGCCCTTACTAGAAACCTATTGGAGCTACTTTGACAACACATCAGCTCTCAAGTTAAAATAACTCCTCAACAAAATGCTATCTATTCACATTAGAGGTAGAGAGAGATGAAACACGCCAGATTTATTACGGGGAGGCCACAAATCAAATTCCTAGGTATTTTGGTGGGGGCTTTTTTTTTGACGCTAGCAGCTTTCACAGTTAGCGCCCAGCAGACTAGCGAAGCACAATTTAGGGTCAAGAACGAAAACGCTTTTAATATTAATTTGATTCAATTTAAGCGCACAGAATATGTAGGTTCGTGTGCCGGTACTGTCTTCTCCCCTGATTCGCAAAGCGCTCGATTTGTCTCCAGCAAGACTCCTCCCGCCCCAAACAGGAGGGTGGTGATTAAAAATGTGACTGATGGCATGGATACTAACCCCTATCCCTACACAGACAGAAGTTACAATAAAGGTGAGTTCTCCGAGGATTTTGCATTTAAGTTGGGTAACAGCCACAAAACAAGAACTTTTTCGGTTTTAGAGGGAGAAAATAAGTTTGTCTATGAAATTAAAGAAAATGACCAAGTTATAGAACAGGGTACGCTTACGGCTGAAGTTTCTATACAAAGCTTAGGTACTTTTCCCCGTCAGCAAATTTGTGAAGATAAGGTAGAATGTCGGGATACTTCTGATTGTCGCGACAGTAAAGGCCGAAAAAGGAGTTGCAGACGAGAGTGTTTTCCTGTTCAACAGTGTCGCTGTCCGTAATCAGTTTCTGCCCTCAATTTTTTTTAAATTAACTGCAGAAGACAAAGAGGAATAACAAACCAGAAATAAGATAAGTTTTTTTCCAGGGAAGAGGGGCAACCACGGGGGATTGCCCCTCCCAAAAAATTGTTAGTTTAAGTAATCGGGTGAAAGTAAAATGCTGCTCCTAACACGGTGTATGTTGCTAAAAGCAGCACTCCTTCGAGCCAATTAGAACGCCCGTCGAGACTAATTAGATTGGCAATTGTCACGGCAATGGCAACTGCAACTACTTCAAAGGGATTGAAGTTTAAATCCATCGGCTGATGAATCACTAATCCGATAATCACCAACACGGGCGCTACCAGCAAAGCAACTAGCAAACTCGAACCCATCGCGACAGAAACTGACAAATCCATATTGTTTTTCATCGCCACTCCCACCGCAGTTACATATTCAGCCGCGCCGCCAACAATCGGCAACAGAATTACCCCTGTAAACAGCGGCGTCAATCCCAATCCTTTGGTAGTTTCTTCGACAACACCCACGAAAATTTCTGATTCAAAAGCAACGGCAACAGTTGAGGCAACTAGCACTCCTAGCCACAGCCACAAATTCGGTTTGTGCGTAGTAGATTCATCTTTGGTATTTTGAGGATTTTCTGACTCTAGTTCTAGTAACCCAACTTCGTAAAGATAGCTGTGGGTTTTTAATGAAAATAGGAGAGTTAGAGCGTAAACTGCAATTAGGACGATCGCAGTTATTAAGGAAAGATTCTGAATGGCTGCGGGTTCGACTCCATTGGATGTATAAATTACCATTGTCGGCAGCAGGATTGCAATCACTGCTAGAGTCATCGTGGAACCGTTCACCCGCGCGATTATTGGCTTGAATTCCTGTTCTTTGTAGCGGATTCCTCCTAGCAGCATGGAAAATCCCATGACTAAGAGCAAGTTGCTGATAATTGTACCGGTTATGCTGGCTTTTACAATGTCAATTAAGCCAGCTTTCAGGGCAACTATGGCAATAATTAATTCCGTAGCATTGCCGAAGACTGCATTTAATAAGCCGCCTATGGATGGGCCTGTAACGATCGCCACTTCTTCTGTTGCTGTGCTCAACCAAATCGCCAGAGGTATAATGCCTAAAGCGGATGTGATGAAAACTGCCAGGGAACCCCAGTGCAAATACTCAGCGGCGATGGAAATGGGGATAAAAATTAACAGCGCTATGGAAAGAATCTTTTTGATTGACATAGGAACTCGGATGGTGTACGGAAGGGTAAGGTCGAGTTGTCGGGGCGATCGTCAAGTTGATTTTACACTATTCAACTATTCTCTGACTATTCTGGTGGCGAGTGCGATCGATAATTGGGAATTTTTAACCGCCAATGCACCCAGATCGAGGCAGATTGAATATAATAGAATTATATCGACATCGGTGAAAAGATATGTCTCAATCTGTAGTGCCAGTTGTTGAATCAAAGCAAATTGATACTTCACCCACCTTGACCTTTGAAGAATACCGTTCCTATCAAACTGATTCCGATCTACAATATGAACTGTACAAAGGCAAATTAATTCCGATGCCAACCGCAACAGTTTTACATATCAAAATTTGCGAATATTTAGTTTACAAATTGCAGCGTTACCTAGCGGAACACAATCTTGACTTAGTAGCAAAAACAGGTCTGGGAGTAAGAACAGAAGAAGATACCTCTCGGATTCCTGATGTAGTTGTTTGCACTCAAAGTCTTTTGGAACAAGCTGCCGCTAGACCAGGTTCTGGTATCCTCGATTTTGAGGAAAAGCCCCTGTTAGTCATAGAGGTAGTGAGTCAAAATCGGCGCGCCGATTATGTGATTAAACGAGCTGAGTACGAACTAGCTAACGTGCCTGAATATGTAATTGTTGACCCTACACCTAACAAAGAACTGGTGCGAGTTTTAGCCTTTCCTGAAGGTGAAGACATCTATACACAAACAGATTTTGTGCCGGGGCAAAAAATGGTGTCTGTAGTATTTCCCAATCTGACATTATCAGTGAGTGAAATACTGTCTCCGCCATTAGTTGAAGGGTTGATTAAAGCAGAACAAGCTCGGTTCCAGGAACTTGAGCAGCAAGCTGATGAGCAGCGCCAACGGGCTGAAAGATTGGCGGTGAGGTTGCGAGAATTAGGAGTAGATCCAGATCGCATTTAGGAGCTTGGACGACCCAGAATTCATGAGTTAATTGTTATTAGTTATATCAAATCCGCGCTGCATCGGAATTATTCAGATATCTATGCTCGACCTCTGCGTGAATCCGCGTTCACCCATTGTCATCGGCGGTTGCAAAATTCTCTTTTTTTAACCGCAGATACAGGCAGATAAACACAGATAAACGCAGATGAGTTAGATCTATCGATCGCGCTTGATACTGTGCAACTATTCAACCCAACGCACCCGAACAAAATGAGCTTCGCGTCCCCAGAAGTCGTGACTTACAGTAATATCAACCACACTCAAATTAAACGGAATAGCAGTTGTGACGTAACGCTGAGCCAGAGATCCCACATCAGGAGCTAACTGAGCAGCCGCAGCCGCCGCTGCACCCAAACCTAACAGTTGCAGAATGGGCCCCCGAGGCAGGGCTAAATGGATGCCGACAGCAAGTCCTGCCGTCAGCAGCATTGCCACCGACAAATTCGTGCCACAGCGGGGATGTACAGCTAAATCCCACTCTCCGCTGGCAATCCGCTGCAAAGCCTCGCGCACTGCCTGACGCAACTGTGCAATGTTAACGTGGCCATAAAGATAAAACCCTTGGTCTGTGGACATCCCGCCCAATAACTCATTATCGGCTCTTGCTGTGGTCGCACCAAGCGATTGGCTTAGTACCCAAACCGTAGCGTGTTCCAAAGCATGAACTTGACGCAAAGTCAAGACTTCCTTCAAACCGGGCACAAAATTGAGTTGTCGCAACAAATCAGCATCTTGAGTCCGCTGCGGCGCAAAGTCGAAGGGAAACTGGCCGGTGCGCCCGGAAGCAGAAGCAGTAGTTGTCATATCAAAACGCCTCCATTAACTCCATTAAGTGGATATTTAACATTAGCAATTCGTTGAGAAAAAGCCGATCGTAAATTATCAATAGTTTTGACTTTAAAACCCAGCAATGGCAGGTTTGGTGCAAAAAATATTAGCCCTCAACCTGCCCTTACTAATAGATCGCACTTATTCCCAGTTTATCGTTCGAGGCGCTGGCCGTCGCGGAACACTCCCGGAAACCGCCGGCCACTGGTATCGATAATTGTGCCTTTGCCGTGAGGTAATCCCTTACGGAACTCTCCCTGATAGCGGATACCGTTAGAAAACGCGCAGCTACCCCTAGCATCGAGTTCTTGATTAAAGAACTGTCCCGAACACCGGGTACCGTCAGCGCGGGTGAACACTCCCGCACCTAAAGGCTTGCCCCCCAAAAATTGACCGACAAAGCGATCGCCGTTAGCAAAAATGAATTGTCCCTGTCCAGTCGGCGTACCCACTTTCCAATCCAGAGAAAACGGCCCTATATAGCGATCGCCATTAGTAAAAATAGCTGTCCCGGAGCTAATTTTGCCATCTCGGAATATGCCCTCGACGCGGGCGTCGTCCTTAAATATAAATTGTCCTCGACCGTTTGGCTGGCCGAGACGGAATTGCCCCTCATAGCGATCGCCGCTGGAATATACGTATACCCCCGTGCCACTCGGCAAACCGTTAACGAAGTCTCCGATGTAGCTATCGCCATCGTCGTAATCGCACCTAACTCTACCTGTAGGGATAGCTGGCACGCAGCGACCGGTTTTAGCTCCTGTTCCTTGCGCCATTGATGGCAAGGGATAAGTCGCGTAACTACCAATTCCCAACACAGATGTAACTAATAGAGCGATTCCACTGGTTTTAAAACGGGAAATCATTAACTAAGTCTCTCCTATACGCTTCTGGATATTATTTTGCTTCGTCATTTGTCTTTTGTCCGATTTCTGGTCAAAAGTGGCCTGAAAACCTCAATATTATGCTTTACGAAAATCCGCGTTTGCCGTTGCGATATACCCCCGGAAAGCGCCTGCCGCTAGCATCGATCATCGTTCCGACACCGTGAGGCACTCCCTTTCGCAATTCTCCTTCATAGCGCGTACCGTTCGGGAAAGTGCAGGTGACACTAGCGTCAAGTTCTTGATTAAAAAATCTGCCTGAACAGCGAGTGCCGTCTTTGCGTACTAATACCCCTGGGCCAAAGGGCGAACCTGCAAAGAATTGTCCTTCATAGCGATCGCCATTGGAGTAAAAAAATTGACCCCGCCCTGCAGGTTGGCTGCTAATGGCATCAGTCTGAACGTTCCTGACGACTGCAAACTCTCCGACGTAGCGCTCGCCGTTGGGGAAAACGACCGTCCCCGATCTCATCGTGCCGTCTTGGAACACGCCTGTGTAGCGGGCATCATCTTTAAAAATGAATGTCCCTCTACCATCTGGCACTCCTTTCCGAAATTGTCCTTCGTAGCGATCGCCATTAGCGTACACGTAGACTCCATTGCCGTCGGGCAGGCCGTTGACGAAATTTCCCTCGTAGTTATCGCCTCCCTCGTAATTGCATTTCACTCTCCCCGTCGGAGGGTTTCCTTGGCAGAAGGGAGGGCGTTTTCCTTCTTCGGGTTTTGCCTCTGGTTTTGGCTCTGGTTTTGGTTGAGCGATTAATGGCTGGGGATTCAAGAGATTAGTGGCGCTTCCGATACAAGAAGCAACTAATATCACCATCCCTAATTTTTGAATTGAACTGAGCATGGGAAATCTCCTTTGACTTCTATTAGTGATAGAGCTTTTACAAAAGCTAAGACTCGCTGAAAAGTCTTCTATTTTTTAATCCCTAATGTTTCTTCCCAGAAGCGACTAACTCACTCTATGTTAATTTTACCTTCAGATTCGATATCAGCCATAAATGCTAAGGGCAAAAATTTGAGTTTTTGCCCTTAGCATTTTTCATGCTTTAATGTCAATTTTCAGCGCCGCGTTGAGCTATTCGGATTTAACAGACGGCTAATAACTGCATTGGCGGGTTTTTGTTCGCGACTTGCAGGTTTTTCGCCCACACCTTTGGCAACCTCAACGCCGTTTTCCTCTAGGATTACAACTGGATCGGCTCCGGGCTTGATATCCACCCGCTTGACCAACACTTGTCCGTTAGACAACCGCTGCCCTACTTTGACATATCGACTTGTTGGTTCATTCGGTACTTTGACAATCACTTGCGTCTCGTTCCCGACTTTTACCACCCCGCTAACTTCAGTACCTGTAGCGAGGTCAGTAGAAGGCGGTGGCGGTGGTGCTGGAACTACGGGTATCTGCGGAGGGGGTGGGGGATTGGGGTCTCTCCACTGGGGCGGCCGCTTGTCTACTGGCAGTTCCGGCAGATCCGGCACTCCTATGGGTCTAGCTGCAATTGGCTGGGGCGGGCGCGGGGGTGCTGGACGGCGCGGATTCCTACCGGTAGTTGGTGATGAAGTTGGACGGCCGCCCACTTGAGGCGTATTCAGCCCCGGAACTTGGCGCGGGGAGCCAACTTGTGCGCCTTCGCCTCCTGGAAAACCAGGCTGTCCAGGGCGACTGCCCAATTGAGGCGCATTGACTCCCGGAACTTGGCGCGGGGAGCCAACTTGTGCGCCTTCGCCTCCTGGAAAACCAGGCTGTCCGGGGCGACTGCCCAATTGAGGCGCATTGACTCCCGGAACTTGGCGGGGCGAGCCAACTTGCGCGCCTTCGCCTCCCGGCAGAGAAGGATCTCCGGGGCCCGCTAGGCGGCGCCCTAATGGCGGGGGGCTTAGCCCCGGCACTTCTGGCAACGAAGCTAATTGCCGACCCAGGGCTTTCTCGCCTTCTGGCTGACGATTTGTCCGAGTTTCGGATAGAACTGGCAGAAGAGGCGCTTTTGCGATAGTTCGCCCCTCATAGTCTTGATCGCGGAGGGCTGCATCCACTCTGTTCTTGCCCTGCCGCCAAACTGCTTGCAGCATATTGATTCGCGTCACGCAGGACAGTTCCCCCCTTCTTACTGTCGGCGGTCGATATACCTCAATTGCCTCGGCAATTTCCGGCACTATGGAACACCGGAGAGCATCAGGAGGCGATTTTTCTCCGTAAATATCCCACAAGTTTGAGGCTGTCACATATTCACCTAGGGCCTTTTCTATTCTTCTGAAGAATGGTCGGTTAGTTAGGAGTAACTCTCGTCTGGTTGAATTCTTTTCTCCTTCTCTTCCGTAAATAGTAGTAACCAATGTACGCAGATCTGTACTGTACTCAGAGTTTTGTGTGGTGTCGTCTAGCAAAGCCTGAAGCGTCCTGAATTCGCTGACCACGCCTCTTGCTGTCGGGCTGAGATTGATTTGGGGAGCGGCCGGGCCTTTAAGCTTAGTTCCTCCAATTTGGACTGGGCGGGATAGTTCTGGCAGTTTAGGTATCATGGCCACCTGTCGCTGTGGCAGTTTGGGCAACGGATTGACTGTCATCGGCCCTGCTGGGATTCCGCCCGGGACATCGCCAACTCCCGGAGGGTTTTGAACCGCGATCGGCGGCAGCGGCCCAAAGGGGTCTAACTGAGAAGGATTGGCTGTCAAAGGGCCTTGGGGCACTGGCTGAAGCGGAAGCGTTGGATTCCTGTCCTTTTTGTCGCCGATATTTGTTTGAGCCTGTCTGGCTCGTTCGTCTGGGTTAGTCGATCGAATTAACCCTGGAGGCTGGGCCGCTACTACTGGAGACTGGAATGTCTGAGTTCCTGGGGTGGGGCTGGCAGAGGCTGCCGGAGACGGAGAGGCTGCACTGGGGCTGGGGCTGGGGCTGGCTGTGTTGCTGCCCTCGCCACCGCAGCCTGCGATCGAGAAAGCTAGTAGTCCTATAGTTGCAAAATATAAAAGTTTGTGCATTGCCGATCGTCCCCAAATGCTTAATTTCAAGATCTCCAACAAGGCTTTGCAATTACAGCCTGTTGCCGTTTATAAGTTTATCAAAAATTTGGGTTTTAAACCCCGTCCTAAAAGGACGGCTTTAATTGTAACGTATTAATAACTTACTGAAGATTTTATGCTGGAGCCTATAGTATAAGATGGGAGGTAAGACCATGTTAGTTTTTGAGTTTAAGGCCCACGGAAAATCGAATCAGTTCAAAGCAGTAGACGAAGCAATTCGTACCGCTAAGTTTGTCCGCAATAGCTGTTTGCGTTATTGGATGGACAACAAGAAAGTGGGCAAAAACGACTTAAATAAATACTGCGCCGTACTAGCTCGCGATTTTCCCTTTGCCGACGAACTCAACTCAATGGCAAGACAAGCTAGTGCAGAACGGGCATGGTCTTCTATCTCCCGATTTTACGATAACTGCAAGAAAAATATTCCTGGTAAAAAAGGGTATCCACAATTTCAAAGAGATGGCCGCTCGGTGGAATACAAAACCACTGGATGGAAACTTGCTGACGATCGGAAATCAATCAACTTTACGGATAAAAAAGGAATTGGACGATTAAAACTAAAAGGCACACGCGATCTACATTTTTACCAAATTAGCCAAATAAAAAGGGTGAGATTAGTCAAACGTGCTGATGGCGTGTACGTCCAATTCTGTGTGGATGTCGATAGAAAAGAAAACACAGAACCCTCTGGTACTACGATCGGATTAGACGTGGGATTGAAGGAATATTACACCGATTCAAACGGAAATACGGTTGAAAATCCGAGGTTTTTAAGAAAAGGTGAGAAAGTCCTCAAACGCTATGGGCGTCGCGTATCCCGGAAAGTGAAAGGTTCAATAAACAGGGGCAAAGCTCGGCAGATTCTAGGTAAGCGCCATCTCAAAATAAGTAGACAACGTAAAGACCATGCTGTGAAATTAGCAAGGTGCGTAATCTCATCGAACGATGTAGTAGTCTACGAAGATTTGAGAATCAAAAATATGGTGAAGAATCATTGTCTGGCTAAGTCCATTAATGACGCATCTTGGTATCAATTTCGTGTTTGGCTTGAATACTTTGGAAAAGTGTTTGAAAAAATCACGGTTGCGGTGAATCCCCAATACACCAGTCAAGAATGCTCTAGCTGCGGTCAAATCGTGAAAAAAACGCTATCTACAAGAACTCATGCTTGTCAATGTGGTTGTGTCTTGGATCGGGACGAAAACGCAGCTAGAAATATCCTTAGTCGAGGATTAGGTACGGTAGGGCATACCGGAACCTTTGGTCTTGAACCAAGCAACTCTTTGGGAGAATTAGTCTCTACTGTTGCTGGAGAAATCCTGCCTCAGCAAACTGGCTCGTAGATCAAAGAATCCCCACGCCTTCAGGCTCGGGAGTGTCAACTGTGTTCGATGTTATGCGATCGCTTGAAAATTGCCAAGTTTTCGTGACGATCCGATCGGGTTCTTCGGGCGCTGGGTTTTCTGGAGCAAGTTAGGATATCAATGGCGGTCGTTGTGGGAAATATTGAAGCAATCAAGGTATTTAGATCATGGCAAAAGTGATTCTCAAGCGGATTTGGCGATCGGGCTTTGTTTTTGCGACCGTTTTGGTGGGTGCGGGATCTGTGGGGGGCGGCGAGGTGCATTCTGATTCACATCAGCCAGCAACCCAGGTGATGACATTGATGCCCGATGGGAGTTCCCAGCAGCCCGCTCGCGCTATAACGGGATCGGGATTGACAACGGGCAAATTGTACTCTCAGTTTTGGAACCCATCCAATTCTGGTGCCAAACCCCCAGCAAATCAACCGGCTCAGCCACGGCGGAATCCACAGGTATTTCAAGCTAAAATCAAGCGCCGCGCTGGCGGGACGCCGGTGATTGATGTGGTATTTAACGGCAACAAAACTTTTGAGATGATTGTCGATACCGGGGCGAGCGGCACTTTGATTTCTCAGCAGATGGCTACTGCACTGGGAGTGAGGCCGGTGCGTACCGTGAGAGCGGGGATCGCTGACGGTAGCTTTGTCGAGTTCCCGATCGGTGTGGTGCGATCGATTCGGGTTGGGGGTGCTGCGATCCAAAATGTCGAAGTGGCGATCGCGAAACAAATGCCAATAGGTCTGCTCGGCCACGATTTCTTTGGCAATTACGATGTCAAAATTAAAAAAGATGTTGTAGAATTTTATGTCCGCTGAGAGTGAGCGGATTCGGAAACCGATTTTTGCTCAACTGGTTTGAAGTTATTCCCAGCCCAGTCAAAACTGTTTAATCTATTCCTTAAGGCAGTAGTCAAAGCCCGCCATCTGTGGTAATCTTTTCAGTGTTTCAATAGCAACCTACCGTTGAACAATTCGTGAAAATTCGGCGGCAAAAGCAGGGTGGCTGTTGGTGAGATCGGTAACAGCCTCCGACTGTGCATTCACAGTACAGGGCAAGGCAATCAATTAAACAATTCCGAAAGCAGGTCGAAATTAGTTCCCAAAACGCTGTGTCTAAGGGAATTTTGCTGGGCTTTGTTCAGCCGGAGCCGAGAAAATATGTAAACTGATTAGCGGAAGATGTTCCGCAAAATCGGAAATCATGAAAATCGAGAAATTAATTATTGTAAATAAGGTATTCGCATGGCACAAGCGTCTGTATCTCCTGTAGTGCTGATTATTCTAGACGGCTGGGGTTATCGTGAAGAAAAAGACGGAAATGCGATCGCTACTGCAAAAACACCCGTGATGGACAGTCTCTGGGCCGCTTATCCCAGAACTCTGATTAAAACATCGGGCCGGGCGGTAGGGCTGCCAGATGGGCAAATGGGCAACTCAGAGGTTGGTCACTTGAATCTGGGCGCGGGCCGGGTGGTTCCTCAAGAGTTGGTGCGGATCTCGGATGCAGTGGAAGATGGTTCTTTGCTCAACAACCGGGCGCTGGTTGAGCTTTGCGAGAAAGTCAGCGCCACGGGCGGCAAGTTGCACCTGACTGGTCTTTGTTCTGAAGGTGGGGTTCATTCCCATCTCAGTCATATTAAGGGTTTGCTGCAATTAGCAAAAGCACGGGGAATTTCTGATGTTTGCATTCACGCCATTACAGACGGTCGTGATACTACTCCGAAAGAGGGTGTCGAAGCTCTAGGCAAGATTCAAAGTTATATCGCAGAGGTAGGGGTCGGTCGGATTGCGACCATTAGCGGCCGCTACTACGCGATGGACAGGGACAAGCGCTGGGATCGCGTCCAGCGCGCTTACGAGGTGATGACGACTGAGGGTGCTCCTGACGGTCGATCGGCTGTGGATGTGTTGCAGGCCTCCTATGCGGTCGGAGTGACCGACGAGTTTGCTGTTCCGACTCGGATTGCTCCGGGGGCTGTGGCATCCGGGGATGGGCTAATTTTCTTCAATTTTCGCCCGGACAGGGCTAGAGAATTGACTCAGGCTTTTGTATCTCCCGATTTTAAGGGGTTTGAACGGCAGTTAATTGAGCCCCTGGCGTTTGCGACTTTTACTCAGTACGACCCGAAACTGTCGGTAATGGTGGCTTTTGAACCGCAGAATTTGAACAATATTCTGGGCGAGGTGATTTCTAAGCACGGTTTGCGGCAGTTGCGGACGGCGGAAACTGAAAAGTACGCTCATGTGACTTATTTTTTTAATGGGGGTCTGGAAGAGCCTTTTGCAGGGGAAGACCGCGAGTTGGTGCAGAGTCCGATGGTGGCTACTTACGATGAGGCGCCCCAGATGTCGGCGGACTTGGTGACGGATGGGGTGGTGACGGCTTTGGGAAAAGGCATTTATTCGTTTGTGGTGATTAACTACGCTAACCCGGATATGGTTGGTCATACGGGGAGGATGGATGCGACGATAATTGCGATCGAAACTGTGGATAAATGTTTGGGGCGGCTGTTGAGCGCGATTAGTAAAGCTGGAGGTACGGCAATTATTATTGCTGACCACGGCAATGCTGAGCAGATGTTTGACGAGGACGGGAATCCCTGGACGGCTCACACTACTAACCCCGTGCCGTTTATTCTGGTAGAAGGCGAAGGTCTGAAGATTCCGGGTCACGGAACGGATGTTCCTCTGAGGGCTGACGGTTGTTTGGCGGATATTGCGCCGACAATTCTGGAGCTGTTGAGGTTGCCTCAGCCCCCGGAGATGACGGGACGCTCTATGATTCGATCGGCTGAGTTTGAAGTTCGTGCCAATCGCACTCCGGTGCGAGTCCGATTGTAGTAGGGACGCTGCAGTAGGGACACGTCGTCGTGCATTGGTGTCAACTTAAGCTGTCATCCGCCCAGTCCTCCCGCCCATCCGGTAGTCCGCCAGGGAATGAATTCCCTGTCTAATAGCAAAAGTCCTCTCAAGAGGACTAATGAGTTTAAAAATTCCGCGTTGCTGGATTGGGGTATGAAATTTGTAAGGGCAATCCCCCTGTGGTTGCCCCACCGCTGACAGCGTAAGCTTAGAATTACCCCATCAGGCAAAATCATACTTGGATTCAGCAGCACCAAAAATTCTTCTTTTCAGTCCTCTTAAGAGGACTTTCGCTTTGAGACAGGGAATTCATTCCCTGGCGGACTGGCGGACTAACAGCTTAATTTGACAACAATGGGTACGATGCTGTGCCCCTAAGCGAGTTTGTGCGCGATCGACTGAATTTGATATGATGATTGATTACCGATTACTAATTACCAATTACCCCAGATTATGAATATTGTTTCTGTGTTACAAGTTATCTGGTCTTTGTCTGCTTTAGGACTTGTGGTTTTTGTGTTGCTGCACAGTCCTAAAGGCGATGGCATTGGAGGGATTGGCGGACAAGCTCAATTGTTTACCAGCGCCAAGAGTGCAGAAACAAGTCTGAACCGGATTACTTGGGGTCTGTCTATTGTTTTTATGGGTTTGACTGTGATTTTGAGTGCTGGTTGGTTGGCGCCTAAGTTATAAGATTCAATATCACGGGCGAGACGCCCGTGCCACATGAGCTCAGGGGCGAGACGCCCGTGCCACATGAGCTCAGGGGCGAGACGCCCGTGCCACATGAGCTCAGGGGCGGGACGCCCGTGCCACATGAGCTCAGGGGCGAGACGCCCGTGCCACATAAATAAATATTGTGGGGTGGGCTTCTAGCCCGCCCTAAAGATGTAATTTAAGTGCGGTTGCAAAAATGCGGTTGGGGAAAGTGACATTAAAACCTCGATTGCTGGCTGGTTTGGGATTGGCTGTATGTTGTTTTAGCCTGATAATTTTTAGTCAGGTTAATACTCCAGCCGCGAGTCTTTCTTCTCTCCCGAATAGTTTGCCGAATCCACAGGTTCACCCTTTGCCGCCAACGCTGGCGAATTGGCAAGATTCCACCGATAGCGGTGATTATTTTGACCGGGTTAAGCCACCGAATTTCGGTCATTTGCTGTGGTCGAAGTTTCCGATTCAGGTTTATGTTGAGCGTCCAGTTGATGCTAATAAGTCTGAAGAATGGGTGGCGGCTGTGTTGGATGTGGTGCGGGAATGGGGGGTTTATTTGCCTTTGGAAGTAGTGGATAGTTCGGAGGTGGCTGATATTAGGATTTTACGTCGGACTCCGCCTTTGCGTCAAGGGGTTTTGCGATCGCGCTCTGGAGAGGCTACCTATGAATTGTACGCCCGTCGGGATGGGGATAAAACTGTGTTATCTCATCGGTTTTCGGTTTATTTGAATCCGACTCAAGTGGGTAAGTATATTCCGGCGACGGCGCGGCACGAGTTGGGTCACGCTTTGGGAATTTGGGGCCACAGTTTGATGGAAACTGATGTGCTTTATTTTTCTCAGGTGAGAAATCCTCCGCCTATTTCAGCGAGAGATGTTAATACTTTGAAGCGGGTTTACGAACAGCCGACTCGGTTGGGGTGGTAATATTAGTTTTGATATGTAAAATCGTGTCAGTAAAAAGATGAAAGATGAAGCTTTTGGCATTGTGCCAGTTTTTGCGACTGAAACTGATAGTTTGTTTTTGTTGATTCAACATCAAGCGGGACATTGGGCGTTTCCTAAAGGTCACGCGAATCAGGGAGAATCTGCTCTAGAAACGGCGAAGCGGGAGTTTGAGGAGGAAACTGGCATCCGCGATTGTGAAGTGATTGAGGAGCCTATTTTTGTGGAACGTTATTCCTTTGTTAAGGAAGGGAAGCCTAGTTCTGTGGAACATTATTCCTGTGCGAAGGAAGGGGAATCAATTGAAAAGACTGTTACTTATTTTTTGGCTTTTGTAAATTCTATGGAAGTTCAGTTGCAAGTAGAGGAAGTTCAAAATTCGGTCTGGAGTTCCTTTGAGGATGCAGTTAAGCTGATTACTTTTGATGGGAATCGGCAAGTTTTAAGGGAAGTCAAAGCATTTTTGGACGCGAGGAAGGAGTGTTAACGAGTGTTGGAGACACACACTTGTTTATGTAGGATGTGCATTGTTCACTTTACGCTATAAGTAGCCTGTTAAAGCACTTTGTGCGTCCGCGACTGTTAATATCTAGTCCGGTTATACGATCGCAATTAAGTTTGTAGTAAGGACTTTAGTGCTTAGTGACTGCAAGCTTTAAGAGAGAGCTCGATTCCTTACTACAAACAAATTATTTGGTTAGATGCCCAACTTCTTCAATAAGTCGGGTATCTAGGTATTCGGTGTGATTATTTGTTGATTTTCTGCGCTTCTGCGTGGTGTTGCAAGCGAGAGAAAACGTTGTAGGCATCGGGGCCGGGATTGCCATGTTCGACTGCACCGTCGATGGGGCCGTCGATGGCTTTCCAAGCAGGAATTCCGCCTTTTAGTTCGGCTACTCTTCTAAAGCCTGCTGCGCGGAGAAGATTGGCAGCTTCGGCGGTTTGTTCGTCGTTTTCGCCGTAGATGTAGATGTCGCGGATGGGTTCTAAACTGGATTGTGCTCGATCGACTAATTCGTATATTGGCATGGGTACGGCGCCGGTAATGTGGCTTTTGGCGAAGGTTTCAAAGTCGCGGGCGTCGATGATTGTGAGTCCGGGTTCGCCCCAATCTAAACGCGCTTTGAGGTCGTGGCTAGAGGCTTGAGCTTTTAAACCGGGAGGGGTGGGAGTAAAGTCGGGAAGTTTTTCTTTGATGTTGGAAATTTGGTCTGGAATAGTTTTCATGGGTAAACTGTTGTTGAATGTTTTGATTGCCACTGCAATGTAACAAGATGCTTAAGTTGAATTCGTCTTTCTAAAGGCAGAATCGAGCATTGAACTAAAGTCGCAGTTACGCTAATTTGCTGGTTGTTAGCTGCGGTTGGGATCGCTACATTTGTTGAGGTTGCTAGAGCGTAGCGGGCTGTGCTTAAAATTGTTTCGATCGCATTTAGTGTGGAGAATGTGAAGTGCGATAGATTGTTTGATTCGCTATTTTATCAAACAATCACATTTTAGTCAATGCCTATTATTTTTAAATTAACTTTGCATAAGTTGTGCATAGCGTCGCGCGGATTTTTGCGGAAAAGTTTAAATGTTTCTCAGCAAGGTTTCTGGTACACTTTAAAAGTAAAAACAAGTATTTAAAGGTATGAATATGTCTGAGAATAGTGAAATTGCGGTGCCTATAACTTTGACACCAGAAGAGCAAGCGGTGTGGGATGCGAAGGCGAAAGTTCGGGTACTGCTGAATTTGTGGGATTTGAGCGGCGGGAAGATGAAGGTGAAAAAGGGGGATTTGACTAAGCGAATTGTGCGGACTAATGAGACGAGTCAGAGATATGTGGAAGTGCTCGGCGAGTTGCAGGCGACTGGGGCGATCGAGTATTCGCTGGTAAATCGGGTGACGCTGGTGGAATTGACGGCGAAGGGGAAAGAAGTTTTAGCGCAGGGGCTGAAAAGTCGGGATTCTCTGTTTGAGTTTGACGGTTCTCAAATTGGTACTCGGCTGGGAAATTCTTTGTTGAAGTGGATTCGGCATCAGGATGGTGCGGCAAGTGTTGCGGTTGAGAAGGGGAAGGCGGATGCAGGGGCGATCGCATCCTATGAGGATTTTAAGTCTCAAGCCCTTGCCCTATTTGAGAAATTGGACAAAGGCTACAACTACATGGGACTTGTCCCAATCTGGCATCTGCGCCGTGAGCTAGGGGAACAGGTTAGCCGGGAGAATTTCAAAGACTTGATTATGCAGATGCAGGCCGATCGTTTATTTTATCTCCAAAGTGGAGAGGCTCGTGGAGCAACTGATGAACAAAAGCAAGACTCGATCAGCGATGACATAAGAGGTCTTTTATTTTTCGCTAGCAAACCATCTTGAGATTGAGGCAGAAAACAATGACTGATCCGTATACACCGTTTGAAGAAGCACGCAAGCAACAGCCGAATCCTTTCAAATTGAAACCCATCGTAAGCGCGGATGAGGTTTGGGGTGAAGTCGTAACTGATCTCCCTGACCTCAACCAACAGGTTGACCAAACAATCTATAAAGCAATTTCTGAAGTCCGCCAAAAATATTCTGATAAAATCGGGATTGCAGTCAAAGGTGATAGAGGCACAGGCAAAAGTCATACAATCCACCGGATATGGAAAACTATTGAGCGTGAGGGCGGAGCTGTATTTGCCTACATCCCTCAATTTACTAACGCTAGTCGAATTGACTCCCATGTACGATTCTATCTTTCACTCAGCTTTAAGCACCAAGATGTCAGAGGAGTAACGCAATGGCAGCAACTTGCTGCGTCTATGATTGCGACTCTTAAGGGAACAGAATTTGAAGAAAAATACCAGCCCTATCTTGAAAAATGCCATCATCCTGAAGAATTAAGGAAATACCTCATTCAAAATCTCAACCAACCTCAAAGATATGAATTTATTGATGAGGTAATCGAAGCAATCTTAGAATCTCAACATGACCTTGACTTTAATTTTTTGAAAGCCGTTTTATTTCTCATATTTAGATCGGCTCCAATCGCTCAAGTTGGTATGGCTTGGATTCAAGGTATAGATCATCCTGAAACCAAGCAAAGGGGTTTACCAGAGTTTTCGCAGCAAGAACAAGATGCAAAGTCTATTTGGTTCATAGAGCAGATATGTAAGCTTGCTGGAGTTTCATCACGCCCCGTATTGATTTGTTTCGATCAACTAGACCAAGTTAGTGTCGGTAATGACTGCGGAGATAGCGCTGCTCAAATAGTAGCTAGCTGCATAGATAGAATTTACTTTCAATGTAGCAATGTACTTCTCCTCTGTTGCGTTATTAGCGACACCTGGAAGGAAATTGAACAAATGGGAAGTGGCATACCCGATCGTGTAGGACAAAGGTCTGTAGCTACAAACCCACCTACTTCTGATCAGATGTTAGAGCTTGTTAAATTGAGGCTAGCTTGGTTTCACAGCAAAAATAATCTAAATTCTGATGATTACCCTAATTTATATCCTTTTGATGCTAATCAAATCAGAGGTATTGCAAGTAAAGCTGCTGGTGTGCGAGACTTGATGAAATGGTGTGCTGAACAATTTGATTCAGTGGAAATTGTAGATCCAGGAACTTCAACGAGAGACCCGATCAACAATAAACAGCAAGAGTTTCTGGATTCTTATTCTGAACTCTTGAATCGAGTTTCAGTCCCCGAACAAAACGATGATCAGTTAGCTGCTATTATTGCCTCTACAATGGCAATGATTCCTAAATGTGGAACAGAAAATGTAATAATTACTTCGGTTACACATATTAATCAGGCAGGTCACGATCTACATTTGATTATTGAGGGCCACGATTCTCTTCAACAAAAAACAGTAAGAATTGGAGTCAGAGTTTCCGAAACTTTGACGGGCATGACATTCAATGCAGTAATGCAACGACTGTTGAAATATGCCAAACATAACATTACTCGTGGTTGCTTAGTCCGCTCAACACCCGTTCCCCTCAGTTGGAAGAAAGGCAAACAGCTTGAAGAAAAACTTGTACAGGAACAAGGAGGTGAAGTTGTTGTTCTAAAGAAGGATGAGATCAAGCCTTTAGCAGCACTTCATCAAATTTACGAGGAGGCTGAGAACTACGGGTTTACTAAGCAGGAAGTGATTGACTTCGTTCAAGAATTAAACCTGGCTGCTAAAAATCCACTACTTTGTGAAATTCTAAGCGCTCCTACTTAACATGAATCTTGGAATCATTAAGGGTATTCAATTACCAGCTTGTGATGTTGACCTGCTAACATTAGGCAGGCTAATTGCTGTACCATTCAGGCAAAATATCAGAGAAGGTGAGGTACTCTGGCTCTATCCCAGTCAACACCTTCCTGATAATCTTAGCCTCGATCAATACTATCAGACTCAATATTTGACGAAGGCGGAAAGTGCATTTGCTGAACTTCAAACATATCCTATTCAGATTAAAGTATGGGCGCGTTGTGAATATCATTGGCGGATTAATCCACAACAAAAGTACCTTCTAGAGAAGATTGCCAAGTCAACCGTTTGGAAATTGGAAGCTTTGGAACATATTTTTGCACAATACCAAGTTCTCAAGCTATTGATTTTACGAGTTTATCGCCTGTCTAATCCTTGCGTAGTCAATGTGCAAACAGAGTCAGGAGCCTTCTATTGGCCGCAGCGCGACGATGTGATGGCAATGAATAGCGAGATTGATACTCCGGTGATTTCTGAAGCTAGTTTTTATCAGCGTAAAGCTCTCTTGGTGGCGGGAGAAGTCTATCCTTATAAATATTTAGAAGCTTTGCAGTTGCAAGTTGAGGAAATTGGTAGTAGCAACTTAGCTGCCAATCCGCTCAACGATGATATCAAAATGTTTCTAGGTTGGTCGGAAAAATTACCCACAACACAACCAGACCCGGATTTAGCATGGATAAGTGCGATCGCACAAATCGGAAACTCTAGCGATGGTAATACATTTGAAAAGTTAGTCCGCAAAAGTTTTGTCAAGCTAGGTTTTGTCAATTCTAACACCAATCCGAAAGCTAGTCTCAATCCAGAATCGACAGGCGGCGCTGGTGGTTTAGACTTTTATTGCGAGACTCCCTATCCAGTAGCGGGAGAGTGCAAAGCTAGCAAATTTGAAAGTGTACCTAATAGTGTAACGGCTCAACTAATTCATTTAGGTTTGACTCACTTGGGTCAAGATAAGTTCGATCGATCCGTTAAAATTATTTTGGCGGCTGGGCCTTTAACTAATCCAGCTAATCAAGCAGCTATTGGTAGTAAAATGAACGTAATTCGCCCTGAAACATTGCAAAAGCTGGTTGAACTGAAAGCTAAGCAACCAGGTTCGATCGATTTATTACAGTTAAAACCTTGTTTAGAACAACAGCCGTTTGGTGAGGAAGCCGATGCTAAGGTTAATCGCTATATTGACGAGGTGCGGGAAAAGCTTAAAGTGCGATCGCACATAGTTCAGCTAGTCAAAGACTTTTTGGAAAGAACAAAATCAACAAGTGTTGAATTTAATCAGCTTCACGGTGCTTATGCCTTTTCTATGTCGCCCCAACCTTCTTTAAAATATGAAGAAATGCACCAAATTTTAATAGAACTTTCCTCACCTTTGACGGGTTACTTAGGGCGAATTAAAGGCGAAAATTGGCAAAGCGATCGCTTTTATTTCCTGCGCGACTTGCCGCTAGATGATTGAGATACGTCAAGGGCGATTAAGAGCGGGATAGATTCGCTCGCGCGTACTTTATCCAATTTCCTATACAGCATCAGGATCTACGCCCAATTCCCGCAATCTCGCCGCCAACCTTTCAGCGCGTTGATGCTCCTCTTGGGCACGTTGACCCTGCTCTTGGGCGCGTTCGCGTTCCATTGCAGCTTCCTGTTCGAGTTGCCGCAATTGAGCGTTTTCTGCCTTAACTAACTCCTCTACCAATGGCGGGTTTAGTATTTCATCCACCGATAAAACCAGATCGGGAAATACTACAGACACAATTTCCTCACCAGGCAAGAAATCTGTATACGTGTAACCATCTTCACCTTCAATCAATGCAAAAAGCCTAATTTTTTGCTTACCAACTTTAGGGTCAACAATGCAATATTCTGGCACATTCGCTAATTCGTACTCTCCGCGTTTAATCACGTAATCTTCGCGGCGATTTTCGCTGACAACTTCTACCACTAACAGCGGCTTTTCATCAAATTCGAGGATACCTGCACCTGGTCTAGCAGCAGCTTGTTCCAAAAGACTTTGAGTGCAGACAACTACATCGGGAATCCGAGATTTATCTTCATCTGTTCTCACTCCCAGACCCGTTTTTACTACTAAGTCGAGATTGTGTTCAGCTAAGTAACGCTGCAATTGGTAAACTAAATATTCGCAAATTTTGATGTGTAAAACTGTGGCTGTTGGCATCGGGATTAATTTGCCTTTGTACAGTTCATATCTTACATCAGATTCTCCTTGATAAACTCGGTATTCTTCAAAAGTTAATGTCGGCAAAGTATCGAGCTGTTTTTCTTCGACTGCTGGCACAACAGATTGAGACATATATTTTTACCTATCTCGATAGTTTTCTATTATACTAAATTTTGATTTTAACAGTATAGGCTTCGGTTCGGCAAAGATCGCCCTTCTTGACTCCACGACTTGCCGCTAGATGATTGAGATACGTCAAGGGCGATTCCCTTCGGGATATCTTCGCTTCACGTACTTCATCCAAGTTCCTACACAGCATCAGGATCTATGCCCAATTCCCGCAATCTCGCCGCCAATCTTTCAGCTTTCTGCAATTGAGCTTGTTCTGCCTTAATTAACCCTTCTACCAATGGCGGATCTAAAATTTCATTGACTGATAATCTCAGATTGGGAAATACTACAGATACCATTTCCTCACCCGGCAAGTAATCTACCTGTGTATAAACGTCATCACCTTCTGGAAATGCCATAACTCGCACCCGCTGTCTGTTTTGTGTCGGATCGACAATCACATATTCCGGCACGTTAGCCTGTTCGTATTCTGTTCGTTTAAGTACATAATCTGCCCGCCGATCTTGGCTCACTACTTCTACTACAAATAAAGGTGTTTCGCTCAAGTCTAAGATGCCAGAACCAGGTCTGGCAAGAACTTGTTGCCACAAACTTTCTGTGCAAACAACTACATCGGGAATGCGGGATGTAGCATCTTCGGTTCTGACTCCCACAGAAGTTTTTACGACTAAATCTAGATTGTGTTCAGCTAGGTAACGCTGCAATTTGTAAACCCAAAATTCGCAGATACTGGTGTGTAATGCGCTAGCCGTTGCCATCGGTATTAATTTGCCTTTGTACAATTCATATTTTACATCGTCATTGCTTTGATAAACTCTGTATTCTTCAAAAGTTAATGTGGGCGAAGTATCGATCTGTTTTTCTTCGACTGCTGGCACAATAGATTGAGACATATATTTTTACCTATCTCGATAGTTTATTATTATACTCAATTTTGATTTTAACACTCAAGGCATTGAGTACGAAAAGATCGATCGCCCTGATTGACAATCAAGCAATTTGATCCGGTTAAATATTTAGTTCAGTTCACCATTTGGGCGATCGCTGTAATAAGGCTGTAGCTGCCTCGCTGTCGAGAGGTTTAGAGAAAAAGTACCCCTGACCGTACTCGCAGCCGATCGCCCGCATTTGAGCCAACTGGGCGGCGGTTTCGACCCCTTCTGCCACTACCTCCATCCCCAAACTGCGGGCCAGCATCACGATCGCCCGCACGATTTCCAAATTTTCACCCGTTTCTCCGATGCGACTGACAAAAGAGCGATCGACCTTCAAAATATTAATCGGAAACTTGTGCAAATAACTCAGAGACGAATAACCAGTGCCAAAATCATCAATGCACAGATCGATCCCCAACTCTCTCAACTGCGAAAGCATCGCCGCCGCCGCTTCCCCATCTTCCATCACCACACTCTCGGTAATCTCCAACTTCAAACAGCGAGCGTCAACACCCGTTTCCTGCAAAACTTGCTTAATTTGCTCGATCGACTCCGGTTCCGAAAACTGCCGCCCCGAAAGATTTACTGCTACAGTCAGCCGCGAATTTCCCACAGGTAAATTCAAACTCTGCCACTTAATAATTTGGCGGCAGCTTTCGTTCAAAACCCACAAACCCAAAGGCATAATTAACCCAGTTTCCTCAGCCATCGCAATAAATTCCATCGGGGAAACTAAACCCCGTTCCGGGTGCAGCCAGCGCACCAGCGCCTCAAATCCGATAACAGAGCCAGTTTTCAAACAAACGATCGGCTGATAATAAACAGTAAAAGGACATTCCAATTTTAAAGTAGTCAATGGCGACTTCGGACGCTCCAATCTCCGATCGATTTCACTCATCGGCGAGTTTTCCGCCGCCGTCCCGCAGGCGAAATCCACGATCGAAGATTTCAAATTTAGTTCTTCAACCGACTCCCGCAAATCGTGTTCCAAGTGCATCAAAGCCACAGCCCGAGTGTGCATCGCACTGGTAAAAACTTCGTAGCGAGCTTTACCGAGAGCTTTGGCCCGGTACATCGCAATATCAGCATCGCGCAAAATATCTCCCGGCCACTGATATTTGTCGGTACTCAAAGCAATGCCGATGCTAGCAGTAATTAAAACTTTATTACCTTCCAAATAAAGCGGTCGTTCGATGGTTTTGAGAATTGCCTTTGCTTGGGCGATCGCCTCATCAACACCTTTAATTTCCTCAAGCAAAATCACAAACTCATCTCCCCCCAGACGAGCCACCGTATCGCCTGGCCGCAAACAAGTCAAGAGACGGCGAGCCACAGCCACCAACAGCCGATCGCCCGTGCGGTGTCCCTGACTGTCATTAATCACCTTAAACCTGTCCAAATCCAGAAACAGCACCGCAAACTGCTCGCTCGGATGCCGTTGGGCGCGGGCAAAAGCTTGCCCCAACCTGTCAGTCAACAAAGCACGGTTGGGCAACTCCGTCAGCGCATCGTGCAAAGCATCGTGCAACAATTGTTCTTCAGCCATCTTGCGCTCAGTCACGTCGTGACAGTTGACCACAATTCCCCGCACCGAAGGTTCGTTGAGCAAATTCGTCGCCACCGCTTCCAACACGCACCAGGAACCGTCCTTGTGCTGCACTCGGTATTCCGCCATTCCCAGGCTAACTTTCGGCATTTGCATGACACCTTTGAACACTTGATCCACTATCAGCAATTCGTCAGGGTGAATCAAGTCAAATATAGACCGGCCGAGCACTTCCCCCGTCGGGTAGCCCAAAATCCGCTCTAGGGAAGGAGAGACATAGCGGCAAAAGCCTTTCTCGTCGAGAATCACAATAATGTCTCTAGCATTTTCAATCAACGATCGAAAGCGCTTCTCGCTTTGTCGCAGCTCTTGTTCCGTGCGCTTTTGGTCGGTAATATCGGTATTCATGTAAATCAGACCGACAATTTTCCCTTTGCGGTCTTTAATAGCATCGGCCCGCAGCAACACTTGCAAAGTTTCACCGCTTTTAGTGCGGTTGGTAATTTCACCAAACCAAGAATAACCTTGGGCGATCGTGTCGAGTACCTCCCTGGCGACTGCGGGGTCAGCAAAAACTGCCGATATACCTCCGGCCAGTTTAAATTCCTCTGCCGTGTCCCATTCAAATAGCTGAGAAAACGCTTGATTTTGATAGATGTGAGTGCCGTTCGCATCGCTGATGCCGATCGCGTCGCTCGAACTTTCCACCGCCTTGCGAGTCAGCACCAGAGCTTCTTCTGCCCGCTTGCGCTCGGTAATGTCAATCCCTACCAGACAAGCTGCTTTGCCCCGATCGTACTTTTGAGCCACAATCAAATAGTATCCCTCGGACTGTCCCCCGTCGGTTTGTACCTTAATGTTGAGTTCTTTAACCGCTTCCGTAGCGTCCCCGGCAAAAAACTCCACCACAAAAGAGTTAAAATCCGAGCTAGCACCCAGAAAACCAATATCTTGACCGACAAAAGCCGACGGCGCCAAACCGTGAAGTTTGGCTAAGTGCTGGTTAACCCCCAAATAGCGCAAATCCGAGCTAATCCAAGATACTGTTCCCGGAACTGCTTCCAAAATCGTTTGCAGTTGGTCGTTAGCTTGCTGCAATGCTTGCTGCACTTCACATAGGGGTTCCGACAAGTCAGACTGAACTCCTACAAAGTGAGTCAAATTAGCCTTGTCGTCTCGCACGGGAGATAGCGATAATTTTGTCCAAAAAGGAGTGCCGTCTTTGCGGTAATTTTTGATTGGTGTCTGGATTGCTCTACCTTGGCGCAAGGCCTCGCGGATCTTAGCTACAGTAGTTCGATCGGTATCCGGGCCTTGCAAAAATCTGCAATTACGCCCCAAAATTTCGCTGGCGCAGTAACCTGTCATCCGTTCAAAGGCCGGATTGCAATAAATTATGGGACAATCTGGTGCATTGGCGTCAGCAATGACAATGCCGCAGCTAGTAGCTGCCAAGGCTCGATCGCGCAGCCACAGCGCTTCTGACGCAGTATGGCGATCGCCGACACCCCCCACTTCACCTAAATTAGAAATTGACTGGTTCTCCCGATCTCCCATCAGCCGAACTTTCAAGCAAACCTTTACAATTTCCGAGTTGTTTCTTACTCTAACGTTTTTCAGGACTCGCGCAACGTAAATTGTATCTGGGCATTTAAGTAAGCGGGATTTCGCCTTAGTTGTTAGTTGTATTTTCTACCCTTGCTGTTCGGCATTTAAAAAAGCACATCTTCACTTCCGCAGTGAAAAACCCTCTATTCTTCTCCCCCTCAGACTCTCTCCCCCTCTCCCCTTCTCCCCTTCTCCCCGCGCCCTGGCCATCACGATCCGCAGCAGCTTATTTAGGAGGAGTTGCAGCTTGAGAACTAGGCGGCGCAATATTAATTAATGGCAAAGTTCCGCCTCCTCCCATTACTGTCGGAAACTGACCGTTCCATTTTTCAATTGCTTGCTGCTGCAATATTTCGGGAGTTAATGTTTGCCGCTGCAAGCGTTGTGCTTCGGCTTGACCTTTAGCGCGGTTTATTTCAGCTTGAGCGTCTTGAGTTGCTTTTTTAACTGCAAATTCTGCTTGTTTTGCTTCTTGTTCTGCTATCTGTTTGGCTTCGATGGCTTTGCTAAATTCTGGCGAAAAGCCAAAATTTATTAACGAAACATCTCTGACGATGACGCCGTAAGGTTCTAAACGCTTTTTGAGGCTGTTGTCGATTTCTGTTTTGAGTTCGGTGCGCTTAGTGATAATTTCTTCTGCGGTTTTTTTAGAAGTTGCTGCTTTGAGAACTTCCGAAATTGCCGGACTCAGAATGCTGGCAACAATTTGTTCTTCGTCTCCCACTTGTTGGAAAACTTGATTTACTTTGGCGGGGTCAACATTCCAGTTGACTGCCAAATCTGTAGTAATGCTTTGCAAATCTTTGGATGCTGCATCTGCTTTCAAATCTGTTTTTTGTACCCGCACGCTGAGAGTTTTTACAGAGGTGACGATCGGTAAAATCGGGTGAATGCCTTCATCTAAAATCGCGTCTTGAACTTTGCCAAAGCGCATCATGACGCCGCGTTCCCCTGCACCGACGATGGTAAAAGGTTTTAAAATTAAGGCGGCGATGATGAAGACGATGCCGCCGACGATGTAGAGAGCTAGGTTGTACCGAACACTTTGCATGGTTTTCATATGTTAATTAACCTATGTTGTGTTACTTGATGTTAGTTTTCTATTTGCTATTATCTAAGATAATAACTTCATTTTAATGGTGCAACAACTCATAAATTCATTGATTTGATTCATAAAAGTCATATAGTTGTCTGGGTCTGGGAACCTCTGAGCTCGATGAGCGGGGATGAACAATGGCACTTGTAGCTGGGTGAGAATATTGATGAATAAATGTGTCAATCATCTTGACAAAGAGGAGTTTTTTAGATAAAGCCTAAGTAAATAGATAGCTCGATCGCTTTCCCACCAGCGATAAAATGGCGAGCCGAAAGAGAAAGCTTTCTCGAAAGCTAAAAAATCAGCATCAAAGAGGTATTTTTTTTGACATACTCCCCTGCCTAAAGGCGAAGGGATTCTAAGCTCAGACAGCAATTGCAGGCATAGCCTGTCTAACATCACCTAACTTAGCGGTTGATGCCCCAACCACACAAATATTTATCGCCGCGTTCTCGTCTCTGTCGTTCACCTTTTGACAGGACGGACAGCGCCATTCACGAACTGACCAAGAAATGGGGATACAAGCCCCGTCTTTCAAGACGGCATTAATTCTCTTTGAAGTCTCTTAATTTTGTTGGTAAAGCCTAGTATAATAAAGCAAGTAAGTAACGGAAAATAATGAAAGCAAGGTATCAATACAGAATTTATCCGACTCATCAGCAACAGCAGAGTTTAGCTCAGTTGTTTGGATGCTGTCGAGTAGTCTGGAATGATGCCCTAGCGCTCTGCAAACAGTTTGAGAAAAAGCCAAGCTCTGCTGAACTTCAGAAAATAGTAATAACCCAAGCCAAAAAGACCGAAGAAAGAGCTTGGTTAAGTGAAGTTTCTAATATCCCCTTACAGCAGTCTCTAGCTGATTTGGAAACAGCTTTCCAGAACTTTTTCAACTCCTGTAAGGGAAAGCGGAAAGGTCGTAAAGTTCAGTATCCTAAATTAAAAAAAAGAACAAATAGGCAATCAGCGCGATTTAGGATGGGAGGGTTTTCCTTCAAAAATGGGGGTGTCTATTTAGCTAAAATTGGTATTGTCAATCCAGTATGGTCGAGAAATCTACCTTCAGAACCTAGCTCTGTCACAGTAATCAAAGATTGTGCAAACCGTTATTTTTTAAGTTTTGTTGTAGAGGTTCAACCAATTCAAGTCGAAGCTAAAAACCCAAGTATCGGAATTGACTTGGGAATCAAAACCTTTGCAGTAATGAGTAACAGCGAAAAAGCCGAAAGTCCTAGCTACAAAAAGTTAGACCGGAAAGTTCGCAAACTCCAACGCAAGTTAGCCCGCCAGCCCAAAGATTCCAAAAGGAGAAATATAACTCGAATCAAGCTCGCCACACTACACAATCGTATTACGGACACCCGTAAAGATTTCCTGCATAAATTATCAACCAAAATCGTCAACGAAAACCAAGTGATTATTCTGGAAGATTTGAACGTGTCAGGAATGCTGAAGAATCGGAAACTCTCAAGGGCGATTAGCCAACAAGGATGGAGAGAATTTAGAACTCTCTGTGAATCCAAATCCGAAAAATTTGGCAGAGAGTTTCAAGTAATTAGTAGGTGGGAACCTACTAGCCAAGTCTGTGCGGACTGTGGCTTTAAGTGGGGAAAAATTGATTTGTCTATTCGTTCAGTGGTTTGCATGAGTTGTGGTACTGAGCAAGACAGAGATGAGAATGCGGCTAAAATTATAGAGAAAGTCGGGATGGGGAATCGCCACGACTCTAAACGGGCGCAGAGGGTTTGTCAGGCTAGCAACGGTTAGCAGAACTCTATGAAGCGTCAAGAATCACCGCACCTTCAGGTCGGTGAGTATTTCAAAAATCCAACTCTTTCAGAACGTGTCCACAATGCACGCAAGTCTTACTAGATGGATACCAACGGTCAATGAAAACTACTTCTTTTCCTTTCTTTTTGGCAACCCATTCGAGAATTTGGAGAAATTCGCCGAATGCAAGGTCTGAAATTTTACGTCCCCAAAGTCGTTGCATTCCTTTTAGATTCAACGTCTCAAAGCACAGCACGTCGAACTTATCAGTTAGTTCGTGAGCCAATTTCCAGAACCAATCAGAGCGACGATTCACTACGTCAGGAGTGTTTGCGAACTAGATTAAGTCTTGCTCTTTCTCGGTTCGCTGAGCCTTTCCGTTTTTGGGAATGCTGACGATTTGCTTTCTTGATAGCGCTGAGGGATTGTTTCAGAAATTGCGGTGATTCAATTTTTGTTCCATCTGAGCAGGTGAGAAACGTTTTCAAGCCGAAATCAAAGCCAGCGATTCTACTCGTCTCGACTTGGGTTTCAGGCTCTTTAACGCTGTCAACGACCACAACCATGAACAACTCTCCTAAGGTCGTGCGTTTAATGGTTAACGTCTTAACCTTCCCTTCTATCTCTCTGGAATTCCAATACTGATAAACGCGATTTCCAATCTTAATTCGATTGCCACCTAAGAATTTGTAGCCAGCTTGCTTGAGAGTGAACGATTTGTATCTGCGAACTTTCTTGAATCCGGGCGGTCTAACTCCTTTCTTGTGATGCTTGAAGAACAGTTGGTAGGCGATCGAGATGCGTTGACAGATATCCTGTACAGCCTGAAATCCAACCTGTTGCCAGAATGCTTTACGCTTTCTGAGTTTGGCGATATGACTTTGAAGTTTGCTGCAATTCAAGTGCTTACCCCACATCCGGTAGTACCGTTTGTGAAGTGCAATGCAATGGTTATAAATCACTCCGGCAGCATTGATACTTCGCTTGAGGTGTTTATTTTGGTTGCTTTGATATAGCTTGAACTTCAATGTTTTCATGCTAACTATGATAACATAATAGGTAGCAATTGGGTAGCCAAATGGTCAGAGAAAGATTAAGTATTCGCATTGTCGTGAGTCGGCTAGAGAAGTTGCGGAGAATTGCCAAACAGAAAGAAAAAACAATGACCCAACTTGTAGAGGACTGGATCGATCAACTTAAAGAGGAAAAGCAGTCCTAGAAGGACGGGGCTTTAAACCCAGTTTTCCGGTAAATTTTGAGGAGAAAATTAGAGGTGCGTGCCGGTAAAACCTTTGGGGTTTGGTTCCACCACAACCGAAAGATAGAATTTCACTCTCCCACCTACAGACTCTATTTGTAGAATTGGCATCGGCCCGCCTCGCTCAACCCTCCTGAGTAGAAAAAAAGACTCCTTGGCCAAGTTGGGAATTTATAGCGACAAACGATAAAAATCCGAGTTTAAAAATGCCTGAAAATAAGTTAAGGTTAGATGAGAACGGTTGAAGAGAAATCAAAATGTTGCAGCGACACCCTTGGCCGCAGACAGTTGAAGAGGCGATCGCCATTCAAGAACAGCTTCGGTCAGAGGTAATTACCGCAAATCAACTGGACACTGTTCGGTACGTCGCAGGCGTAGATGTCGGCTACGACAGCGCAAACGATGTATCGCGGGCCGCTGTAACAGTTCTGAGCTTTCCCGACTTGCAGTTGCAGCAGCAAGCTGTAGTTCGCAGTCCTACAACTTTTCCTTATATTCCGGGTTTCCTGTCTTTTCGAGAAGTGCCTGCAGTTCTCGAAGCTTTAGAAAATATCAGTTTGAGACCAGACCTGATATTGTGCGACGGTCAAGGACTAGCCCATCCCCGCAGATTCGGTCTGGCGTGCCATTTGGGGGTTTTGACAGGGATTGCCACGATCGGAGTTGCCAAAAATCGATTTATTGGCGAACATTCAGAAGTCGGGCTCGACCGGGGCAGTTGGCAACCCTTGCTGCGGTCGGGATCGACGATAGGCGCAGCGCTGAGGACGCAAACAGGGGTAAAACCGATTTATGTTTCGATAGGTCATAAGGTAAACTTGATAAGTGCGATCGAGTACGTCCTGCGCTGCGCCCCAAAATATCGCTTACCAGAAACAACTCGATCGGCAGACCAACTAACATAGGGATAAGTACATAGGGATAAGTGGCAAGCGCGGAAGGCATCAAGAAAAAAGTAAAAAGACCAAAAAAGCATCCGTCTTTGGACTTTTAGTTTTTGAGGTGGCGCCGCCCGAGTCGAAAAATCCTCTGAGTCTACCGCCAATCAGCTTTCGGTTCCATCCTTCCAGCGAACTAAAGAATGACTATACCTGAGAAAGAGGTATAAAAGTTGGGGGCGTTTATAGAATGATAGAAACACAGTAACCTGCTTAAACATTGGCGGCTCTAACTATAGTGCCCGGGCGTGAACTATTTTTAGTTCACATTTGTAAATTATGAAAGAGTCATTATGCGAGTTAAACCAAAAGCTTAGATTCGTCTGATGAGGTTTCATAATTTACCGTCGGATATCTCACCACTGACTGGAAGCAACCACGACAGTGGGAGGCGAAGGCGCGATCGAGCTAAAAAATCAGAAAAAAACAAGGAGACAGTCATGGCTGAGAAAAGCAAACGCGGATTCGCTTCTATGGATGCAGAAAAACAGCGCGCAATTGCTAGCAAAGGCGGAAAAGCTGCACACGAGAAAGGAACTGCACACGAATTCACCCCTGAAGAAGCCAGAGAAGCTGGCCAAAAAGGCGGCGAAGCTGTCAGCAGAAATCGCGAACACATGGCTCAAATTGGTCGCGAAGGCGGTCGGAAAAGCCGCAAGAGCGAATAAGTCTTTCAAGGCTGGCCTTGTAATGAAAGATTCCACAGTGGCAGCGTGAGAGATAGCACCAGGACAGTGAGCGTTTGAGGATGTGGGGCGATCGAAGTAACCCAGGTAGTTCGATCGCCCAACCTCCACAATTCGTCACTAGCGCACTCAAGCTTCGCAAAGGTGAAAACCCGACAGGAATTAGTTTTTAGCAATCGCTGGCACATCTTGAGCGGCAATTTTTTAACCAAGCTGCACTGCGATCGATAATTTTGCGGGAAAGAAAAGCTGGCAAGCGCGATTAAGTCTCTCAAAAAAAGCCAATACGAGCACTAAAAGCCCCGAAGTCAGGGCTTTTTTGTATAGCTGCCCGTAATATTTTTAGAAGTGCGATCGAGTCGGCCTCAATAATTAATTCTAATTAAGTTTTTTGGTGAGGAAGTCCGTCCTCAAAATAAATCAGTTAATATTTTTTTAGATTTTTGAGCAAACCATACAATCATGACCAAGCAGCTCACTTTAGCATGGACAGAAGCTGGGGTGCGCCAAACTCAGACAATTCAAAACCGACAGCCGAGCAAAAATCCGGGAACCGTGAGGCTAGGGCGCGATCCCGCGAAGTGCGATCTAGTATTTTCCCATCCCAGCGTATCGGGGCTGCACGTTGAAATATTTTTTAATCAGGAATTGCAGGAGTATGCAGTGCGGAATTTGCGCGAAAGCAATCCGCCCCTAGTAGATGGAAAAATTCTCGCCCGAGGCGAAGCAAAATTGAACTCGGGAAGTCACATCCATTTAGGCCAAGTGCAAATTGAGGTGGTGAATGTGACGGAGGTGCAGGTAGCCGCGCCCCAGACAGTTTTGCTGTCCGGGCCTCCCGCACCTGGTAACTTTCAGCCGACGGGGGCTTCAAAATATGGTTTGCAGTGTCCCAAATGCAGCCGAATTTCGCCTTACGCGCAGTTGAATGCGGGGTGTCCGTGGTGCGGTACTTCTTTGGCGGCGGCGGCGAGTGTGGTGATCTCTCCGTGAAAGTTGGAAAAACTGAGATGTTGCACCATTCTCAAGAACGGGCTCTCCGGCCCGTGAAGCGAAGAGTGAATTTTCTCGCTTCACAGGCCGGAAAGCCTGTTCATAAAAGGCTAATTGACAATGGTGCAAGATTTAAGAAAAAGGGAAAGTCTGGCTATCCGCTAAACACTCTCAACTTCAAAAATCTTTTTTTGCAGAAAGCTCAAAGCCGACGGCTGATGTTTAAAAAATAATCATGAATTCTCAACCCTTGCGCCTGCGACTGACTTGGAACGATACACTTACCGGGGATTGTCGTTCCCCGATACTCGACTTGCCCATCGCTTTGGGACGAATTTTTGATGCTATGCCCGCCACAATCAACGGGGAACGAGTTTCTAGAATTGCCCTCAGCAGCAGTCAAGTTTCTCGCTTCCACGCAGTGATTGCCGGGAAAGGCGACACGATCGCAGTGATTGACACGGGCAGCCGCAACGGTACTTTTGTTAACGGGGTTCGCCAAACCCGGTGCGTGCTGGCAAACGGGGATATGCTGCAAGTTGGGCCCTACGCGATCGGCATTTCTTTTGCTGTTAATTCCCCAGAAACGCCGTCGGTCAATTCTCACATTTTCTTTAACCCGCAGACCAATGGGCCAGACCCCGGATTGGGGCAGCCTCCGGTGTCGCCGCTTCCTCAAACAGGTAGTAGGGGAGAATTTCCGCCGATCGAATTTTTGCACGCTTCTCAAGTGTCAATGCGATCGCTAGAATCTATGGGACTCCCAGTGGCAGAAGTTGACTGGGCTGCCGTTGGCGGCGGTTTGGGCAGCTTTATTTGGGTGGATTTGCTCAGAATTTGCGGGGTGAAAACCGATCGAATTGCGGTTTTGGGCATGGAAGAGCAACCTTACGCCCGCTACCGTCGGTTGTGCCTGAATTCTCAAATTCCGCTGCAGGAACGCCTGCGATCGAATTCTGACTCTTGTCCAGACAACATTTGGGGGTGGCCTCCCTATGCTTTGCGGGAAGCTTGGCGGGAATTGCACAAAGGGCGTTTGGGAATGTCGTTGAAGTTAATGTGGCAGGTGTTTGCCGAACCGACTTTTGCCGAAACTTATACGCCTCGCGCGGGGAATGTGTTTGATTCTATTGACAGAGAAGTCGATCGCATTGGGTGGAATCAGATGTTTCGCTACGGTAGAGTGCGGGGAATTCGCAAAACAGATGACGGCAGGTACGCGATCGCTTATTCTCGATCGAATGCGGATCGCCGCGACCACGCTTTTTTAATCGCCAAATACGTACACTTAGCCACCGGCTATCCCGCCATTCAATTTTTGCCGGACTTGCAAGCCTACCGCGAAAAAACCCAGGATTTTGAGTCGGTTGTCAACGCTTACGAAAACCACGACGGCGTTTACGAAAAATTGGAGGCCAGCGGCGGCAGCGTGTTAATTAGAGGCAGGGGAATTGTAGCTTCGCGGGTGGTGCAGCGGATTTACGAAGCGCGACAGCGGAACCGCAACATTCAAGTATTGCATTTGATGCGATCGCCCAAACCTCAAGGTAACAAATTTAAACTCGCTGAGCGAAGAGTCGAAAATCACTACGAATTTCAACCTTTCAACTGGCCGAAAGCTTGCTGGGGCGGGGAACTCCGCGTACTTTTGGAACAAGCCGCCCCCGAATTTCGGCCGCAGTTGCTCACCGACTGGGGCGGCACTACCACAGCGCAGCGCAGCGACTGGCGGCGGATTGTCAAAGAAGGTTTAAGTCAAGGATGGTATCAAATTACCTTCGGGGAAGTCGAGCGAGTCGAGCGCGACAGTCAAAACCGCACCGTGACGTACATTCAGGAGAAGGAACTCAAGGGGCAAATTAAGTTAGAAGCTGATTTTATTATTGACGCTACGGGTTTGGACGCTAAGGTAAAAACCAGTCCCCTGTTAAACGATTTGGTAGCTCAATACAATCTTCCCCTCAACGGTTTGGGCCGGCTGAGTGTTAACAACGATTTTGAAGTGCCCGAATTGCGGAATTCTTCTGCTAGCAACACAGAAGGCCGGGTATACGCAGCAGGCGCGATTACTTTGGGGGGGCCTTACGCGCCGGTAGACAGTTTTTTGGGGTTGCAATACGCCGCCTTGCGATCGGTTGAAAGTCTGGCCGCCAACCGAGTTCCGGGTGTGCGGAAATTGAGCGTTTGGCGATCGTTCGTGCAGTGGTTGAAATGGATTTTTAATAAATCTCCCGACTAACTTCGGCAACAAGCAATGTACGGGATTTAATGGATTTAAACAAGCTTCGCGTTCAATCTAAAATCTAAAATCTCAATTCAAAATCGAACAATTTTGCCATTCAATCTAAAATCTAAAATCTAAAATCTAAAATCGCATGACTCCCACTTTATTCGGCCGCTGGCAAACTCGGTTACTGTTATTTGCAACCGTAGGCGTTTTAGTAACGCTGCCCTTTTGTCTGGGTTTAATTACCTCCAAATCAGGCTCAATCTTTTTCTGGATTTTAGGGTATGTAGCGATTTTTGGCATCGGCTGGGATGCTTTATATATGTACATCCAGCAGTTTCGCTGGGATCGAGATTGGCCCGGCGCGTTTCAATTGCTCGCTGGAATTTGGGAAGCGCTTTTTGTGTTATTTTTAATCAAAGTTATCGGTTTGCCGGGAATATCTGCACAAGATTTTGACTTGGGAGCTTTTGCTTGGCATTATAGTTTAGTGTGGCTGGCTATTTATCTGGCGTCGCAAACACTGATGCGGATTTTGTTTCCCCACTGGCGTTTCCGAGGCGGGCAATGGTTTTAATAATACCTGTAGGGGCGGTTTTTACCAAAAATAATCGCCTCAAACCCATAATCTCATAAACCCGCTCCGGCTATTCTATCAATTCCCAATTCCCTATTCCCAATTCCCAATTCCCTACAGAATTTACAGTCAGGTGTACCGATACCTGGGCACCCAACATAATTTATAGTAAGCTCAACTCAAAATTGCTGTCATCCTTCAATGCACCGTCCTCCTTGTATTTTCTCATTTTTTTCGGGTTCTGGCTTGCTCGATCTGGGTTTTGAGTCGATCGGCTTTAATGTAGCGTATGTCAATGAAATTTTCCCACCTTTCATGCAAGCATACCGCTATTCTCGGCAGTGCCTGAATTTGCCGCTACCAGAATACGGATATTGCGAAGGAGAGGAAGCAGATGTAACTCGACTTGTAGGGGGAGAACCAGCTTTTCGCCTGCGGGAATTGATGCAGGATGCCCGCAAGCATCACGATATTGTAGGATTTATCGCGGGGCCGCCTTGTCCTGACTTTTCTATTGGCGGCAAAAACCGAGGTGGGGAAGGAGATAAAGGTCAACTTTCAGCTTCATACATTGAATTGATTTGCCAGCAGCAGCCAGATTTCTTTTTATTTGAAAATGTCAAAGGTTTGTGGAGAACAAAAAAACATAAAGCTTTTTACGACGAACTAAAACATCAGTTGGCTGATTCGGGATACGTTTTTGTCGAACGTTTAATTAATGCGATAGAATACGGGGTTCCGCAAGATAGGGATAGAATTATTTTGATTGGATTTAGAAAAAACATTGTCAAAAATCTGGGCATTTCCCTAGAGGAAAAAAGCCCAATGTTATCCGAAAGTTTATTTCCTTGGCAAAGTCAGATATTATATCCCAAATCAGAATTTTTTTCTCATCCTTGGCCTGATAGAACTGCCTTTGCAGGTGATGGTTTCGTGCCTTGTCCTGATGGCATTCCCCAAGATTTAACGGTAGAATTTTGGTTCCAAAAAAATGACGTTCTCAACCATCCCAATGCCAAACACTATTTCCAACCCAAAGCAGGCCTTAAGCGGTTTGCTTCGGTTGATGAAGGAGATGATTCAAAAAAATCTTTCAAGCGATTGCACCGGTGGCGTTATTCGCCAACAGCTTGTTACGGCAATAACGAAGTTCACTTGCACCCTTACAAACTTCGTCGGCTTTCTGTTGCAGAAACACTGGCTATTCAGTCACTGCCAAAAGATTTTTCCCTGCCCCCAAAGATGACGTTGACTAATATGTTTAAAACTGTTGGCAATGGGGTTCCTTATTTGGCTGCACAAGGTATTGCCAAAACAATTTTACAGTTTTTACAGACAAAATAAATAGAGAAATAGGCCCAAATAAACCTTAGCATTAGGACTTTCGCTGTGGTGCGTGAGGGCGAGGAATTTTTGAATTCAAACTGTGAGATTTTTAACACTCACCCACCGCCAAAACTAGATTTTGGTGCGTGACGCGCGGTTTAAGATTGATTGTGGGTGGCCGAAATTACTCGCCGCGCCTCACACACCCTAGAGATTTGTGAAAGTGGTTTTTTTAATAGGCAAGATTGTATGCCTTCACAAACTATCTTGAAAGGCATTTGCGTTTATCTGCGGTTTCCCCTATCCATCAAAGATTTATGCAATAAGTCTAATAAACAGCAGAGGGTGCTGAGAAAGATAAAAGACAGATAAAAATAAAAGTTCACAAAGGGTTTAGACTTGTTATATAATAGTTGGTTAAGGTTGAAAACCTATATTTTTTATTGCTTGCAATTCGCCATGACCGTTAAACCCCGCCGCTATCACATCACTACTTTCGGATGCCAGATGAATAAAGCCGACTCGGAACGGATGGCCGGCATTCTGGAAAATATGGGCTTTGAGTTCTCGGAAGACCCGAACGAAGCTAGCTTGATTCTCTACAATACTTGCACGATTCGCGATAATGCCGAACAAAGAGTTTATTCTAACCTCGGAAGGCAAGCTCATCGCAAGCGCCAAGAACCGGGTTTAACTTTAGTTGTAGCTGGATGCGTGGCGCAGCAGGAAGGTGAAGCGCTGCTGCGGAGAGTGCCGGAATTAGACTTAGTGATGGGGCCGCAACACGCTAACCGACTTGAAGATTTGCTGGAACAAGTTTTTGAGGGCAATCAAGTTGTGGCGACTGAAGCTGTTGAGATTATGGAGGATATTACTAAGCCCCGCCGCGACAGCAAGGTGACTGCTTGGGTGAATGTAATTTACGGCTGCAATGAACGCTGCACTTATTGTGTTGTCCCGAATGTTCGCGGGGTTGAACAGTCGCGAATGCCGGAGGCAATTCGCGCGGAAATGGAGGATTTGGGCCGTCAAGGTTACAAGGAAGTAACTTTGTTGGGGCAAAATATTGATGCTTACGGACGCGATTTGCCGGGGACAAAACCGGACGGCAGCCACCAGCATACTTTGACGGATTTGCTTTATTTTGTGCAGGATGTGCCGGGAGTCGATCGCCTCAGATTTGCTACTAGCCACCCGCGCTATTTTACGGAGAGATTGATTAAGGCTTGTGCTGAATTACCGCAGGTTTGCGAACATTTTCACATTCCTTTTCAGTCGGGAGATAATGATATTTTGAAGGCGATGTCGCGAGGTTACACTCAGGAGAAATACCGCCGGATCATTGATACAATTCGCCGTTATATGCCGGATGCTTCGATTACTGCGGATGCGATTGTCGGTTTTCCCGGGGAGACGGAAGCGCAGTTTGAGAAGACTTTGAAGTTGATCGAAGATGTTGGTTTCGATTTGGTGAATACTGCGGCTTATTCGCCTCGCCCGGGAACGCCGGCGGCTTTGTGGGAAAATCAGTTGAGTGAGGAGGTGAAAGCCGATCGCCTGCAACGGATAAATCACGTGGTGACAACAACGGCGATGGAACGATCGCAGCGCTATTTCGGACGCACTGAAGAGGTTTTGGTGGAAGCCCAAAATCTTAAAGATTCAACTCAGGTGATGGGGCGCACTCGGGGCAATCGCCTCACATTTTTTAAGGGCGATATTGCTGAATTGGCGGGTAAAATGGTGCGGGTTAAAATTACAGATATTCGCGCTTTTAGCTTGACGGGGGAAATGCTTTAAATAGCACCGGAATGAGATAGGGGACGGCTTACTGGTGAACTTTTCTAAGAAGATGTAATTTTTTTTACCGCAGAGAGCGCAGAGGACACAGAGGAAGAGTGGAAGGGAGGAGATAAGTAGTTTTAAAGCGGTTCGTATGTGCCTTCGTTGCGCTAACTGCGTGTATATTTGTCGAAAAGTCCTAGGAGTGGTGAAAAATGACAACGATGCGGATCGGGCTATTGTTCGGGGGGCGATCGGGCGAACACGAAGTCTCAATTAGTTCGGCGCGGGCGATCGCCCGCGCCCTCGCTGCGGAGGAAAATGCTTCTAAATACGAAGTTCTGCCCTTTTACATCCAAAAAAACGGCCGCTGGCTGTCGGGAACATTACCTCAACAAATCTTAGCCAGCGGAAAACCTCTGGAAATAGAGGAACAAACAGGACAAGACGATTCTCCCGCTGGACAGTTTCCTAATTTTAATGCCGTAGATGTTTGGTTCCCTGTTTTGCACGGCCCAAACGGCGAAGACGGTACGGTGCAAGGGTTGCTGAAATTAATGCAAGTTCCTTTTGTCGGTTCCGGGGTTTTAGGTTCGGCCATTGGAATGGATAAAATTGCGATGAAAATGGCTTTTGCTCAGGCTGGTTTACCGCAGGTAAAATACATCGCTGTCAACCGTTCCGAAATCTGGTCTAATCCTTGCGTTTTCCCCAAACTCTGTGATAAAATTGAAGCTGATTTGGGCTATCCTTGCTTTGTCAAACCGGCGAATTTGGGTTCGTCTGTGGGAATTTCTAAAGCTCGATCGCGCGCTGAGTTAGAAGCAGCCCTCGACAGCGCCGCCAGCTACGACAGGCGGATAATTGTCGAAGCGGGTGTAGTTGCTAGAGAATTAGAATGTGCAGTTTTGGGAAACGACAACCCCAAAGCTTCAACGGTGGGAGAAATTACTTTTCAAAGCGATTTCTACGACTA
The DNA here is from genome assembly GCF_000317475.1 of Oscillatoria nigro-viridis PCC 7112. Lineage (NCBI taxonomy): Bacteria > Bacillati > Cyanobacteriota > Cyanophyceae > Oscillatoriales > Oscillatoriaceae > Phormidium > Phormidium nigroviride. The sequence continues at coordinate 1,644,921 of NC_019729.1, forward strand.
CGAAACTAAATATACTCTGGGACAAGCCGACTGCTCAATCCCGGCAAAAGTCAGCAGTGCGATCGTCTCGCAAATCCAAGAAATGGCAGTGCAAGCATTTTTGGCTGTAGACGCAGCAGGTTTAGCGCGAGTAGACTTTTTCTACATTGAATCAACCGGAGAAGTTTTGATTAACGAAATTAACACTTTTCCCGGCTTTACAGCTACCAGTATGTATCCGCAAATGTGGGCAGCGGACGGTATTTCTTTCCCGGAATTAGTAGACCGTTTAATTCAATTAGCTCTCGAACGGCACGGGGAAAAAGGTTGAATCGCCCGCTGCAAAATGCTGCCTTGCCAACAGCAAAAAATATTTTTTTCGCAGGTGATATATCCATACCAGCGGAAACGATATAACATGGTTGTGGCAGGCACTGCCTGCCAGCAACCAAATTTCCGCTGCGGGTCGAGCAACTGGGAATTTTCAGCGATCGGGTATAAATAAATGCAACATAAAATGGTTAACGGAGAACGGCAAATAGCAGTGTCAATCTCACATCTTGCATCTCAAATTTTAGCTCGGTTAACTTAGATGAGACGTTTCACTCAACTGCCGCAGTGGTGGACTTACGGACTGGTATTTCCCCTAGCGGTACTCAACTGCTGGTTAGCCCTCCTAGTCTTTGAATATTTTCGCGCCCTGATTACAGTTTTGGTAGTGGCTACAGTGCTGTCTTTTTTGCTAGATTATCCAGTGCGCTTTCTGCACAGATACGGCTTGAAGCGCGATCGAGCAATTTTGTCGGTATTGTTTTTGACTTTACTGGTATTGGTGGTTTTAGGTCTAACTCTGGCTCCCATTCTGCTAAACCAAATCACTGAACTCGCCACCCGACTGCCGACTTGGATAGTTTCTGGCACAGAACAGATTGAAGCATTCCACAATTGGGCGGAAAATCGCAATCTCCGCATTGATGTCAGCGGTTTGACTACTCAATTGAGCGATCGACTTTCATCTCAATTGCAGTCACTCACTGGCGAAATTCTCAAATTTGGCTTGGGTGCTGCAGACGGGCTGTTGAATTTTCTCCTCACAATAGTCGTGACATTTTACTTGCTCTTGCACGGCGATCGCGTATGGGAAGGATTGTTTAAATGGTTTCCCTCCAAGCTGAGCATTCTATTGCGAGAGTTGCTGGCGCGCAGCTTCCACAACTACTTCGTCGGGCAAGCAACTTTGGCGGGTTTGATGGGACTGTCTATCACTGTTGCTTTTTTAATTTTGCGAGTTCCCTTCGGACTTCTGTTCGGTTTGGGTGTGGGTGTAATGACTATGATTCCCTTTGGGGCACCTTTCAGTATTTGCATTGTCAGTTTGCTGATCGCATTAAACAACTTTTGGCTCGGCGTCACAGTTTTAGCTGTCGCTACAGTAATTGAGCAAATAATTGAAAGCGGGGTTGCTCCTCGGTTATTAGGCGGTTTTATCGGTCTCAATCCCGTGTGGATTTTAGTGGCGCTGCTGGTGGGCGTTAAGGTGGCAGGAGTAGCAGGTTTGTTAGTTGCTGTGCCGATGGCTGGTTTTATTAAGAATACTGTTGATATTTTGGAAAGTTCGAGGAACAAGTCGAGGGAAATCGATTCGGTTAGTTCCATTGAACCTATGGAGCAATAAAATTCCTCCATAGGTTCACATTTTAGATTTGAAGAGAGTTTTTGCAGGCTATTTTGACTTAGGTTTAGTTGGTACTTTAGCTTGAGGCTTTACAGGTTTTTTACTTCCTGCTTTAGGGTGAGGCTTTCCGGTGCTTTAGCTGCTATCCTTCCTGGATGCAGGCGGGGTCAAAAACTTCGTTTCTAGGTTAACGTCGATCGCTCCCAACGAAGATTTTGCGTAGAAACCTGGTTTTGTTGAGTCCAGGATTATTTTTGACCAAGAATTTCAAAGGTGGTACCCGCCACGCGATCGATCCGTGGCATCAATCGAAAGCATCTAAAATCTAAAATCCTTGCATCCCCCGAATTTATCTCGCGCAAGTCAATCCTTGCATCTAAAATCTCAAATCTAAAATCGAATGACTTCGGATATCAATCCTGTGAAAAGTTCGCGGGAAATGCGGAATATGCGAGCTGGCTACCGTAGTTTGTATTATCGCACTCAGACAGCAATTCGCCAGTGCCGACCCAGTTCGATCGCACTCAAAAGCTGGAATCCACAGACAATTTGCCTGCGACTGTCCGGTTTCTACCCCAGCTTGTAGGGTAAACCCCACCAGTCAAGCAGAGTTCATCAATGCTTGAATTAAAATTAAAGAACCTTTAGTTCTAAGTTAATTAGAGTAGGTGCTAAAAATGCAAAACCATAATTATAACTCTCCCTCTAACTCTCACCAAATCAATACGATGTCAACCAAAAATGTCCCTGCTGACTCTCAGCGTTCTCGCCGTTTTTATTTGCCGAGAAAAATTGCTTTTTTATCTCTCCTTTTGCTCGGCTCCACCGCAACTGTTGGGTGCAATGCCCTAACTTCTAAAGTTCCTGGAAGTTCTAACGCGATTCAAGCTCAACCTTCAACTACAGCGCCAATCTCAGCATTGCCTGCAAATATATTACCCTCTCAAGACTCTAATTTTGTCACTAAAGTTGTCCAGGAAGTCGGCCCGGCAGTGGTGCGGATCAATTCGTCTCGCACGGTGACGAACCAAGTTCCAGATGAAATCCCCGAACAATTCCGCCGCTTCTTCGGCCCGGAATCTCCCATTCAACCGGGAAATCGGGTAGAAAGGGGTTCGGGTTCGGGTTTTGTTTTTGGTTCCGACGGCCGCATTTTGACTAACGCTCACGTTGTTGATGGCGCGGATACGGTGACGGTAAAACTGAAGGATGGCCGCGAATTTGTCGGCAAAGTTTTAGGCGTCGATACAGTTACTGATGTGGCTGTTGTTAAAATAGAAGCTAACAATTTGCCTGTGGTGAATTTGGGCAAATCTGAAGAATTACAGCCGGGAGAATGGGCGATCGCGATCGGCAATCCCCTCGGTTTGGACAATACTGTGACTGTGGGAATTATTAGCGCTACAGGCCGTTCTAGCGCCGATGTCGGTGTTCCCGACAAGCGCGTCAGTTTCATTCAAACCGACGCTGCGATCAATCCCGGTAATTCTGGCGGCCCGCTGCTGAACCAGCGCGGCCAAGTTATCGGCATGAATACGGCGATTATTCAAGGCGCTCAAGGATTGGGTTTTGCGATTCCGATCGATCGAGCACAACAAATTGCCGACCAATTAGTAACAACAGGAAAAGCCGAACATCCTTATCTCGGCGTTCGGATGTTGAGCATTACTCCCGAAGTCAAGGCAGAATTCAATAAAAATCCCAACCCTAAATTGAGGCTGACTGAAGATAAAGGCGTGTTAGTTTTGGGAATTGTAAAAAATTCTCCGGCTGCACAAGCTGGTGTTCGCGTTGCCGATGTGATCAAGAAAATCAACGGTGCAGAAGTCAGCGATGCTGGCAGCGTACAGCAAATTGTCGAGAAAAGTACAGTGGGCAGCGATCTGCAGCTTGAATTGAGCCGAGGCGGACAACCTGTTACTGTGGCGGTGAAAGCGGGTGCTTTTCCAGCGGCCCAGAAGCAGCAGTAGAATTGTTGATTTAAACTTAGATCTTGCACGCTGAAGCAAGAGTCCGGCAGGGGTTTAAACCCCTACCTCCAAGTATCGGTCATCTCAAGAGGACTGAGACTAAGCTACTATAAATAGGAAGTGATAATCAGTCGGTTTTAACTGAGATGTTGCACCATTCTCAATTAGCCTTTTCTGAACAGGCTTTTCGGGCTGTGAAGCGAGAAAATCTACTCTTTGTGGAACAGCCCGAAAAGCCTGTTCTTGAGAATGGTGCAAGATGTGAGTTTTAACAGAATTGTGCTGTGAGACGGGTTTCAACCCCCGTCGGGATGTCGGGGGTATTCGTTATAGTAAGTTACCATAATTTATATGAGTTATTAAGAGGTAGAAAAATGGCTAACATTAATCGGAGGCGTACTGAAAATATTAACGGTAACTTTTATGTAGATAATACCTGCATAGACTGTGATACTTGTCGGTGGATGGCACCTGAAGTATTTACTCAAGCGGGAGAACAGTCTGCGGTTTACCACCAGCCAACTAATGAAACTGAAGAAATGCGATCGCTCGCGGCTCTTTTGTCTTGTCCCACAAGTTCGATCGGCACTGTAGAAAAACCCCAAAGCATCAAACAAGCTCAGCAACTTTTACCCGCACTCGTAGCAGAAAATGTCTATCACTGCGGCTACCACTCCGAGAAATCCTACGCCGCAGCCAGCTATTTAATTGTCCGCCCCGAAGGAAACATTTTAGTTGATTCTCCCCGTTTTGTGCCGCCGCTAGTCAAAAACATAGAAGCAATGGGCGGCATTCGCTATATGTACTTGACTCACCGCGATGATGTGGCCGACCATCAACAATACCGCGATCGTTTTGGGTGCGATCGCATTCTCCATGCTGACGAAATTAACGCGGGTACTCGCAGTGTAGAAGGGTGCATCTCACTTTTGCGAATGTGTCAAAAAAGAGTTAAAATGAAAAAGCTAGTAAAATCGTCAAATAAAGATGAGGTAAATAAAATGACACCCTCAGACCAACAACAACTAAAAGCCCACTTAAAAGCGGTAGCAAAAATTCTTTACAGAAATACAGAGCCAACTGAGTTAAAAACTTTTGAAAGTATAGAAAAAGCAGTCCGTCAGAAAATGTTATCAGAGGTTGGTCCAGAAATAGGTAGCTTTTTTTTTCAGCAGTATCAGGAATTCAAACAGGAAAACCCCGAAAAATAAAATCAATAATCGGATCGCTCGACATTACAGATAATCAGGCAAAATATTTTGGCTTAAAAGCTTACAGTCAATTTAGTCCCCTGATGGAAAATTGCTGTCTTTTAATCAGTGCTAACGAATCTTATCAAATGGCAGAAAAAGATTTGGAAAAATTTACTGGGATCAAAATTTCTCACAGTACATTACAAAGATTAGTCAAAAGACAAGAATTGGAATTGCCTACATCTCAACAAGGAGTCAAAGAAATTACATTGGATGGCGGTAAAGTCAGACTACGCAACGCAACCAAGGGCGAGAGCTGTTACTGGAAAGACTATAAAGCCGTGTGTTTAGATAATATTTATGCGGGAGCGTTTTTTCAAAATAATCAAGATTTAATTGATTGGACTAATAGCCAAAAATTACTACATCCTATGTATTGCCTCGGAGATGGCCATGCCGGAATTTGGAACATATTTAAAGAAATTGGAGACAATGAACAAAGACAAGAAATCTTAGATTGGTATCATCTGAAAGAAAATCTCTACAAGGTAGGGGGTTCAATAAAACGATTGAAATTAGCCGAAAATATGTTATGGCAAGGCAAAGTTGATGAAGTTATAAATTTATTTAAAGACTTTAAAGGTCAAGCATTTAAAACGTTTTGCAATTATTTAGATACCCATCGCTGCCGAATAGTAAATTACCAATACTACAAAGAAGAATCCATAAGTTCGATTGGTTCTGGAACAGTGGAATCAACAATAAAACGCATTGGATTAAGGGTAAAAATATCGGGAGCGCAATGGAATATTGAGAACGTTTCCTCTATGCTTGCTCTTCGCTGTGCTTATCTCAACGGTCAACTTTCAATTTGATGTATGTGCCAAAGTGAGATGCACCCGTGTAGAAATTCAATTGTCTGGTAGCGAACCGCATCAAATCGCAGATGATTTGTTGATTATTTCTGTACCTGGTCACACGAAAGGTCACACAGTTTTGCTTTACAATAACAAGTTTTTGTTCACCGGCGATCATCTTGCTTGGTCGGAAAGTTGGCAGCAGCTAGTTGGCTTTCGCGAAGTCTGTTGGTATTCTTGGCCGGAACAAATCAAATCAATGCAGAATTTGGCTAATTACTCGTTTGAATGGGTCTTGCCGGGACACGGCCGCAGGTATAATGCCGATCGACAAACAATGAGCAATCAAATGCAAAAGTGTATTGCTTGGATGCTCGATGCTTAATGCGATCGGGTTCATAACTCCGACTCGGCCAGATTCATTTGACCTTCATCATCCAGGATACAAGCCCCCGGATTCATCCGTCCAGAAATAAAAAACCTGTATCCGATGAAGGAGTCCCCCGAATTTATCCGTGGGGTCAATCTAAAATCTAAAATCTAAAATCTAAAATCGATTGACCCCGGTAGCCTGTGAAAATCCGACTGCCATCTTTGAGAATATGAATCTCCATCCGATCGCTCGACCAAGTGAGTCGATCCCCAAAAGCAGGATTGAAAAGATGGACGCGCTGGTTGCTGGAAGAAACGAGAGAATCGGGTGAGTTGACTGCCAAAGACTGCACGTAGGCACCATCGATTAAAATATCGAGTTGTTCGAGCAACTCCTCAGCACCGGCGGGCCCCTGTTGGGATCGCAATTGTTCTAACGTGAAGCCAGTAAACGACATGACATTTAATCCTGCTGCTTTGACTTGGCGTGCCAAATCTGCCAAGGCTGCAGCTTGCCAAAAAGGTTCTCCGCCCGAAAAAGTGACGCCTTGATTGCGAGGATTGCTGAGAATCTGCTGGACAAGGGCATCAACGCTGATTAGTCGATCGATCTCAAAGGACCAGGAAGCCGGATTAAAGCAGCCCGGACACTCCCGCAGACATCCCTGCACCCAGATCGCGGCTCGACAACCAGGCCCATTCACTTCCGACTCGTCTACATATCCCATGATGTTGAGATAGCCAGGGGGAATGTCTAAAAGCTGAAAATATGGGTTTGTTTTCTGAGGTTTCATCGGTTCTCTCCCTCTTGTTTTAATAATGGGTAACGCACTGGAATTCCTGTGACACGTTCAATGCGATCGGCAAAAACCTGTAGCACTTCAGGATTGACTTGCTTCAGTTGCCTTGTCGGATACAAACAGGCATTGGGCGGATCGTTCCCTCGTGCTTCTAGCTGATGCGTCAGGGGGCAAAGTCGCGTCGGCGTGTTGAGTTGGATTTCGTCGGGCAGTAATGCTTGCATCCGCCGGATGTACTCTGCCCGATCCTGTTCGTTCCACTCGGTGAGTAGCATCGTCTGAATGGCCAGGTGTCCTGAATAGAGTTGGCGAAATTGAAGTAAACCGGCCCAAATGTCCAGGAGGTTGATGCTTGGCATGGGGCGATTGATGCGACAGAATGATTCAGCAGCAATGGCATCAACTTTGACAGCTACCCAATCGGCGATCGCCAGTTCCTCACACACCGCGCGATCGTTCAGCAAACTGCCGTTTGTCAATACGCCAACGGGCTTCCCGGTCATCTCCTTCACCATAACCAGAATTTCGCCTAAATTCAGCGCCAGAGTTGGCTCACCGCTACCGCTGAGGGTGATGGTGTTCGCATCGCAGACTGAGAAAGATTGCAGATCCTGTTGAATTTTCTGAGTCGGGACAAAAACCTGGCGATTGCAAGTCTGGTGTTCAATCTCACCTAACTGGCAATACACGCAGTTAAACGAGCAACTAGAATCAGGCCCGATCGGATCGATCCCTAGCGATCGCCCAAAGCGCCAGGATTGCACAGGACCGTAAACAGAAGTGGAGGGTGTAGTGACTGTAGACATCGCTTCAGATCGATCTCCATATATTTTTGATTTTAAGGTATGCCATTTTAAGTTGGTGGCATCACCACTTTTTGGGCGATACCCAATCTCTTTAACAGCCAAATTGCCCACCAGGTAGGATCGTACTCCCACCAGCGCCAGCCTGCTTTGGCAACGTTAGGATGGGCGTGGTGGTTATTGTGCCAACCTTCGCCATAGGTGAGAACAGCCGCCCACCAAAGATTGCGTGAGTTGTCATTTGTGTCAAAGGTACGGTATCCCCACAGGTGAGTGACCGAGTTAATAAACCAGGTGCTATGCCAGAGTAAAACAGCTCGGACAAACATACCCCAGATGACAAACGACCATCCCCCCAGCGCATACAGCAGTAAACCCAGCGGGATTTGCAGCAGCAAAAAGTTTCGATTCAGCCAGCAATAAAATCGATCGCGTGCCAGATCGGGGGCAAACCGCTGGTACTGTTCATAATCGAAGAATTCTGAATTTGGGTAAAAAATCCACAGCATATGGCTCCACCAGAACCCCCGACGGGCAGAGTAGGGATCTTTATCGACATCTTCGGTATAGGCGTGGTGCAGCCGATGACCCGCCACCCAGAAAATAGGCCCTCCTTGTAAAGCAGTGGCACCGATCAGGGCGATCGCGTATTCCAGCCCTTTAGGCACCTGAAAACTGCGATGGCTCAATAGGCGGTGATAGCCCAAACAAATGCCAATACTGCCAAATAACCAGTGCAAAAAGAGGGTCATCCCCAAGGCAGACCAGGAGAAGCACCAGGGTGCTAAAAGTGCGAGAGCATGAATTGTGGTGAAAAAGAATACCGCAGTCCAATCCAGTGGATATCGAGTCGGATTTGTTGGCAACAGTTTAGCGGTCATTAATTACCTCACAAAACAACAAATTACGCAGATGGGTAAATCCATCGCCAGCAAGACTGGAAATAAACATTTAGAAAAACTCAACATCGATCGATTCCAGCAAGACTCAGCCTGTTGTTCCGTTTGTGGCTTCACTTGCTACTTCGATCCCAAGCTGCGATCGCTGAAAGCGCGCCTTGGGCGATCGCAGCGCCACCCGCAGCGCCACCCACGTCTGTTCGTCGGTTTCAATCAGATTTGTTTGGATATCATTCATGGCTAAACCCACCAGGGTTTTTTTCCCGTGCGGGGATCGGTTTCTTTCCACGGAGAAATCCAAATCGCCTCTTCTGCGACAGCCACGCGGACGAGTTTAAGGGGAAGAGGTGCTGGGCCGCGTACTACTGTGCCCTCTGGGTCATAGCGAGAACCGTGACAGGGACATTGAAATTGATTGTCATTGGGATTCCAAGGGAAAGTACAGCCCAAGTGGGTGCAGTTATCGACAATCCCCCAAGGATGGAGCGTACCATCTTCTCTGACGGTGAGGTAGGTAGGTTCCCCAGCCAATCCGGCAACTAAGGCGCGAGTTCCAAGGGGGTATGCTAAAATCTGGCTGGCCGGAATCAGATTTCCGTAAATATCTTTAGCGAGAAGCGAGCCATCTTCACTCCCCTCTGCTGGCGGAACAAAGAATTTGGCTGCAGGATAAAGAGCCGCAGTAGCTGTGGCGGCGACAGCGGCTCCTGTGAGAAAGTTGAGTAGCTGCCTTCTGGACATTAAAGGATTTTCGAGTGGGATACTTTCTTCCATTTCTCATCTCCGGGTGCAGACTTAATATTTTTGGGGATGCTGGGTTTTAGTATTAATGCCTAGCCAGCTATAGAGCGGACAAGTTCCAATTAAAGCTGTCAGGGCAGGAATAATTGAAAGAATTCCTAATCCGATTCCTAATGCCGAACCTCCATAAACACCAAAGCCGAGGTAAAGCAGTACGCCTGCTAAACTAAAGCGGATGAGGCGATCGAGCATACCCACATTATTAAACATGGCGATCCTCCTTGAGAGACTCGAATTTTTTTTACTTTTGAGTTGGTTCATCTGGTCGGTTGTGAATACTAAAAAACTCTTTTCTGATGTGCGATCGTTGTTCAAACAAGTCAGGATGTTGATGAGATTTGAGCAGGTAACTGAGATATCCACGCAAGACTCGCCAGTCTAGCAATACATGAACAACAGTTACGCATAGAGCAATAACACAAACAAGAAAATGTACATCTCCCCATTGCGATCTAGTTAAACTTAGGAACAAAGGTAGCCGCCCCGTTCCATATCCTTTGGGGGAAAACTCCAAAAGAAAGCCAGTAATTGCTGCTAGACTCCAGACAACAAGCAACGTCAAAGCAATTGTTGCTCGAACATAAGTCAATAGATGAATTTTGCGCCTGCGTGCCATAGAGAACCTCCCAATCGCCTGGATATTTTTGCCAGCGATCGCTAATCAGAAAAAAAACACTCCACAATCTCAAATGGTCTTCTGGCTTCTGCCTCAGTTTTTGACGGGTCATAAGGAATACCAATTCGATCTAACAAAGGCTCAATTGCCACAGCCTTAGCATTCAAATCGCAATCCTTAAACGGGTCATAACCGCCTTCAGGCGTGGGATGAGCTTAACTCAGGTTCGGTTCCACCACCAGATAACCAACCATCTTACAGATCTCAACTCTGCCGACAAGATAGTTACGTTCAAGCCCCTATAGTTACGGCGAGTAAAAGATTGGGAACGGCTAATAGATTGAAGCTATTCCGAAAAAATTGTTAAATTTTCGCTGGCACGAGCGCAATGACTTATTAACCCGTTCAACACTGATTTGGATGCACTACCGAGTTGCTGATGCGGTCTAATGTTCTAGCGTTCTTTCGAGCGACCAAAAACAAATCGTAACAATTTTTTTATAAGTGTCTCAAGTTCAGAATTTGAGCCAATGCTTTACCCCAATCAACTATGAGACAGCACCGGTAACTGACTTGTAGGCGAGAGAGGATTAAAGTAAAAATGTTTTTGCAGGAGCGCGAATTAAATAGCTTCCAAAAATCGATGTTATTTAATTCTTGTTTCTGAGCCAGATTACAATATCACTTTTCCTCATTTTTTTGAAATCATGACAGCTATCTTCAAACAGCGCGATCGCGCTAATGTTTGGGAGCGATTCTGCAACTGGATCGCCAGTACAGAGAATCGAATTTATATTGGCTGGTTTGGAGTCCTCTTAATTCCGACAGCCCTAACCGCAGCCATTGTCTTTGTCCTCGCCATGATTGCGGCTCCCCCCGTGGATATCGACGGGTTGCGGGAACCTGTATCCGGTTCGCTGCTCTACGGTAACAACATCATCACCGCGACGGTGGTTCCTAGCTCCAATGCCATTGGCTTGCACATTTACCCAATGTGGGAAGCCGCTTCCCTGGATGAATGGCTTTATAATGGCGGTCCCTGGCAACTAATCGTGTTCCATTTTCTGATTGCGATCTATGCCTACATGGGTCGGCAATGGGAACTGAGCTATCGGTTAGGAATGCGTCCCTGGATTGCAGTTGCCTACTCTGCTCCTGTGGCAGCAGCAACATCCGTGTTATTGATCTACCCGATCGGACAGGGCAGTTTCTCAGACGGTTTAATGCTGGGAATTTCTGGAACCTTTAACTTCATGATCGTGTTCTCTGCCGAGCACAACATCCTGATGCACCCGTTCCATATGTTGGGTGTAATAGGCGTGTTTGGCGGTGCGTTGTTTAGTGCCATGCACGGGTCTTTAGCTAGACAGACGGGAATCCCCACACCATACCGATCAAGGTTGGTGTGGGATGAAAGGCGCGTGAGACGAGGATTCCATCTGTCCACAATCTCAAGGCGCAGCTTTGAGCGGTGGACAGATGGATGACGAGACGAACAAATCTTATTCTACAGGTCTATCTTGCCCCTCAATATACTTCTTTAATTGCTCAACCGTCACGCCACCACATGAAGCAATAAAATATCCATTTGTCCAAAAAACATCTTTCCAGTAAACTTTTTCAACTTCATCTACAAACTCTTTCCGCAAATAGCGACTAGATACAGTCTTAAGATTGTTGATAAGCTTACTTGGTTCAGTTTGCGGTGTATATTGAAGCAGCAAATGTACGTGGTCACGCTCACCATTAAATTCTACCAATCTTCCTTCCCATTTTTCCATTAAGTTCTTGAAAATTTCCTCAAGCCTAGACAACATTTGATCGGTCAGAACTTTCCGCCGATACTTGGTTGTCAACACTAAATGACACTTGAGATCGGAAACTCCTCTGGCTTTATGGATAAAATCTGTACTCATAGACTTGACACCAAACAACATTCTCTGATAAATTAACACTAATTAATGCGTATCGGCTACGATGCAATGAAAGCGACCTACCAGTACCAGTTCTATCCCGACACTAATCAAAAGTTAACCCTCAACCATTGGCTGAGAATCTGTCGCTATTGGTATAATCGACAGTTAGGTGATCGATTTGATTGGTGGGAGATGAACCGCACTGCTATAAATGCTTGTCCATTGATTGCTAGCATCTCTGCGCCCCGTGCGAAGCCCAACTACTACTCCCAAAAACAACAATTGCCCGTCATTAAGAAAGACCTAGTAAAAGTTTTTCATAGTGGCGAACTTTTGGATTTTAAGCAGGTAGATTCAACCGTACTGCAAGATGTCTCTAAGCGAGTAGACAAAGCTTTCGAGCGGTTTGTCATAGGGGATAGTAAGGGCGGAAGATCGGGTAAACCCCGCTTCAAGACTGAGGCAGACTACCGGACGATGACTTTTTCTACAGCTAACAGCGACTGGATTAAGTTGGTTCGTAAGAATTGGCTTTATATCCGACTGCCAAAGCTAGGCATCATAAAAGTTCGGATGCACCGTCTAATCCCTGATGGGTTTAGCGTCAAGCAAATCAGCGTAACTAGGAAGGCTGACGGTTGGTTCATCCAAATAATGCTTGAAGACGCTTCAGTACCGCAGTTTATTCCTGATAAAATTACCCCAAACTGGAACAACTCGATCGGGTTGGATGCGGTACTGCATGAAGATGTCTACCTGGCATCATCATCGGGCGAAAAGTTGCCTTCGTTAAAACCACTTCGTAAAAACCAATCTAAGTTAGACCGCATTTCAAGGAAGCGGAATAAGCAAAAACGTGGCTCTAAATCTCGACGAAAATTAGCCAAAAAAGAAGCGAGACAACACCAAAAAATAGCGCGTTCTCGCCAAGACTTCCATTACAAAACGGCTCACAAACTTGTCAAGTCTGGAGCTAAGTTTTTCTTTCACGAAGATTTGAACTTAAAGGGCTTAACAAAGCGGAATAAAGTTAAGCAAGACGATGAGGGTAATTACCTTCCGAACGGTCAATCAGCAAAATCAGGATTGAATAAATCTTGGTTGGATGCTGCGTTCGGTCAATTTTTCAAGACGCTGGAATACATAGCCGAAAAAGCTGGATCAGTCGTCGTTTCGCAAAAACCTGCTTATACTTCAATGGTTCTGTGCTATCGGAATGAAATCATTTTTACCGATTGTGGGATACGGAATTATTGGGATGAGCAAAACTCTCTGATGGTTGATCGCGATATTAATGCTGCGATAAATCTAAAGAGACTTGGGTTGGACATTTTCCCAAGTATAAAACGCCGTAGCGGGAATCTTTCTGTGGTGGGAACTATGGATGACAGTACCGTAAAGGAAATCTTGCACACCCTTCATCGGGCTGCTAAGAAGCCCACATCATAACTGTACTCAGTTTGATGTGGGAGTATGTCACTAACCTCCAGTCTGGTGCGCGAAACGACCGAACAAGAGTCTCAAAACTATGGCTATAAATTTGGTCAAGAGGAGGAAACCTACAACATTCAAGCAGCCCACGGCTACTTTGGACGGCTGATCTTCCAGTATGCCAGTTTCAATAATTCCCGCGCTTTGCACTTTTTCCTGGCTGCCTGGCCCGTAGTCGGAATTTGGTTTGCGGCATTGGGAATTAGCACCATGTCTTTCAACCTGAATGGACTCAATTTCAACAATTCCATCCTAGACAGCCAGGGACGACCGATTGCCACCTGGGCAGATATCCTCAACCGTGCCAATCTAGGGATTGAGGTGATGCACGAGCGCAATGCCCATAACTTCCCCCTGGATTTAGCTTCTGCTGAAGCTCAACCGATCGCCCTAGTGACTCCTGCCATTAAGAGCTAAGCGGTTGAACGACAAGTCTTCTATAAGTGCAATAGCACCCCTTATGGGATGCTATTGCACTTATAGAAGAGATATAAATGGCAAAGATCGCGGCTACACAAACAAAGCCCCAAAGGCACGCACAGATGGAAACCCAGAACTCCCACTCAGTTCAAACAAGCTGCCAGATCGGCATCGGGGGTGGTAATGGGCTGCAAGTTGTATTGCTCCGACAGAAGCTTGAATACATTGGGAGAAATAAACGCCGGTAATGTCGGCCCTAGGCGAATGTTTTTAATCCCCAGATGCAAGAGAGTTAGCAAGACGGCTACTGCCTTCTGTTCATACCAGGACAGAATCATGGACAGGGGTATATCGTTGACACCTACCTCAAAGGCATTGGCTAGGGCTACAGCAATCTGAATCGCGGAGTAGGCATCGTTGCACTGACCAACATCCATCAGGCGGGGTAGTCCGTCAATGTCGCCCATTTGTCGATCGAAGAAGCGAAACTTGCCGCAAGCTAGGGTGAGCACGACACAATCATCAGGCACTTTTTCGACGAACTCGGTGTAGTAGTTGCGATCGGGTTTGGCTCCATCACAGCCCCCCACCAGGAAGAAATGGCGGATTTTACGCTGTTTCACAGCCTCAATGATTTTATCTGCCACCCCTAGGACTGTATTGTGGGCAAAACCAACTGTGACTTCCCTGGCCGGTGCATCTTCAGTAAAGCCGGGAAGTGCCAGTGCTTTCTCAATAACGGGAGTAAAATCGGGTGTGCCACTGTCGATCGCACTCAAGTTAATAATGCCGGGATAGCCGACTGGGCCAACGCTAAAGAGTTTATCTTCATAATAGGAATGAGTTGGCATTAAGCAGTTGGTCGTAATCACGATCGCACCGGGGAACTTGGCAAAATCCTTAGTTTGGTTCTGCCAAGCGGTGCCGTAGTGACCGTAGAGATGGGGGTACTGCTGTTTGAGTTTGGGATAACCGTGGGCGGGGAGAAGTTCGCCGTGGGTGTAAACCGTAATTCCAGTGGCTGCGGTTTGCTTCAGTATGGCTTCGAGTTGTTTGATGTCATGTCCTGAAACCAGAATCGCCTTCCCTTGCCGTGGATTGAGGGGAACAGGCGTGGGAATTGGGTGCCCGTAGGTAGTGGTATGTCCGGCATCCAACAGTTCCATCGATCGCAGATTGATGGCTCCCACCTCAAGAGCAAGATTCACCCACTCCTGCAAGCCCAAGGTCTGGTTATCGAGAGCGGTCAGCGCTTCATAAATGAAACGATACACCCGCTCGTCTTCCTGTCCAACTTCGTAGGCGTGGAAGGTGTAGGAGGCAAGACCCTTAACGCCGTATAGTACGGTGAGTTTGAGCGAGAAAATATCCACATCCGAGGCAGACTGACTGAGGAACTGGAGGGAAATCTGCTCACCCTGCTCAACGAGGTTCTCGTCAAAGTTGGGTTCCCAGTTGGAAATTTCAGCCCAAGTGGGTGGATTGTCTGTTGCTTGCTGTACTTGAGCCTTGAGGTTGGCGCGATGGGCGATCGCTTCCTGGAGATACTCAACAAACCGCTTTTCGGAAAAGTTGACATTCGTCATCGTGGCAAATATCGCTTCGCAGGTGAAGACATCCACTGCATGAGTATCAATGCCTAACTCCTTTGCTTTCAGGGCAATCGGAGCCAACCCGCGCAGATAATAAATCAGCAGATCTTGGATAGCATTCACCTGGGGACTTTTCCCACAAGCACCAAACTGATGGCATCCTTGTCCGCTTGCTGTTTGTTCGCATTGTTCGCAGAACATAGATTTTTTCCTTGTTGAATTGGTTATAATTTACGCAACAACTCGGTTATGAAAGTATTTATCCGTCCCTAACTATGTTAACAAATCTGAGTTAACAACTCTGACAAGCGAATTTCAAAGGTGATACCCGCCACGTGATTTATCCGTGGAATCAATCCCAAATCGAAAATCGAAAATCCTCAAGAAAGAGCATTTATCTCGCGCAAGTCAATCTCAAATCTAAAATCTAAAATCGCGCAATCGATTGACGATGATTCATAGGGACTTGGAAAACCGTTTGCTGGAGTGGGGGATGAGATAGCTATCAAACACGGAGGCAATATTGCGAATTAGCAATCGCCCGATCGCTGTTACTTCAATGCCATCGCCCCAACGTTTGATTAACCCATCGGCTTCTAAGGCATCAAGTTGTGGCAAAACCTGGGCGAAATAGTCATTAAAATCGAGATCGAAGCCGAGATGGTATTTTTCTTCCAAATCTTGCACCGACAGTTGGAATTGACACATTAATTCCATGATTACTGTGCGCCGAATCAGATCGTCCTGATTAAGTATAACACCTTTTTCGATCGGCAATTCGTTCCCATCGATCGCCCGATAAAAGTCTTTTAATCCCTTGTGGTTTTGGGTATACACATCCTGCAACATACTGATGGAAGTCATGCCAAAGCCCAACAGATCCGATTCGGGCTTAGTGGTATAACCCTGAAAATTACGATGGAGTTGCCCAGCTTGTTGCGCGATCGCCAGTTCATCGTTAGGCTTGGCAAAGTGATCCATGCCAATAAACACATAGCCATTTTGGGTTAGTTGGGCGATCGTACTTTGCAGAATTTTCAGCTTTTCGCCAGCAGTCGGCAAAGCAGATTCCGGCATCCGTTTCTGAACCGGTTTGAGCCAGGGAACATAGGCAAAATTAAAGACGGCAATGCGATCGGGATTTAATTGCAAGGTCTTCTGTACCGTTTCCTGGAACGTTGCTTGTGTCTGGAAAGGTAAGCCGTAAATCAAATCTACATTGACACTTTCAAACCCTGCTTCCCGAATCCAATCCATCACATCAAACAACATCGCTTCGGGCTGCACCCGATTGATTGCTTCCTGCACGGTGGGATTAAAGTCTTGAATGCCAAAGCTAATCCGATTGAAGCCTAATTGTCGCAGAAATAGAATATATTCGCGATCGATATAGCTAGGATTGACTTCGATCGATATTTCTGCCGCGTCATCGAACCGAAAATATCGATTTAACTGGTTCCACAGACACTCTACCTGACTGCGATCGAGATAGTTGGGCGTGCCGCCGCCCCAGTGCAACTGATGCACCAGCCGATCGGCATCCACCAAAGTGGCAACTTGGCGAATTTGGCTAGCGAGATACCCTAAATAGGGTTGTATCACCTCCTTGCGCTGGGTAATGATGGTATTGCAGCCGCAGAAATAACAGGGCGTTTCACAAAAGGGGATGTGGCAGTAAAGCGATAAGGGAGTTTGTTTGTGATTGCCGACGGCGATCGCGGTTATAAATGCTTTGCGATCGAAGTCAGTGCTTAATTCTGTGGCGGGTGGATAGCTGGTATAGCGAGGTAAAGGCTGGTTGTATTTATTCAACAATGCAGCATCAAATTCAACTGTTTGTGATAAGTGTTTCATTAACTGATGTGTCCTTTTGGTAGTGTATAATATCAATTCCGGTTGCACCGTCCGTGATTGTTGACAGTTGACAGTTGACAGTTGACAGTTGACAGTTGACAGTTGACAAGCGAAATATTTTACACCTACTTTCCAGCTTCCAGATTCATCTGTGGAGTCAATTCTAAAATCTAAAATCTAAAATCTAAAATCGACTGACTGTTTACTGTTGACTCGGGGTCGAAAAACTCAATGGTTGAGTGTTAACTGTTGACTCGATTTTATGATTCCGATGCAACCGGAAACGATATAACTTCAGAGCCCCGGCATATTTTAGAGATACGATCGATCTTGTTTTCCTCGATCGATCTATTTCGCGACAGATTCTCGCTGGGCAGCATGAGAGTGGCGTTCTGTACTGCCGGGGCGATCTTGCCGAGTCAGCAAATCAAAGGTATGGTCTCCAATCGCCGCTTTGACATCGGCTTCGAGTTCGTGCATCACATCCCGGTTGAGGGCAAATGCCGTATTTGCTTCTGCGACAATTCGCTCGATCGTGTCAGCATCCACCGGAAACTCATCCAGGGTTTGGCGATAGCGTTCCTTAAATACTCGCCTTGCTTCTGGTGTCGAGATTTGGGAAAATTCATAGAAATTTGTTCCCCGATCCGGCGGCAGAGACAACGCCGATCGAATCACGTTTTTCAAGCTTTGTCCGCCGGATAAATCACCCATGTAGCGGGTGTAGGCATGGGCAATCAGCAGGACTGGATCGGTTTTTGAGAGGGTTTGAATGCGATCGCGATACACACAACCCGCTGGCGAAGCCGTAATTTCCTCCAGCCAATCTTCACCGTAATAAAAAGCTAGATCGCAAGCCAGATTCTCAGTGCGATTTAACTCAGGGAAATAGAGAGTCCCGATAATCGGGTGGCTGACATGGTTCTGCAAAGCCGTTTCTAGGGCGCTGTAAACAAAGTACAAATCGGCAAATAGTTTACGCAAAGGTTCCCGTTCCACAATGCCTTTGATAAAGCATTTCATAAATGCCGTATTTTCGGCTGTGGTGTGGGATTGGATCGTGCCTTCTCGGAGGCGTGTCGATAGATTAGTCATGGCAATATCTCCTAATTAATAGCGGTTCTGGACGATTCAGCATTAATCGAGGGCAGTAAATAAAGGCGCAACAACTGCCAGAAAATCGCAGCAATCAAGGGTAATTTTTGGCAAAATTGGATGGCGGCAGGGCGCTGGTTACTTGAGATTTCTGCTAGCTTCTGATTGGCGATCGCGCATCGCTCCAAACGGGGAAAGAATTCTGGATGGTGAGTATCTAAAATACTGGGAAACGCCCGTTTTGCCGTTTCATTGGTGCGATCGATCACCTGCTTGTTATATTCCTGGGGGTCGATGCCGATCGAGTCATAAAATGTGGAGCGTTCCAACACCGTCATAGTGTGGGTGGCAAACACCGTCAGCAGGAAAAAGCGCGCCCAGAGTCTTGCCTTCCAGTTATTCCAAAGCTGAGGCTGCGATCGCAACAATGCCTTGAAGAAATCCCCATGCCGATTTTCGTCTTGGCACCAATTCTCGAAGTAGCGAAACAGGGGATAAATTTGATGTTCGGGATGTTGTTGGAGATGGCGATACACCAAAATATAGCGCCAGTAGCCAATTTTTTCCGACAGATAAACAGTATAAATTACCCATTCGGGAGGGAAGAATGTGTAGGTACGATTTTTTGTTAAATAGCCCAGATCCAGAGACAACCCAAAATCTGCCATTGCTTTATTCAAGAAACCTGCATGGCGCGCTTCATCCCGTGCCAGTAGGTTAAAGGCTTCCGATAACAACGGTTGGCGATTCTTGAGTTTGCGGGAGAGTTCTTTGAACAACAGAAAACCCGAAAATTCTGAGGTACAGGAGCGCTCTAGAAAGTCAATAAATGCCTTTCGCGTTTCGCCATCAATGTTGTCCCAGCATTGCTCAAACTCTTGATTGCGGACAAAATGGTGCCGGTTATAGTCCGCGCGCAATTCTGCTACAACTGCTTCTAATTCTGCTTGTTGACCGGACAGATCCATTTCGGCAACGGCATCAAAATTGGTGGTGTAAAAGCGGGGTGTTAACAGGGTTTCTTGAACGGGTGCTTTAATGCCGGATGGCAGACCAGCAGACTCCGATTTACTAATTGAACTGACCATAGGAGTGGAGAGTGGATTTTTCGGAATAGATGACTGTGCACCACATTGCCTTAATCCGCGATCGCCCACAAGTCAGTTACCAGTGCTATCCTATAGTTACTTGAGGTAAAGCATTGAAGCAAATAGGACGCTTGAGCCATTTCTAAAGAAATATTAATTTTCGGGTTTGGCAAATCAAAAAAACGTTACAAACATTTTAGAAGTCCAACCCAGCTTGAGATTGCGATCGCGCAGTTATCTACCCCTGGAATATCCATTTTGAAGGGAGTTTATGGTGGAAGCGAGTCAGTGCATAGAGGTTAAATGTCCGATTCAATTTGTGCTGGATTTGTTGGACAATAAATGGTCTATTTTGGTTCTACGCGAACTGTTTGGAGGCGCGAGGCGTACCCACGAATTACTCGCGGCACTTCCTGGTATCAGCACCAAAACCCTCACCCAACGCCTCCGAGAGTTGGAATCTCAAGGGTTAGTCGATCGCCGCGTTTATGCCGAGATTCCGCCCCGTGTAGAATATTCTCTCACGCCCAAGGGTCGCCAAATTCAACCGGTGATGACAGCCCTGCATCAAGTAGGATCGCAGTGGCTGGGACAGGAGAGTTGTATTTGTCCCCTAACACACTCGGATGCTAACGACGATCGCATAGACGATTCAGGTATAATTTCAGATTAAAAATTTGATACTCCCGGGCCCTAAAGGGACGGGGATTCTTGAAGAGTCCAGATACGAACCTTCAAAGGCGAAATCAAAGCGCCCCTACAGACTCCTTTCAGGCATAGCCCTAAAGTTGCCGATACTTTCCGCAAAATGATTAAAGTCAGTGAAGGAGTCGCCTCCTCCACTGCTCTCCAAAACGGAACGTGATAGTTTCCCATCATTCCGCTCCTCAATAAAACGGCTGTTGTCATCAGTACGTCATTACCAACATATCGTTTTCCCAAGCCCAAAGGCTTGGTTCCACTGGTGGCTTAGGTTTAGCACTTTTGCAGCTAGATTTGTTACCAAGACTGCCATCATTGGCAGTCTTTGTGTCGTGGCAATGTCGATGGAGTAGCTGCCAATTATCATACGATTCCTTTCCACCTTTCGATTTGGGGGCGATGTGGTCAACCTCTATCGAATCTCCATCTTTGAAGTAGTTATCGCAGTGAGCGCATTTCCCTTTTTGTCGCTTGAGTAGTTTGGCTACTCTTACGGGTATTTCTGGGTGTACTCCCATTCTTGAACTCCAATATATCCAGTCACCGTCATAGGGTGATGCCATCCCTTTTACTTTTACATAGCGCTTTATTTCAGTGGAACTATGTTGTATGAGCTTTAGAGGATTGTTACCCTCTCCGGTTGCGAACACCCAGTTATTGCCTTCTACGGTTTTGAAGTATTTAAGGCGTGTCCATCCTCTGCCCTTGTTCCTATGACGATGGCGACCCCATTTGAGAAGCTTCCAAACCACTAAGTGCCACAGCCTATCAAATATTTTCTTGCTGACGACTGTTGAGAAGTAGTTACACCAACCCCTAATGATAGGATTGAGATTTTTTATTAAAGTCGCTTGGTTTAACCCACGCGATTTATTTATTACTTCCGCAACTTTTCTGTAGTGCCTTTTCTGACTTTCCTTGCTAGGGCTGATAATAGTTTTAAAGCCCAATAAAGTGCCTCTAGTTCCCTTACTTGAGTTGTGTTTTCCTACTGGAAACTGCCTGATGTTGAATCCTAGAAAGTTAAATCCAGGTTTTTCATCATCTAGTTTATTCAGGGTGTGGGCTAATCTTGTTTTACTCGGCTTTAATTCTAACCCAATGTCACTTAACCACTTCTCTATCTCAACCTTACACAGCTTCACAACTTCTACATCCTCATGGAGAACTACGAAATCGTCCGCATATCGTATCAGTGAAATCGATTTGATTTTGTCTCGTAATCCATAAGTATGACCACGAGAGTCTCTCATCTCGAATTTTGGGGCTAAACCCATAATCAATTCCTCAATCCCATGTAAGGCGACATTGGCAAGTAGAGGTGAAATCACCCCGCCCTGTGGTGTCCCTTCATCAGTTGGGAACAGCTTGTTTCCATCCATAACACCAGCTTTTAACCAAGCCCGGATTTGTCTCCGTAGGGTAGGATAGGTATTTAATTTTGAGAGAAGTACATCATGGTTAATGCGGTCGAAGCATTTACTGATATCGGCATCCAGCACATATTTTGATTTCTGACTTACCGCACTGAATATTGCTCCTATTGCATCGTGGCACGAGCGTCCTGGTCTGAACCCGTATGAGTTAGGTTCAAATCGCGCTTCCCATTCTGGTTCTAACACCAGTTTGACTAACGCTTGCAAGGCTCGGTCTTCCATTGTCGGTATGCCTAACGGTCTTTCCTCATCTGTCCCTGGTTTGGGTATCCAAACTCGGCGTGTTGGCTTAACCTTTGAACCCAATGATATTTTATCTATCAGTGCGAGACGTTGCTTTGGGGTCAGCGATTTAACACCGTCCACGCCTGCCGTCTTCTTTCCTTGATTATCTTGTGTTACCCGACGAACCGATAATGCTTTTGCTGCCCAAGAACTTATCAACAGTTTCTGGAGTCTGCGTACTAGCTTGACATCACCACGATTAGACGCTTGATATATCCGCTTTTGCAATTTAAAAACGTTACGCTCTAGCTTTCGCCAGTTGATATCGTTCCATTCATACATCGGTTTTTCTACCGTGTTCATAACATATTCATTGCTACTTGTAGCTATACCATCCGTATTACCGTAAGTCCGTTAGCATATCCTCACCATTGCAGTGAGGCGTTGGCTTTTGACTCAATCTCTACCACCTGTTACCTGGAAGTCCAGATGTTTCGTCTTAGCTGACTGCTCGAAGTATTCGACCTCTTCGAGAGTAATCAGGTGGGTTACTTCGTTCCTCATAACCATTGGTCTGTTCCGTTAGGATGTCACCTCTTCACCGAGTTTTTGGGTAACGTAGGTATGTCGGGCAAAATTCTCATACCACCCTGTACTAATGCCCTTTTGGGACTACCAGCGCATAAAGCCTTATTTCGCTGGTTCGCCGTAACGGTGATTCAGGCAGTGACTTCGCATTTGCTATCCGTAGGAACTTGCTCACGGGATACCACTTTTAGGCTAGTGGCTCTTTCCGCTTTTATCTCCGCTTCACCGATTGATGGCTAGTCTCTACAGTGGGAGATATGCTTTCACCTCTACGTCTGAGGGGCAGGACTTATCGTTTTCTAGGATACTAACGCTCACCTGCAAGGTTATGAAGTTGTCATCTACAAGGGATTAAAGTGCGAACTCAATCCTCATGGATTACCCTGTAGAAGCCAGTCATCCCCCAATTTCTCGGTTTCGACTGAACGAATCGCACTTCGCAGCCCCATTACAATCTGCATTGATTTTGCTTCCATCTTTTGACCGATACAAACCGCGATTGATACGCTTCCCTGATTCTTTCCACCCTTCAGTTTTTTCACCGAACTTAGGTAGTTCATCCGAATCTAAAAAGCTCGCCTTGCTTGTATAACTTTCTTCAGTTTCAACAAACCGAAGACCATATTGTTCGCAAAGCTGAGAGATTCTATCTTTCAATCGAGCGGTAGGAATCTGAACAAAGTTTTGATTTGTTTTGCTACCAAGATTTATTTCTTGGCGCATCCCTTTATTCCACCCAAAAACAACTGTGCCTATTTGGTTTTCAAGGCAGTGATTCAATACTAACCTAGCTGCTTTATTAACAGCATCCCTGACTTGCCTATTCCGTTTTTCCGTAATCCTCGCCAATTGACTAGACCAAAAACCTTGACGCTTATGCTCTTTAATCACTGCAACTCGCTTGTTATACCATTGGTTCAATGATTTTAAATGCAGTCCATCCACGATAAAACTTGTTCCCACATTGGAAACACAGGTCAACCAATTGTTCAGCCCTGGATCGATACCCAGGACTTTACTAGCATCTAATTCAATCACTGTGGGCTGAATTTGGTAGACAAACTCGACATAAAACTGCCCATTTCTTGGCAAAATGCGAATCTCTCTAATTTTCTTATAGTCTAGGTTGGACGGTATTGGTAAATAGAACTCACCAATGCCAAACCATAGTTTAACCTTGCTTCCTAATGGAAACCTCAGTTGCCCATTTTTGAGCTTTACGTCTGCCCTTGGAAACGTCACAACTTTCAAGCTATTTTTGCGATATTTCGGCAGCTTTGGGCGTTGTGTTACCGTGCCAATTGAAATTCCCTTGAGTAATCCAATATACGACTTGAAAGACTCTGCGACGCTGGTCAACGTTTGTTGAGCAACATGGGAATATAGTGCTTTGAAGTGAAGGTTGTCTTTGAATAATTTGTGCAAATCGTACTTGCCAGGAATTTTCCCAGTCTTAAAATACAACTGACGAGAATAGTAAGTCCCGCAGTTGGCTAGCTTGTTCGACTCTTCGCATACAAATTCTAGGACGCTTCTCAACTCTCGGTTTGGACTGAGCAGGTTTTGCTGACATCCATAACTAGACATTTTTTTGATTCTCAATATACTGCTTGATTACCGAAATAGGCGCACCGCCAACAGTCGCAATAAAGTAGCTATTAGTCCACAGCGTTGGCAATCGACTTTTTAGCCACGGAAATTCTTGGCGGAGATATCGAGAGGAACGTCCTTTCATGTACCGAATCAGTTTAGCAATTCCCAACTGAGGATCGCATTCGACTAAGAGATGGACATGATCTGGCATTACTTCCATTTCGATTAATTCACTGTTAAACTCAGTGGCAACTTCTAACAGTATTTCCTTTAAACGAGTATCAACACCCTCAATTAAAACCTTTCGGCGATATTTTGGACACCACACTATATGGTACTTGCAAGAGTAGACAACATTTTTGTTGGATTTGTAATTAACGCTCATAACATAGTTATACAGCATGAACTTGCATACGGCATTAATTCTGTATTAATATTTGTTAAATACTGAATGCGGTTGAAACCGCTACCGACTTATCCCCGTGTCTAAAGCCAGGGGCTTGCGTCTCGTTCTTCGGTCAGAATTATTCATCTCTCTTTTCTCTTCCTCAGTGTCCTCTGCGTCCTCTGCGGTTTAATGATTTCGGTTCTGGCGGGGAATTCCCGTCTGTTAAGTTCAGTCCCCTAAGAATTAGCCTTGGGAATAGCCACCAAAGTCATAGAATTAGCTGGGTAAGTTGCCTGGAATCCAGTATCGCTGACACCTAAATCGTTCTGACGGACGATCGCCTGCAAATTCGCCTCGCTGTAAGTGTAAAATTGAGCTTTACCCGCAGGTTTAAATCCTTTCAAACTCAATTTTCCAGTCAAATTTTTGTTCGTTTTATTAATAATTACCAGCGTCAGAGTACCATCACTGGTACGATCGGCTCCGTAGATTGACAAAAGTCCCTGATTTGTGCTACCCGATCGCACCCAAGTATCCCCATACTTACCGCCTTGTCCGTCGTAATTCATGTACATTCGGAAAGCATAAGCACCCGGTTCCGAAGACTTAGGAGGCCCCCACAGCGTCGCTAAATCCACTTGTTCCCGCCCAAAAATCCCCAGTACATCGGCTTGGGTTAACGCCCCGTTAATCGACTCCAAACCGCCCCAATTGTATTCAGTAATCGCGAGTTTTGTACCTGGATAATCTTCTTTGATCCACTCTCTAAATCGGGGAAGAATTGTTAAGGGCGGATTGTATTTTCCTATCCAACTTTCATCAGTATAGGTAGCATCCCAGAGAGAACGAGTCGATCGCAGTCGCAGCGCTTGGGTTTTGGCATCGCCGGCGGGACAATTGGCCAAACAGGTATCGTCCGCCGCAGGATAGTAGTGTTCGTCGAAATAGTCGAGAATCCGAACACCTTTTTGCTGTTCGTAAGCGCGCATTTGTTGCAAGTACCACCGCGCCAACCAGACACCGCCGTGTTTTTCGCGATCGCCTTTTACCAGAGAATCCACATAGACAGGCCAGCCAAAATCCGACGGCCCGAGTACCTTAGCAGTGGGATCTGTAGCTTTTACCATTGAGGCGTATTGATAAGTGCGATCGCGCAATTCATCGTAGCTTGTCGCTTCTGGATGAACATCGCGGTGAGTATTTCCCCAGCCGCTTGGTTCGTTGTCCATTTGATAAATTTGCACGCCCCCGTTAGCAGCAGTACCGTGGGTTTTAACTAAGTGTTGAACCCAAGCTTTTTGAAATTCTGGATTGCTAGTAATACTGACATCAAGGCGATTATTATCAGTTATCAAAGTGCCATCGGGACGCTTACCGTTGCCGCACTTATCGCCTTCTGGAAAAATGTGGGGGTTTGTTTTTTCTTGCGGGCCGTATTTGGATACTCGAAAACCGCAGTTCCAAGTGCTAAATTTGTTTACATAGCCAATCATCGGAATAGTAACGATGCTTTTGCTGCCGTTTTGGCGGTTGGTTTTGACAATTTTATCTATAGAATCGCCGGGAACAGGATTTTTATTGTCGCCGCCACCCACGAAAAAGAAGTCATCGCCGCTGTTGGAAGAATCGACTAACCAGTTGTAGCGGCTGGCGTGATTTGCCCCCCAGCGTTCCACTGGAATTCGCAACTCTTGGGCGAGTATGGGATCGATCGCATAATCATTCATACCGTAGATGTCGGGACTGATGGAATGTCGATCGGCTGTAACATCAACAGACAAAGCCGGGCCGATAGTTTGGGCGATCGCCATTTTGATGTAAGCTGTTGTTGCCGCTACGCCCAAAGCAGCCAAAAAACCTAACAATAATAGGGTAATCCAACGCGGTTTATTTTCGGGAGTAAGCCACAAAAATCGTCTATTCATTTTTTATTTGACCTGGAATATTTTGATTGTTGTATTACATTATTTTCAGCGCGTTTATCTAGGTTAATCAGCAGTTCTACATTTAAATTTAATATCGTTTCCGGTTGGATGGGCACGATCGAGTCAAGGTCAATAATTCCACATTCCCCGACTCTCCACTTCTTCCCACTCCCCACTCCCGATCATCAGGAGTGTAACCGGAATTGATATATAGCGCTTCTCATAAAGATGAGGTATTTACTAATTAATTAACAATTCCTCAATCCCCCAATCTAAAATCTAAAATCTAAAATCTAAAATCTAAACTTGTACCTCATCTATCTGAAAAAGGCTATAACTTGTGGGGCGGGCTCGCGTGCCCAACCCCTACTCCCCACAATAGTGTGTGTGTAAGGTGCGAATTACGCACCCGGAGAGAGTTATTTAGCCTTGACTGTAAGCCTCCATTGGCAAACAAGAACAGACAAAATTGCGATCGCCAAACGCATTATCTATCCGGCCCACCGCCGGCCAAAACTTATGTTCGCGAGTCCAAGGTGCCGGATAAGCCGCTTGCGCGCGAGTATAAGGACGATTCCACTCATCAACCATCAGAGATTCTGCGGTGTGCGGCGCATTTTTTAAGACGTTATTTTGCGCGTCAACATTACCTTTTTCAATCTCCGCAATTTCGCCTCGAATGGCAATCATCGCCTCGCAAAAACGGTCTAATTCCTGCTTTGATTCGCTTTCAGTCGGTTCCACCATTACCGTACCTGCGACGGGCCAAGAAACCGTCGGCGCGTGATAGCCGTAATCCATCAGGCGTTTGGCGATATCTTCCACTTCAATAGCCGCAGATTTTTTGAGCGATCGCAAATCTAGAATACACTCGTGCGCCACTAAACCAGCTTTCCCTTTGTACAAAACTGGATAATAAGATTCTAACCGTTTTGCCATATAATTAGCATTAAGAATTGCTACTTTTGTCGCCTCAGTTAAACCCACTCCTCCCATCATCCGAATGTACATCCAAGAAATAGTCAAAATGCTGGCACTTCCCCAAGGCGCGGCGGAAATAGCACCAACTGATTTTTGTTGACTGTTAACTGTTGACTGTTGACTGTTAACTGTTGACTGTTGACTGTTAAGAATAGAATGACTGGGCAAAAATTCTACCAAATGAGACATTACCCCGATCGGCCCCATACCCGGACCACCGCCACCGTGAGGAATGCAGAAAGTTTTGTGCAGATTCAAGTGGCAAACATCAGCACCAAAATCACCGGGGCGGCACAAACCAACTTGAGCATTCATATTTGCGCCGTCCATATAAACTTGTCCGCCGCAGTTGTGGACTATCTCGCAAATCTCTTTAATTTCTTCCTCAAAAACGCCGTGCGTAGATGGATATGTCACCATCAAAGCCGCCAATTCATTTTTGTGCTTTTCGGCTTTTTTCCGCAAATCGGCAACATCAATATTGCCCTGAGAATCGCACTCTACAGCAACTACTTTCATCCCCGCCATCACCGCGCTAGCCGGATTTGTACCGTGGGCTGACTGGGGAATCAAACAGATATTTCGGTGAGATTCGCCTCGGTGTTCGTGGTATTGGCGAATAACTAACAAACCCGCGTATTCGCCCTGAGAACCGGCGTTTGGCTGCAAAGAAATTCCCGCAAAACCGGTGATTTCTGCCAGCCACTGTTCTAGTTGCACGAACATCCTTTGATAGCCGCGAGTTTGATCGCGGGGTGCAAAGGGATGTATCTTGCCAAATTCGGCCCAAGTCACCGGCACCATCTCTGCTGTTGCATTCAATTTCATTGTGCAAGAACCCAAGGGAATCATCGATGTATTTAGCGATAAATCCTTGGCTTCTAAACGGTGCAAATAGCGCAAAAGTTCAGTTTCTGAATGGTAGGTGTTGAAAACTGGATGGGCGAGATAGCTGCTGGTGCGATCGCAAAAATCTGGTAAGGTCAAATAGGAACTCAATGCGTCTGCATCCAGCGAAATGTTGAGAGCATTCTGCCCGTCTGCCCTGATATAATCTTTATCCCGTGCAAAAATTTTCCACAATTCTTGTACATTTTCAACCGTGACAGTTTCATCTAAAGTGATTCCCACTGTCGAATCATCGAAAACTCGGAGATTTATTTTGCGAACTTTAGCAGCTTCTAGAATTTCAGACAGCGGTTTGTCTCCCAATTCTACCCGCACAGTATCGAAGAAATGTTGAGAACTAATTTTGTATCCGAAACTTCTTAACCCGGATGCCAAAAGTGCAGTTAAATTCCATACTTTCTCAGCAATGTCTTTCAGTCCAGACGGGCCGTGATAAACAGCATACATACTCGCCATCACTGCCAGCAAAACTTGAGCAGTACAAATATTGCTGGTTGCTTTTTCGCGCCGGATGTGCTGTTCGCGAGTTTGCAATGCCAAACGCAAAGCAGATTTGCCGTTGGCATCTTTAGAAACGCCGACAATTCTACCGGGAACTTGCCGTTTAAACTCTTCTCGCGTGGCGAAATAGGCTGCGTGGGGCCCTCCGAATCCCATCGGCACTCCGAAGCGCTGAGTGCTTCCTACGGCTATATCCGCGCCGAATTCGCCGGGGGGTGTGAGCAAGCAAAGGCTCAAAATGTCGGCAGCGACTGTAACTAATGCGCCGACTTCGTGAGCCGATCGAATAAAATCCCTATAGTCGTAAATTGCGCCGTCTGTGGCGGGGTATTGCACGAGAGCGCCGAAGATTGTGCGATCGAACTCAAAGCTTTGATGGTCGCCGACAATTACCTCAATTCCCAGCGGCTTAGCGCGAGTTTGCACCACTTCCACAGTTTGAGGGTGGCAATCTTGGGAAACAAAAAACGCTTTTGCGTGATTTTTGCTGGCGCCGTAACTCACCGCCATCGCTTCTGCAGCCGCAGTCCCTTCATCCAGCAAGGAAGCGTTGGCAATTTCCAAACCCGTGAGGTCAACGATCATGGTTTGGAAGTTCAGTAAAGCTTCCAATCGCCCTTGAGCAATTTCGGCTTGGTAGGGAGTGTAAGCTGTATACCAGCCGGGATTTTCTAGGATATTCCGCTGGATGACCGGGGGTGTAATGCAGTCGTGATATCCTGTGCCGATGTACGATCGAAATACCTGATTTTTTGCCGCAATTTCTTTCAATTCTGCCAAAGCGCTGTACTCGCTTTGCGCTGCGGGAAGTTGTAGCGGTCCAGAAATGCGAATCGCCGCAGGAACCGTTTTGTCAATCAACTCATCGAGGCTGGAAAGGCCCAAAACATCCAGCATTTGCTGGATTTCGCTGGGTGTCGGGCCAATGTGGCGCCCCGCAAAACCATTCATGGGAACAAGGTTTTGCTGCTGACTGGGTTCAAGTTGAGGGCTGTAGAGTACCAAGGCGGATTCTCCTGAATAGACTTTTGCTTCTTTGTTTGTAACATTTTGCTAAGAAAACCAGGAAGATTTTCTGCCTCTATCAAAGTCCGACAGTCCGACAGGGGTTGAAACCCCTGTCTCATACCTGAAGTCGTCGGTGGCCGACTAAGCAAGATTTTCTGCCTCTATCAAAGTCCGACAGGGGTTGAAACCCCTGTCTCATAGCTAAAGTCGTCTCAAGACGACTGTAGATTAAGGCGCACTTATCGCAACTCCCCGCGCAACTGGTTAGTATTTCAGTCGTCTTTAGACGACTTGTGCTATGAGCCCCGTGGGTTTCAACCCCTGGCGGATGGTGGAGGAATCGAGGAATCAACGAGCCCTATGCCCAAATTCCCACTCAAAACCCAAAACTCAAAACTACTCAGCTTCGGCGATCATTTGGCTATATTTCTCGGCAGACATAGCGTCATCCACTTCGCTGGGATTGTCAACGCGCACTTTCACCAGCCACCCGTCGCCGTAGGGGTCATCCCCCACCATCTCAGGGTCCTCTACAATGCCATCGTTGCGTTCTACGACAGTGCCGGTAACTGGCGCTGTCAAGCTTTCAACTGCTTTCACTGACTCGATTGAACCGAAAGCTTCGCCCTTTTCCAGCTTTGTACCGACCTCTGGCAATTCCACAAATACGATATCACCTAATTGATTCACGGCAAACTCAGTGATGCCGATCCTGGCTATGTCGCCTTCGAGTAGGATGTATTCGTGGCTGTCTAGGTATTTCAAGTCCTGTGGGTATTCTGCCATGTCTTTTCTCCCAATAAAAAAGTATTAGTTAAATCTTATTCAACTATGGGCGTTTAGTGATGACTAAGTGGAACAGAAAAAATATTAAACGCTTGCTTGTCGGAGAATTTTCTGTCAAACGACTGATGCGATCTCTAATTTTTATTTACGCATTTCTGTGTTTTTACGGTTTCTTTTTTTCAGAACGCCTAATTTTTCAACCTCCCCCATCTAGTCAGAGCGAGATCGGGGAAGTTATCAAAGTTAGCTCAGCTAATGGCGTGAAAATTTCTACTGTTCATTTTCCCAACCCGCAAGCTAAATATACCATACTTTACAGTCACGGGAATGCGGAAGACTTGGAGAGCATTTTGTGGCTGCTCAGAGAGATTCGAGATAGCGGGTTTGCTGTTTTTGCCTATGATTATCAAGGTTACGGGACGAGTCAGGGAAAGCCTTCTGAGTATAATACTTATCGCGATATTGAGGCTGCTTACAATTATTTAACCCAACATTTGGGAGTACCTGCACAGCAAATTATTCTTTACGGGCGTTCTGTGGGGGGTGGGCCGGCAATTGATTTGGCTTCGCGGCAAAAAGTCGGCGGTTTGGTGGTTGAAAGTTCGTTTGTTTCGGCTTTTCGGGTGTTGACGCGGATTCCGATTTTACCCTTTGACAAGTTTGTGAATATTGATAAGATTGGCAAAGTTCGATCGCCTGTTTTGGTGATTCACGGTAAGGCTGATGAGGTGGTGCATTTTTGGCATGGAGAACAGTTGTTTGCAGCGGCGAAGCAGCCGAAATTAAATTTTTGGGTTGATGGGGCGGGTCATAATGATTTGATGGATGTGGCGGGCGATCGCTATGCTGCAACTTTGCGAACATTTGCTAAGCTAGTAGATGACTCTTCTCGACCCATATGAGCAACGGGCTAGAAGCCCGTTCCACAAGAACACATACACTTCGCTTTTTTTTCGGCCGTTGCTCCTACTCGGCCCCTGAATTAAGGCTTGCTTGCTTAATTTAATTAGGTCGGTTTGGCGATCGGTAAAATGGTTTTTTTACCACATTAGCCGGATAGTTTTTCCCGCGAATTTCGATTTCTAACTGCTGACCGATTTTAGCTAAGTTTGCCGGAACAACCGCGAGGGCTACGGCCCGATTCAAAGTAGGCGATAATGTACCGCTAGTAACTTCTCCTACAGTTTCGCCTTCAAATATTACCGGATAGCCGTGGCGCGCAATGTGCCGCCCCTGCATTTCTAACCCTACCAAGCGCTTCGACACTCCACTCGCTTTCTGCTGTTCCAAAACCTCCCGCCCAATAAAATCGCCTTTGGTGTCGAGGTGAACAACCCAACCCAATCCAGCCTCTAAAGGCGTGATATTGTCGTCGATATCTTGACCGTAAAGAGCCATTGCCGCTTCTAAACGCAAGGTATCTCTCGCACCCAAACCGCAGGGTACAACGCCAGCAGCTAACAGTTTTTGCCAGAGTTCTTTTCCAACTTCGGCATCGACCATGATTTCAAACCCATCTTCGCCGGTGTAACCAGTTCTGGCGATAAAACTCGGCTGTCCCAACAGGTTTGTTTCTAAGTGGCCGAAAGCCTTAATTTGTGCGAGTTTGTCTTCCACAAAAGGCTGGAGATAGTTAACAGCTTCCGGCCCTTGAATTGCGATTAAAACTCGATCTTCTGAAATGTCTGTCAAACAAAGTTCGCTCAATTCTAAGTGCGTGGCGATCCATGCTTTGTCTGCGATGCGAGTGGCGGCGTTGACAATGATTACTGCACGTTCTTCGCTAGTGATAGGGTCGGGTTCTTGG
Source organism: Oscillatoria nigro-viridis PCC 7112 (assembly GCF_000317475.1). Lineage (NCBI taxonomy): Bacteria > Bacillati > Cyanobacteriota > Cyanophyceae > Oscillatoriales > Oscillatoriaceae > Phormidium > Phormidium nigroviride. The sequence goes on from NC_019729.1 coordinate 1,677,191, forward strand.
CAGTAGAAAATAATGTCGTCTAAGATGCAGCCTTGGGCATTTAGCAAGACTGTATATTGAGCTTGACCGGGTTGCAAGCGGCTCAAGTCTGAGGGGACTAGCGGTTGAAATTTTTCTATTAATTGTTTCCCTCTCAAACCAAATTTTCCCATGTGGGAAATGTCGAACATTCCTGCTTGCTGGCGTACTGCTTGGTGTTCGCTGCTGATGCCTGCGTACTGCACCGCCATCTCCCACCCGGAAAAGGGCACCATTCGGGCTTTGAGTTCTAATGATAGGTCGTACAGAGGCGTGCGGGCAAGTTGGCTCGGACTCTCTGGATTGTTGGGTTCAGTTGACTTGGCCACAGGTAGCGCTTTGGTTGCGGGTAGAATGTTTTGATTTTACCAAAAATTGAGTTCGCATTTTTGGACGATCGACTTGGAGATAAATCGTCGATAAGTAAGCCCACCTGAAAAAACAGAATACCGATATCCGCGAGTTCTGTAAGAAGTCGAGGATCTAGCAGATATCGCTGTTTACAACCGATGCCCTAGCTCTAGCTGGCGATTCCCCTGGATGCCCGTTATCACCAATCTGTGGAAGATGCTCCGGCGGAGCGTCTCTATGACTGGAGAGAAAAAGCGGGCTATTATGGCGGATTTGCCATGAAGTGCTCCCCCAGGCAAAGTCATGACAAATTGTGAAGAAATTTACCTGCTGTGTCACTTCATGACTTGTCACATCATAAGATAGATTTAGAAGGCTAAAAGTTTGTAGCAAAGAGAGTTAAGCAATACAAATGTTGCAAAAGTAGCAAGCCTCTAAGGAGCTTAAATTTTAATTATCGATTTTTACAAACGACCGATTTTGTCTTGATTAATACAGGTCATCTAATAATCAGCAAAAAAAAGTTGAAATTGCTGTAATTGAGGGTTAATTAATATGCCTTACCCACCTCTTCAAGACCAACAAGGTTCGACAGGTGCTGGCGTTGCATCCCCTGCTAAATCTCCTTCTGCCAAGGGTCATGCCAGTGGCGACCGCCGCTTTAAAGCATTGGATATGACGATGAAGCGGCATCAATACCAACCCGATGCGCTGATTGAGATACTTCACAAAGCACAGGAATCATTTGGCTTTCTAGAAGAAGATGTTCTGATTTACATTGCCAGAGGGCTAAAACTGCCATTGAGCCGAGTCTACGGTGTGGCAACTTTCTACCATTTGTTCTCACTTAAACCCAGCGGCGCTCATACTTGTGTGGTTTGCTTGGGAACAGCTTGCCATGTCAAAGGTGCCAGCAAATTGATGATAGCTCTAGAAAAAGAGTTGGGAATCGATGTGGGTGAAACAACAGCGGATGGCCAAGTATCGCTCATGGCGGCACGGTGTTTAGGCGCTTGTGGCATTGCTCCAGCGATCGTCATTGATGGCAGAGTCAGCGGTAAGGAAACCCTAGAAACGGCTCTAGACAAGGTTAAGGCGCTGCAACGCCTGAATGTTTAATGGCTTTCTGGATCGCGATCGCTACAAAAACGTTGCCATCAAGATTCACCCACTTGGAAAGCCGATCGTAGGTCACAACTGCGTGAAGGTAAACAGCATGGATATCACAGAATTACATGAGATTGCGAAACAAGAACGCGATCGCCGCAAGCCAACTCAAATTCGGTGTTGCACAGCCGCAGGATGTCTGTCTTCTGGTTCTGCTGCAGTGAGAGATGGCTTGGAAGCTGCGGTTCAACAGACAGGAATGGAGGCAGAGGTAAAGGTTTGCAGTGTTGGATGTATGCGGTTTTGTGGGCGGGGGCCGTTGGTAGAAGTCGATCCCAGCGGTACGCTTTACGAACAGGTGACTCCAGACGATGCACCCTCCATCATCGCTGCACTGAAGGGAGGAACTGCTACCGCGACAAAGGGCGACCCGAACCATCCTTTCTTGACGCGCCAAATGCCGATCGTGTTGGAGAATAGCGGCAAGATCGACCCAGAGCGCATTGAAGAGTATATTGCAGCAGGCGGATACGAGCCGCTCTATCAAGTTCTCACGGAAATGACACCTACTGAGGTGATTGAAGAAGTCACCAAGAGTGGACTGCGCGGACGAGGTGGCGGCGGGTATCCCACCGGGTTGAAGTGGGCAACGGTGGCGAAGATGCCGCCGGGACAAAAATATGTGATTTGTAACGCGGACGAGGGCGATCCCGGTGCGTTCATGGATCGCAGCGTGTTGGAGAGCGATCCCCATCGCGTGCTGGAAGGAATGGCGATCGCAGGTTATGCAATTGGAGCCGATCGCGGGTTTATTTACATCCGCGCCGAGTATCCTCTCGCCATCAAACACCTGCAAAAAGCGATTCAGCAGGCAAAGAAATATGAATTGCTGGGCAGTCAAATCTTTGGTTCTGGGTTTGACTTCAAGGTTGATATCCGCATTGGGGCAGGTGCTTTCGTTTGCGGCGAAGAAACCGCATTGATGCACTCCATTCAAGGCGAACGAGGAATTCCCCGCCCCCGTCCACCCTATCCCGCTGAATCCGGGTTGTGGGGCTGTCCCACCCTGATTAACAACGTCGAAACCTATGCCAATATCGCGCCCATTATCCGTAACGGTGGAGACTGGTACGCCAGTATCGGCACGGAGAAAAGTAAGGGAACCAAAGTTTTTGCACTTACGGGCAAGATCGAGAACACGGGCTTAATTGAAGTCCCAATGGGAACCACCCTGCGTCAAATCGTAGAAGAAATGGGAGGTGGGGTTCCCGACGGTGGCAAGGTGAAAGGAGTGCAAACAGGAGGACCATCTGGAGGGTGTATTCCGGCTGAATTCTTTGATACCCCTGTGGACTACGAATCACTGCAAAAGCTGGGCACGATGATGGGTTCGGGCGGCATGATTGTCATGGATGACGAAACGAGCATGGTGGAGATTGCTCAGTTTTACATGGAATTCTGCCGGGATGAATCTTGTGGCAAATGTATCCCGTGCCGTGCGGGAACGGTTCAGCTTCATGCGCTGTTGAATAAAATCGCGAACCGTCAGGCGACGCAGAAAGACTTGGAACAGCTAGAAGCCCTCTGCTACATGGTTAAGGAAATGAGCCTCTGTGGGTTGGGTCAAACGGCTCCAAATCCTGTACTCAGCACGTTGAAATACTTCAAGCAGGAGTATTTAGATTTGCTGCAATCTCCAGTCGAACACAACGGCAAAGTCACCGTTTCGCAATCTTTGTGAGGTTGATATGTCAGTCAAAACGCTCAAAATTGATGGTATTGATGTAGCGATCGCAGAAGACGCAAGCATCCTACAAGCGGCAAGAGAGGCTGGAGTCGCCATTCCTACGCTATGTCATCTTGACGGTGTATCAGATATCGGAGCTTGCCGTCTGTGCATGGTAGAGATTGCTGGAACCCCTAAACTGTTTCCTGCGTGCGTCACTCAGGTGGCTGAGGGGATGGAGGTTTCTACCAACTCGCCCAAGCTGCAAGACTACCGCCGCATGGTTGTTGAGTTGCTGTTTGCCGAGGGCAATCATGTCTGCGCCTTTTGTGTGGCAAATGGTAATTGCGAGTTACAGGATGTTGCCATTGAAGTGGGGATGGATCATGCTCGCTTCCCGTATCGTTTCCCCGATCGCAAAGTCGATAATTCGCATCCGCTATTTAGTATAGACCACAACCGTTGCATCCTCTGTACTCGTTGCGTGCGCGTCTGCGATGAGATTGAGGGAGCGCATGTGTGGGATGTGGCACAACGGGGCGCGAATTGCTACATCGTGTCTGGAATGAATCAGCCTTGGGGTGCAGTGGATGCCTGTACTTCCTGCGGGAAGTGTGTCGATGCCTGTCCTACTGGATCGATTTTCCGTAAAGGCGAAACAACTGGCGAGAAAGAACGCGATCGCAACAAGCTGGAATTTTTGGTGAGGGCACGGGAGAAGAAGGAATGGACAAGATAAGATTTGCCACCGTTTGGTTAGCAGGCTGTTCCGGGTGCCACATGTCGTTTTTGGATTTAGACGAGTGGTTAATTGAACTCGCTCAGCATGTGGATGTGGTTTATAGTCCCGTTGGATCGGACGTGAAGGAATATCCCGAAAACGTTGATGTTTGTCTGGTGGAGGGAGGCGTTGCCAACGAAGACAATCTGGAACTGATCCACGAAGTCCGACAACGCACCAAAATCCTAATTTCCTTTGGGGATTGCGCCGTGACGGCAAACATTCCTGGTATGCGAAATATGTTGAGGGGTGCTGAACCCGTTCTCAAACGGGCTTATATCGAATTGGCAGATACGGGGCGACAACTACCTCACGAGCCAGGAATTGTACCGGAATTGCTCGATCGCGTCTTGCCCGTGCATCAGGTTGTTCCAGTTGATATCTATATGCCCGGATGTCCGCCATCGGCCGATCGCATTCGAGCCACGCTTGAACCTCTGCTCAAAGGGGAAAAACCCCGCATGGAAGGGCGAGACATGATTAAGTTTGGGTAATGGTTGATGGTTGATGGTTGATGGTTAGGTGCAAATGAAAACGGACTAATGACAGCTCACGAGAAGAGAGAGGTGCTATGAAGACTGTTGTTATCGATCCTGTTACACGCATTGAGGGACACGCTAAAATCTCAATTTTTCTGGATGAGGCGGGTGAAGTCTCAGATGCTCGGTTTCATGTCGTGGAATATCGGGGATTTGAAAAGTTTTGTGAAGGCAGACCTTTCACAGACATGGCAGGCATTACCGCTCGGATTTGCGGCATTTGTCCGGTGAGTCACTTGCTAGCATCCTCGAAGACTGGGGACAAAATTTTAGCCGTTAAAATTCCGCCTGCTGCCGAGAAACTGCGGCGATTGATGAACCTGGCACAGATTACTCAATCTCATGCACTTTCATTCTTTCATCTCAGTAGTCCCGATTTCTTGTTGGGCTGGGATAGCGATCCCGCAAAACGAAATGTGTTTGGGTTAATTGAAGCGAATCCCGATCTGGCAAGAGCTGGCATCCGGCTGCGGCAATTTGGACAAAATATCATCGAACTCTTGGGCGCACGCAAAATTCACTCGGCTTGGACGGTGCCGGGAGGGGTGCGATCGCCTCTTTCTGAGGAAGGCAGACAGTGGATTTGCGATGGCTTACCGGAATCATTGGCAACCATCAATCTGGCTTTGGGGCTATTCAAAAACATGATTGATGGTGAACTCAAAGATGAAGTGAACATCTTTGGTGAATTCCCTTCGCTGTTTATGGGACTTGTTGGCAAGAATGGCGAATGGGAACACTACGGCGGGCATCTCCGCTTTACTGATAGTCAAGGCACTATTATTGCTGACAACCTGAGCGAAGATAACTATCAGGAATTCTTAGGCGAAGCCGTTGAGAAATGGTCGTACCTGAAATTCCCTTACTACCAGCCACTAGGGTATCCCGATGGCATTTATCGAGTTGGTCCACTGGCTCGACTCAATGTGTGTAATTACATCGGTACAGAAGCCGCCGATCGGGAGTTAAATGAGTTTCGCGATCGGGCTGGTGGGGTTGCCACGTCTTCATTCATTTACCACTATGCTCGATTGATTGAAATCCTGGCCTGTTTGGAGAAAATCCAAGCCCTCATGGACGATCCAGATATCCTATCCAATCGAGTTCGCGCTCGCGGTGCGGTGAATCAACTGGAAGCGATCGGAGTTAGTGAAGCACCGCGCGGTACTCTGTTCCATCATTATCAGGTGGATGAAAATGGCTTGATTCAGAAGGTTAATCTCATCATTGCCACTGGACAAAACAACCTAGCAATGAATAAAACTGTTGCTCAAATCGCCAAGCAATATATTCACGGCAATAGCAACGGCAATGAAATTCCAGAAGGCTTGCTAAATCGTGTTGAAGCAGGAATTCGCTGCTTCGATCCTTGTTTATCGTGCTCCACCCATGCGGCGGGACAAATGCCTTTACACGTTCAACTGGTTGCACCCGATGGAACGATATTGAACGAGATTTCTAGAGGCTGAAGACGAGATTCCCGACTTCTCTAAAAGAAGTCGGGAATCTGAAGTGCTGACCTCTCACAGTCTGCCCTAGTTTAATTTCTCCGCCATCAGCAAAGGAGGCAGTCTTTGAATATTACTGACAACGAAAAAATTAGCTATCTCATCATTGGCTATGGCAACACGATTCGGGGTGACGATGGAGCCGGTTATCAGATTGCCGAAGCCGTCGCTCAGTGGAATTTTGATCGTGTGCGATCGCTTGCCGTACATCAACTTACACCAGACTTAGCTGAAGCGATCGCCCAGGCTAAAACCGTCATTTTTGTAGATGCGGTTGCTACACTATCAGAGGTCAAAATCGAACAACTCAGACCGAATTATGCAGCCAGCTTTACAGGACACTATGCCGATCCGCGATCGATACTAGCTCTAACTTGTACCCTGTATAAAGCTATTCCTACTGCTTACCAAATTTTGATTCCAGCCGTTAACTTTTCCTTTGATGAAACCCTTTCTCCCGTTACAATAAAAAACGTTGACTTGGCTTTAGTAAAGATTAAACAACTGGTTTCTCAACAGAGCAGCAGAAGGATGATCACTTACGATCGAACCCTTTGAAAACTGAGTTTTCACCAACTCACAAGGCGATTATCATGAAAAGTATTTGAGACTTACCCTTTTCCCTTTCCCTTCACTTCCTAATTGATATGCACGAAGTTGGCATCATGCAAAACACACTAGATATTGCTCTGGAGTACGCGAACCGTGAGGGTGCAGCTCAAATTCACCGCATGACATTACGCATCGGTCAATTGTCGGGAGTGGAGCCAGAAGCATTAGCCTTTGCGTTTGATGTTGTGACACGGGGAACCATTGCCGAACGCGCCCAACTCAGCATTGATTCCATTCCAGCCGTTTGCTATTGCCCAAATTGCCAACGTGAATTTCAACCTTCTGATTGGATTTACGAGTGTCCTGAGTGTCATCAATTCTGCACAGAAATCCGTCAGGGTAGAGAACTCGAACTTACTTCGCTGGAGGTTTCTTAATATGTGTCAAGATTGTGGTTGCAACCAGGTTGGAGCAGTTGCGATTGATGGGGTTACACATCACGAACATTCCCACCTGCACGAATATTCTCATTCTCACGATCGCCAACATGAGCATCAACATTCTCACCAGGATTTCACGGGTAATGGAACAGGAAACCATCACGATCTGCACGAGCGATCGCACATTTCACACACCCTTGCCATTCACGAATCCCTGCTGTCGAAAAACGATCGCTTAGCAGAACGCAATCGAGGATATTTTCAGGCAAAAGGGGTGCTGGCACTCAACATTCTGTCCTCACCGGGTTCGGGGAAAACAGCACTGATTGAGCGCATGGTGCAGGATTTGAACAGTCGCGTACTGACATCCCTGCAACACCCTTTACGGATCGGTGTGATTGTGGGTGATTTAGAAACAGACAATGATGCTCAGCGCTTACGCCGTGCTGGTGCGCCCGCCGTACAAATCACCACGGGGAATGCGTGCCATCTAGAAGCAGATATGGTGTCACGGGCAATGCAGAAGCTCGATCTGGATGCTCTGGACGTGTTGATTATTGAAAATGTGGGTAACTTAGTCTGTCCGGCTAGCTATGACTTAGGCGAAGCGATGCGAGTTGTGTTGCTATCCGTGACAGAAGGAGAGGATAAACCTTTAAAGTATCCCACAATGTTCAAAACGGCAAATGTCGTTCTGATTAACAAAATCGACATTGCAGAAGCCGTGGGGTTCGACAGAGAACAGGCTATTGCTAACATTAGGCGCGTCGCACCCCAAGCAACCCTCTTGGAAGTTTCTGCTCGAACTGGACAGGGAATGGAAGCTTGGTATAGTTACCTGGGAACTGCCATTCAATAGCCTGTGCAAGTTCAAGACTTACGCAAAAACTCTCTCTTTCCTCTTATTTCTCCGCGTCCTCTGTGTACTCTGTGGTTCGTTTTTTCATCATTTTGCGTAAGTCCTAAGTTATCAGGAGAAAGGGCTATGCTGACGACAGAATCAAAATTTATACAAAACTCAACCAAACGTCGGCTGTGCTTGACTGTAGAAGGCATCGTGCAGGGAGTCGGCTTTCGCCCATTCGTTTACGGGTTGGCTAAAGACGTGGGAGTTGTGGGCTGGGTGAAAAATACCGATCGCGGAGTCTCGATCGACATTGAGGGTACTATCGAACAGCTTCAGATTTTTCAGAAACGCCTGCAGCAAGAAAAACCGCATCATGCCTTTTTGCAGCACATAGAAACTCAGTGGATGAGCCTCGCAGGATACACCGATTTTGAAATTCGTCCATCAGATGCGGCTCATTCCTCAATCGCAACTCCTAAATCTGCTCTGATTCTGCCCGATCTCGCAACCTGTCGGGCCTGTCTGCACGAAATTTACGATCCTGCCAACCGTCGCTATCGCTATCCCTTCACCAACTGTACGCACTGCGGCCCTCGTTTCAGCATCTTGCGATCGCTTCCCTACGATCGCCCCAACACCACGATGCAGCGATTTCAGATGTGTCCGGAGTGCCGTGCAGAGTACGAGAACCCTCTGGATCGACGCTTTCACGCTCAACCAAACGCTTGCCCGACTTGTGGCCCCCATTTAGAACTTTGGGATCGTCAAGGTAAGACGTTAGCAACCCACGATGAGGCACTGCTGCAAACGGCAAATGCTATTCGTCAGGGTAAAATTCTGGCAATTAAGGGATTAGGCGGATTTCATGTAGTTGTGGATGCTGGCAATGAGACAGCCGTGAGAACGCTCCGCGATCGCAAACGGCGGCCTGATAAGCCCCTCGCGTTAATGTATCCTTCGTTAGAGCTAATCCGCGAACACTGTCAGGTTTCCGAAGAGGAAGAAAAATTGCTGCTTTCTTCTGAAGCACCGATAGTTCTCCTTCAATCTAAAATCCACAATTTCAAATCTACAATTGCTCCCTCTGTTGCTCCCGGCAATCCCTATTTAGGCGTGATGCTACCCTACACGCCGTTGCATCATCTCTTGCTGTCAGAACTCGGTTTTCCGATTGTCGCGACGAGTGGAAATCTTTCTAGCGAACCGATTTGTACGGATGAATTAGATGCACTGAACCGATTACAGAATATTGCCGATTTGTTCTTAGTTCACGATCGCCCGATCGCCCGTCCTGTTGACGATTCCATCGTGCGGGTGGTTGGCGAGGAACCCATCGTTCTGCATGAACACTTTAAACCCCACCCCAGCCCTCCCCTTACTAAGGGGAGGGAGCAAGAGCAAGTTTCCCCCCTTACTAAGGGGGGATTAAGGGGGGTTAGATCGATTCGTGCAGATCGACCCATCGTTCTGCGTCGTGCCAGAGGCTATGCTCCCTTTCCAATTACACCACCATCGAAATTAACCTCTCATGATTCATCCGTCATCCTCGCTGTTGGCGCTCATCTAAAAAATACCGTTGCGCTGTATCTCAATCATCAAATTTTGATGAGCCAGCATCTCGGCGATCTCGATAATTTATCAACAATCGATCGTTTTCAAGAAGCGATTCACCATCTACTTAATATTTACGAGGTTCAGCCCACTGCGATCGCAACTGATGCCCATCCAGACTACTACTCGACTCAATTTGCCAATGCTTTGATTGAAGTGAAAGCAGAGAGCAAGCAGGCAACTGAACAGAAACGCTTTCCTTCTGCCCTCTGCCCTCTGCCCTCTGCCTTTCCTACTTCTACAGCCGTAATTCCAGTGCAGCATCACTATGCTCATGTCCTATCTTGCATGGTGGACAATCAACTCGAACCCCCCGTGTTGGGAATTGCCTGGGATGGAACGGGTTATGGCTTAGACGGGACGATTTGGGGGGGCGAGTTTCTCAACATCCTAGCTAACGGATTTGAACGAACGGCTCATCTGCGATCGTTCCCATTACCTGGAGGAGAACAGGCAGTCAAAGAACCTCGACGATGCGCTTTGGGATTGCTCTACGAATGCTTTGGAAATCGGGCGTTTGAAATGTTGGAGTTAGCGTCTGTGCAAGCTTTCTCGCGGCAAAAACTTAAAGTCTTACAGGCTATGTTGCAACGAGAATTGAATACTCCAAAAACGTCGAGTGCCGGACGCTTGTTTGATGCGATCGCTGCTTTGTTGGGGTTGTGTCAGCAAGCTAGTTTTGAAGGGCAAGCTGCGATGCAACTGGAGTTTGCGGCTAATGGCTTCAAGACGGATGAAGCTTATCCGTATGAATTGCTGTGTCCTGCACACTCTCCTATGATTCTCGATTATTCACCGATGCTCAATGCCATTCTCGATGACATTCACGAGCAGATTTCTCAAGAAATCGTGGCGGCAAAGTTTCACAACACGTTAATTGAGGGAATGGTGGCGATCGCCAACCGAGTCGGTGTTGAACAAATTGTGTTAACGGGCGGTTGTTTTCAAAATCGTTATTTACTAGAACGTGCGATCGCTCGACTCAAAACAGAAGGTTTTTCAATTTATTGGCATCACCGAATTCCAACCAATGACGGAGGCATTGCGGCTGGACAAATTATGGCTGCATTACGAACATTGCAAAATCAATCAGGAGGTGAGTGAAAATGTGCCTTGCTGTACCCGGTAAAGTGATCGGTATTGAGGACAATTCTGAGCGCAATGGAAACTCCTCGCTTTGGCGCACAGGTAAAGTTAGCTTTGGTGGCATTATCAAAGAAGTTAGCCTCGCCTATGTGCCAGAGGTGAAAATTGGTGATTACGTCATCGTACACGTGGGTTTTGCACTCAGTATTGTTGACCCCGAAGAAGCAGAAGAAACATTAAATTATTTGAGTCAGTTTGAATCTGAACCATCGCCAATTAATACAGGAGTTGGAGAAATACCCTAGGATTGTCAATTTCAATTTCAATTTATTCATCTTTGTGAATATTTATTCTAATCCTCACAAGAGCCTCACGATTTATGTCTAGCATGGAGATGTAAGAGGCTTGCCAAGAACGAACAAACTGAACTTTTGTAATGACGAAAAGAGGATGAGGCAATGCCATTAAAAACTTTTGTCACGATAGACGGTAACGAAGCTGTTGCTCGCGTTGCCTACCGACTCAGTGAAGTGATCGCAATTTATCCCATTACACCGGCTTCAACGATGGGTGAATGGGCCGATGCCTGGGCATCTGCCGAACAGCGCAACGTGTGGGGAACTGTTCCCTCTGTTGTGGAAATGCAAAGTGAGGCAGGTGCAGCCGGAACGGTTCATGGAGCATTGCAGGCGGGAACGTTAACCACAACGTTTACGGCTTCCCAAGGCTTGCTGCTGATGATTCCCAATTTATACAAGATTGCGGGTGAACTAACGCCTGCGGTGATTCACATTGCGGCGCGATCGCTAGCGGCACAGGGACTTTCGATTTTTGGCGATCACAGTGATGTAATGGCTGTCCGAGGAACGGGTTGCGGGTTGCTTTGTTCGGCCTCGGTGCAAGAGTCGCAAGATTTAGCGGCGATCGCCACTCGTGCCACACTGGAATCTCGTATTCCATTCCTCCACTTCTTCGATGGTTTCCGCACGTCCCACGAAATTCAAAAAGTGGAACTGCTATCGGATGACGAGTTACGCGCTTTCATTCCGAATGAACTGATTTTGGCGCACCGCGATCGCGCCTTGACACCCGATCGCCCAGTGATTCGCGGCACAGCCCAAAATCCGGATGTTTATTTCCAAGCGCGGGAAACCGTTAACCGATTCTACAACGCCTGTCCCGATCTCGTACAGCAGGCGATGGATGAATTCGCCCAACTGACGGGGAGACAGTATCAACTCTACGAATACTACGGCGATCCAGCAGCGGAACAAGTCATTGTATTGATGGGTTCGGGTTGCGAAACCGTGCATGAAACGGTGGATTACCTGAATGCTCGCGGTGCAAAACTAGGTGTACTGAAAGTTCGCTTGTACAGACCATTTGATGGTAGTCGATTGGTTGCTGCACTGCCCGAAAGTGTGAAAGCGATCGCCGTACTCGATCGCGCCAAAGAACCAGGCAGCACGGGTGAACCATTATATCTTGATGTCCTGAGTGCGCTAGTTGAAAGCAACCGTCACGATATTCAGGTAGTCGGAGGTCGTTACGGTCTATCGTCTAAAGAATTCACCCCTGCAATGGTGAAGGCTGTCTTTGATAATCTGACGGCTGACGAGCCACTAAATCATTTCACTGTTGGCATTTACGATGATGTCACCCATACATCATTAAACTACGATCCCAGCTTCTCCACTGAACCCGATAACGTAGTACGAGCCATTTTCTATGGTTTGGGTGCCGATGGGACAGTGGGCGCAAATAAGAATTCGATCAAAATCATTGGCGAAGAAACAGACAATTATGCTCAGGGTTACTTCGTCTATGATTCCAAGAAATCTGGTTCTGTTACGGTTTCCCATTTGCGTTTTGGTCCAGAACTAATTCGTTCAACTTACCTGGTTAGCAGTGCGAATTTTGTCGCTTGCCACCAATGGGAATTTGTCGAGAAATTCGATCTGCTGGATGCTGCAAAACCGGAAGCTATCTTTTTGCTCAACAGTCCCTACAATCCAGAAGAAACCTGGATGCGGTTACCAGAGCGTCTGAAGGCGCAAATTGTTGAGAAGCAGTTGAAGTTATACGTCATTAACGCTTCTCAGGTGGCGCGCGAGACGGGCATGAGCAGGCACATCAACACCGTGATGCAGGTTTGTTTCTTTGCCGTTGCAGGCGTGTTGCCCCGTGAAGAAGCGATCGCACGCATCAAGCAATCGATCCGCAAGACTTACGGCAAGAAGGGTGAGGCGATTGTGGAAATGAATTTGAAAGCGGTCGATCGCACCCTGGATAATCTATACGAAGTGGATTATCAGAGTTATCAACAATCCCCTATTCCCAATCAGGTAGGAGAAGCGCCCTCCCCAGTTCCCGATACTGCCCCAGCCTTTGTTCGAGACGTGCTCGGCAAGATGATGGCACGGCAGGGAGACGATCTTCCAGTGAGTGCGTTGCCGATTGATGGCACTTATCCCAGCGGTACCTCGAAATGGGAGAAGCGCAACATTGCCCAGGAAATTCCAGTGTGGGATGCAGATGTGTGCGTGCAGTGCGGCAAATGCGTCATGATGTGTCCCCATGCCGTGATCCGCTCCAAAGTTTATGAACCAGAAGCACTAGAAAATGCACCGGAAACGTTTAAGAGTGCGAATGCCAAAGACCATGACTGGACGAATCTGAAATTTACGATCCAGGTGGCGGCTGAAGACTGCACGGGTTGCGGGATTTGTGTCGATGTTTGTCCGGCAAAGAACAGAGCCGAACCCAGGAAGAAAGCAATTAACATGGCTCCCCAGTTACCCTTGCGAGAACAAGAACGGGAAAACTGGGACTTCTTCCTCAGCTTACCGAACCCCGATCGCACCCAACTGAAATTGCACAAGATTGCTCAGCAGCAGATGCAGGAACCGTTGTTTGAGTTCTCCGGTGCCTGTGCGGGTTGTGGTGAAACGCCCTACGTCAAACTGGTATCGCAACTGTTTGGCGATCGGATGTTAGTAGCGAATGCGACAGGATGCTCATCTATCTATGGTGGTAACTTGCCAACAACCCCCTGGACGCACAATGCGGAAGGTCGCGGGCCGGCATGGTCAAACTCGCTATTTGAAGATAATGCAGAATTTGGCTTGGGCTTCCGAGTTGCGATCGACAAGCAAATGGAATATGCCAGAGAACTCCTGCAAGAGCTATCGAGCAGTATGAATGGCAGTTCCCCAATTCCAGTTGACTTAGCATCCGCCATTCTCAATGCAGAACAAAAGGACGAAGCCGATATAGTCGAGCAACGCGAACGGGTAGCTATCCTCAAGCAACGCTTAGAGGAATGGTGCAATCAGTTAGAGGGAGAGCAAACTCTAAAATCTCAAATTCAAACTCTAAAATCCCTCGCCGATTACCTAGTCAAAAAGAGCGTCTGGCTGATTGGCGGTGACGGTTGGGCCTATGACATCGGCTATGGTGGACTCGATCACGTCCTTGCCAGCGGTCGCAATGTCAACATTCTGGTGTTGGATACAGAAGTGTATTCCAATACAGGTGGGCAGATGTCCAAAGCCACACCCAGAGGTGCGGTTGCGAAGTTCGCCGCCGGAGGTAAGCCTGCACCCAAGAAAGATTTGGGACTCATGGCAATGACGTATGGCAATGTCTATGTTGCCAGTGTCGCGATGGGAGCGCGGGATGAACACACGCTCAAAGCGTTCCTGGAAGCGGAATCTTACAATGGGCCTTCGTTAATCATTGCTTACTCGCACTGCATTGCTCACGGTATTGATATGGCAACGGGAATGCAGCAGCAGAAGGCGGCAGTCGAATCGGGGCGGTGGTTGCTCTACCGTTACGATCCGCGTCGGACCCAACGGGGTGAAAATCCCCTGATTTTGGATTCGCGATCGCCCAAGATATCGGTTGAGCAGGCGATGTACAGCGAAAACCGCTTCAAGATGCTAACTCGCACTAAACCAGAAGATGCGAAGCGGTTAGTAGAACTCGCTCAAGCGGATGTCAATACTCGTTGGCAAATGTATCAGTATCTGGCTGCACAGCACCTGGGCCAACCCAACGGGCATCACGACGGAAACTCTGTTCCTTCCAACAGTGACAAACAGTCAGAACCTGCAAACCAGTAAACACTATTGTAGGGGCGCACAACCGTGCGCCCTGAAATTGGGTATTCTTCTCAGGCATCGTAAGAAGGAGAAATAAAATGAATTTAACCACAACTTATATGGGATTGGAATTGCGATCGCCCCTGGTGGTTGGTGCAGCCGCTCCTCTAACCGAAGATATCGATAATATCAAACGAATGGAAGATGCTGGAGCTGCGGCCGTCGTCCTGCACTCACTCTTCGAGGAGCAAATTGAGCAGGAAATGTTCACAATGCACCACCATCTGCAACAGGGTACCGAAAGCTATCCTGAATCACTAACCTACTTTCCTGAACCCGAAATTTTTCACGTTGGTTCTGAGCTTTATCTAGAGCATATTCGCAAAGCCAAAGAGAGAGTGAATATTCCCATCATTGCCAGTCTCAACGGCTCGACTCTAGGAGGTTGGACAAACTACGCCCGTCAAATTGAGCAAGCTGGAGCAGATGCACTTGAACTCAACATCTACTACATTCCTACCGAAATTCATCTAACAGGTGAAGCGATCGAGCGACAATATTTGGATATTCTCAAGGCAGTGAAAGCGGCTGTGACAATTCCGGTTGCCGTGAAACTCAGCCCTTATTTCACCAATTTAGCGAATATGGCGCATCAGTTGACGAGGGAAGGAGCAGATGCGCTGGTGTTATTCAATCGCTTTTACCAGCCGGACATTGATGTGGAAGAACTGGAAGTCAAACCCAACGTTCTTCTGAGCACTCCTCAAGCGATGCGTTTGCCGATGCGGTGGATTGCCATCTTGTATGGGCGCATTGCTGCTGATTTAGCGGCAACTAGCGGCATTCAGAAAGGGGTTGATGTGGTGCGAATGCTAATGGCAGGAGCAAAAGTGACAATGATTGTGAGTGCTCTGCTGCGGCATGGGATTAACCATCTCCAGGAGATTGAACAGGAACTACGGCAGTGGATGCAAGAACATGATTACGCTTCTATCAGTGAACTCTACGGTACTATGAGCCAGCGTTACTGCCCGAATCCGAGCGAATTCGAGCGAGTGCAATACATGAAAGCGATTCAAACTTACACCCCTCAACAACCAGTGACCTCATAGTCATCCGGTATCACTTTGAAAAATAGCAACGAGGTAGAAAAATGAATAAAAAATCTTTGATTTATGGTCTTGGTGGTTTATTATTCAGTAGTGCCTTTGCAAGTTTTTTAGTCATTAACAGTACACAAGCTCAGACTCAATTTTCACAACAAAATACTCTTGCCCAGACACAACAAAACCCGCCAGGTTTAAAACACCCTTTACACCATCCCCAAGGGTGTTCAACTGCTACTCCTTCCGGTATGGGCATGATGTCTCAACAACAAGCCGAGCAGCATTTTATCCTGATGATGATTCCTCACCATCAAGGAGCAGTGGATATGGCAAACCTTGCCTTAAGCAAAGCTAATCATCAGGAAATTAAAAAGCTAGCTGAAGCTATTAAAACAAACCAAAACCGAGAAATCGAGCAGATGAAAGCTTGGTATAAACAGTGGTATGGCACTGAGGTACCTGCTTCATCAGGAAGGGGAATGATGTCCATGTGTTCGGGTGGGGGCATGATGAGGGCGGATTTAGAATCTCTAAAAAATGCTCCTAACTTTGACAAAGCATTTATTGAGCAGATGATTCCCCATCACAAAATGGCGGTGATGATGGCTGGAATGGTTCTAGATAGTAAGCATCCTGAAATTCGCAATCTGGCGAAATCCATCATCCAAAATCAAAGTACTGAAATCGAGCAGATGCAGCAATGGTATCAGACTTGGTTCCAATAGTTTTCCAGCTTGCTTGATGCAATTCAAGCTACACAAAAGCAACTTTGCCCATCAGATTAACGCCAAAGGAGAAACTGTAAGGAGCCAGAACGAATTGAGGATGCTGCTGTTGGCGAAGAAGGTGTCTAGAGCGGTTGTCGCTTTAATGCTTTTGCACCTGAATGGATACACTAGGTTGAGCAGGATGAGAACTGATGAAATTTGTTGACGAATATCGGGATGCCCAACTGGCTCAGCAGTATGCTGACGCGATCGCCTCCATCGCCACCCGTCCCTGGAGCATCATGGAAATCTGTGGAGGACAAACTCACTCAATTGTTAAATTTGGCATTGATACTCTTTTACCCAAAACAATCACCTTAATTCATGGCCCGGGGTGTCCCGTATGCGTCACGTCGGCTGAGATTATTGATGAAGCGATCGCACTAGCTGCCCTACCGAACGTTATCTTTTGCTCCTTTGGGGATATGCTGCGCGTACCGGGATCGGCGATTAGCGATGCCGCGTCTACTCCCTCCGATTTGCTCACAGTTAAAGCATTGGGTGGCGATGTCCGCATGGTTTATTCTCCATTGGATGCGCTGAAAATCGCCCAAAACAATCCTGACAAGCAAGTTGTATTTTTTGCAGTTGGGTTTGAAACAACCGCCCCAGCAACCGCAATGGCAGTGTATCAGGCTCAGCAACAGGGCGTGACCAACTTTTCACTGCTGGTGTCTCATGTGCTTGTTCCTCCAGCAATGGAAGCGATTTTATCCTCTCCCACGTGCCAGGTGCAGGGCTTTCTGGCGGCAGGACACGTTTGTACGGTAATGGGGTATCGAGAGTATGAAGCGATCGCGCCCAAGTATCGCGTTCCAATTGTAGTCACGGGATTTGAACCTATTGACATTTTGCAAGGAATATACTTGTGCATCAAACAACTGGAAGAGGGCACAGCAGAAGTTGAAAATCAGTATGCGCGATCGGTTCGCAGACAGGGCAATGAAGCAGCACAGCATCTCATCCAGGACGTGTTTGAAGTTGTCCCTCGCTGCTGGCGCGGCTTGGGTGAGATTTCTCAAAGCGGGTTAGGACTGCGCGAACACTATGCCGCCTTCGATGTTCACAACAAAGGACTCCTCCCTATCTCGCCATTTCCCCATCCCCCCATTTCCTCCGAATGCCTCAGCGGACTCATCCTTCAAGGCATCCGTAAACCTCATGATTGTCCAGCATTTGGCACTCGCTGTACTCCCGAACATCCTTTAGGGGCACCGATGGTTTCTTCAGAAGGAGCCTGTGCTGCCTACTACCGTTATCGGCAGCTATTCACCAAACAGTGGACAAGACTAGACAGCTAGTTCATACACTGGACAAATAGCCAGCCTAAGTATCTTGAATACTACGTTTTGAGGGTGATGACACCTACGGGTGCTTTCCAGCTTGTAGCTCTGTCGTTAGAGATTAAACAGATGTATTTGGTTAAGTCAGTGTCTCTAACCCAACAAGCCATCAAAACCTTGGCGAGGAAAACATAACCTGAGCAATCAGAGGACAAAATGTCTAACTTTGTATTCGTTTTAGACACCAACAAACAACCACTTGAGCCGGTAGCACCAGGACAAGCAAGACGATTGTTAAAACTAACCCAAGCTGCTGTATATCTCCGTTACCCGTTCACAATTATTTTGAAATATGCGGTTGATCACCCAAAAACGCAACCCGCTCAATTAAAAATTGACCCAGGTTCTAAAACTACTGGGTTGGCGATCGTACAGGGCAATCAAGTTATCTGGGGTGCTGAGTTGACCCATCGCGGGCAACAAATTAAAAATGACTTAGAGTCACGTCGCGCCATTCGTCGCAATCGCCGTAACCGCAAAACTCGTTACCGCAAACCACGTTTTCTTAACCGTACAAGAGCGCCCGGATGGTTGCCACCAAGCTTAGAATCCAGAGTGAAAAACATCGTGACTTGGGTCAACCGCATCCGTCGATATGTCCCAGTCACAGGCATATCCCAAGAGTTAGTCCTGTTTGACCTACTCGCAATGCAGAATCCTGAAATATCCGGCAAGGAGTATCAGCAAGGGGAACTGGCGGGTTATGAAGTCAGAGAATACTTGTTAGCAAAGTGGGGGAGAAAATGTGCCTATTGCGGTGTTGAAAACGTACCTTTTGAGGTAGAACATATCCACCCAAAATCAAAAGGGGGAAGCGATCGCGTTTCCAATCTTACCCTAGCCTGCCGTGGGTGCAACCAAGCCAAAGGCAATCAAGATATTCGGGATTTCTTGTCCAAAAAGCCTGACATTTTGTCCCGTATTTTGAAACAGGCCTCACAACCTTTGAAAGATGCAAATGCTGTGAATTCAACCCGCTGGGCATTGTTTCAACAACTTAAACAAACAGGATTGGCAATAGAAGTTTCAACAGGAGGTAAAACAAAGTACAACCGCTCTCGTTTAGGACTACCTAAAACTCATTGGCTGGATGCAGCTTGTGTAGGAAACGTAGAAGTCCTGCAAGTTTTCACGAAGCAACCGTTGTTAATTGCAGCTAAAGGATGGGGCAGCCGTCAAATGTGTACAACCAATAAATACGGATTTCCTGTCAAGCACAGAACGCGGTGCAAAACGTTTTTTGGGTTTGGGACAGGTGACATGGTAAGTGCAATTCTTCTCTTTGGGAAGTTTGCAGGCACTCACATCGGCAGGCTGACGGTTAGAGAAAGCGGAGTTTTTGAAATGAGAACGCCACTCGGCAAGGTTAGCCCAGTCCGTCATAAATACTGTAAATCAATCCACCGCAACGATGGGTATATGTATGCGTTTTCCACAAATGTCCGTCCAATGAATCAGCGATTAGAGGCGTAGCGATCGCCAGTAACTCTCAGCTAGCTCGAATTCATTTATGACTCGTCTTAAAAACTTTACCCTATCCTGTCCGATTCCTATTCAGCAGTACCCAACCGTACTCCTCGCTCACGGTGGCGGTGGGCGATTGATGCATCAGTTGATTGAGCAGATGTTTTTGCCGATTTTCGGCTCACCAAACGATGTTCAACATGATGCTGCTGTCTTGTCGCTCTCTAGTCATCGCATCGCCTTCACGACTGATTCGTATGTCGTGCGTCCTCTATTCTTTCCCGGTGGTGATATTGGTTCGCTAGCCGTTCACGGCACAGTCAACGATCTAGCAATGGCAGGCGCACGCCCACTCTATCTCAGCTTGGGCTTCATTCTAGAAGAAGGACTGCCGATGGAAACGCTATGGCGCGTTGTCCAATCTCTCAAACAAGCTGCTGATTCCGCCAACGTCAAGATTGTGACTGGTGATACTAAAGTGGTCGATCGCGGAAAAGGAGACGGTATTTTTATCAACACCGCAGGTGTTGGCATTCTCGAACACAACCAGAGAATTAATCCCACCTCAGTTCAACCTGGGGATATCATTCTTCTGAGTGGAGATATTGGCAGACATGGAATTGCTATTATGGCAGTGCGTGAAGGATTGGAGTTTGAAACAACCATTGAAAGTGATTCAGCTCCTCTAGCAGATTTAGTGGGTGAACTTCTGAGTGCGAACATCGAAATTCACTGCTTGCGGGATTTAACGCGAGGTGGGCTAGCCAGTGCACTGAATGAAATCGCATCAGCAGCAAATGTAGCGATCGACATTGACGAACAAAAAATTCCCGTGCGTGAGGATGTTCGCGGAGCCTGTGAACTCTTGGGACTCGACCCGCTATATATTGCAAATGAAGGACGATTCATCGCATTTGTCCCATCTTCCGATGCAGAACGAGCACTGGGGATTATGGAGGCTTATCAGGAAAAGAGAGGAGACGCAAAAACAGCTTGTGCGATCGGTGAGGTGAGAGAGCAACCCGCTAAATCTGTCATTCTCAACAGCAAAATTGGAGTCGATCGCCTCCTGGAAATGTTGAGCGGTGAACAGCTTCCTAGAATTTGCTGATTCCAGTGAAGTTGAGAAGGCAAGCTCACTGATATGACTGCCCAAAATTTGAGCAATCTGAACTATTTAGGGCTTGCTGAATAAATCCGAGAAACCTCAATATCGATCGAGCGCAGATTCAACCCACATTCCGCACCCACAACTGTCACACATCAACAAAAGGGGCATGAAATAGAACTCTTTCGCCACGGTCATCCCGAAAGAAGTTGGAAAACACACAGTCCAAATGGATGAACTCTGGTATGGACACAACTGGACTCGAATTAAGCTCTCGGAATTATTCTACGATTTTCCGCCATCCTAGCCCATGTTTTCTATCGAGCTAGGCAACCTATTTTGCGTTTGAGCGAAAACTGAGCGGTCTGCTGTATGCTTTACACAGTAAGCGACTCGGCACTATGGAAGATTGAGCGAAAGATGAGCGAAAAATCTAATCCAGTCACACTCAGTACATCCGCTGACTACCTTATTGGGTATGAGCGGATTCTCGACTACTTCAAGCAAGCACAGAAAGAATGCCCGAAAGGGGTAGGACTAAAGAAGGATAGCAAGGCTAAGGGGTCTTACATTACTCTCCAATTCAAGCTAGGTGACAAGCGGGTCAATAAAACCTGTGGGTGTTACCTGACGATGCAAGGCATTACTGACGCTCTAAAAAAGGCTCACTTGGTTGCTAGCGCACTAAAATCGTTTTTTAGCGAGAGTCAATTTTTAGCCTGGTATGATGATGTAATTCTAGAAAAGAACGTTGTCAAAAATGATTTAATGACGTTCGGTGAGGCTGTCGCAAAAGTAGAGGAAGAATACTGGGATGGACGTACTAAACGCCGTCAGCAGCGTGACAGGAGTAGTATCAGTCAGCAGTATTCTTGGGGATGTGTTTATGGTGACTATTTCAAGCTATTGCCAGAGGATAGGGTTGTAAACTTGTCAGATATTCTCTCAGTAGTCAACAGCAAAAAACAAGGTACTAAATGTTTTAAGAACTGCCTGTGCGCCATGCGTAAGCTAGTTGAAACAATCGGTCACTTTGATTTGTTGTGCAAACTCAAAGAAATTGATGGTACACAAGTAGAATTTAGGCAAGACCTTCAAACCTTATCGGTTGAGGATTTTTTGAAGCTTCGGGATGACGCTCTAAACATCCCTCCTAACGATAGGCGATACAACCTAGAATCTCGTCAGCGTTGGTTGTGGGTGTTTTCGATGCAGTTAGTGTATGGTTTTCGAGTTCATGAAGTTTTTGCAATTCTGAATATTGATAGACCATTTCAAACAAAAGACGGTGTAACTATCCCGCCATTAAGCGAGTCAAATAATAAAAAAATGATTGCTGTAGTGGGGGAGAAAACATTGTTAGATACTACGACTAAAACTGGTTATAGATTATGTGTGCCGATGCTAGCACCGACTCATCCTGACTTGATAGAACGTTTAGAAATTAAGTCTGGTCAACTGCCGGAAATCAGTTCGTTATCAAATAATCCAAACACGATTTCTAAGGCTTATGCCCAAAGAGCGCGAGACGTTCTAGCAAGGTGGGGTAAAAATTTAAGTCAAACTCACGCTTTACGTCACCTGGCAAACCTGAACGGTCAAATGGCAGGGATGTCTCAGGAAACAAGAGCTAAGAGTTTGGGGCATTCAACACAGATGAATGAAGGGACTTACAAAAAACGAGCCAATACGAAGACGACAATTGATTTGTTAACTCAATCCACAAAGGAAGCTATTCCTTTAATTGGTGCGATCGGGGTGCTTAAACAGTTGGGAAGTGACGGGAAAAGTATCAAGCTGTTAGCTGCTATTTATGGCATTACGCCCGACGCAGTGATGGAGTTGCTTGCCGAATAACTCGAAACAAAACTTTACAGTCCCTGTGTTGACAAGGAATCGTAAGTCTGCAATCGTGAGTAACTAAGGAAGATTGATGCGCGGTTGACGAGCACTTGCAATGCTAGCCAAACCACGACTTCCCCAACCGTTACGTAACAACGCTTGGAGCCTATAAATTATGCCACTTTCAGCCGATTGTCCCAACGGACGATCGCAATTCTTTACGCAATCTCGTGTCCGAAAATTTGGACATCTATTCAGTTGGAAGGATTTAGCCCGTCGCGAAAATCTAAGACGCTCAAATAGCAGTCTGTACCGATTTGTATTTTCACCAGCAATTTTTGCTCAACTTCCCCGCCCGAAATTTCTTATCGGGGACAAGATTTCCGACCACTGGATAGATGAGTTCGACAAAGAGTGTGTCGAGTTTGGTGAAGTCGTTGGAGTTTCTTGGCATCCAACCCAAAGTGAGTGGGCTTACCTAGTTAATTGGACTTCTGGCGAAGGCCCGGATTCTATTTACCCCTGCTTCGATGAGTACTTGGTAATCGGCGGTGACTTGAGGCTTGTCAGCCATGACTGAGCCCGCCATCAGCTACCGTCGCATTGACAAACTCAGGGCGATCGCCTTTGACCGTGGATTCACCAATGAAGACGCCAAGCAGTTTGGGAAGCTTTCTAAAACTGCTACGTGGGAAGCGCTGCTGGAACTTTACCTGGTTGACGGTGAATCGCTTGACACAGTGCTAGACGTGCCACTAGACACTGTAGACATACCGCTAGACATCACGCCTGAACCGCTTGACCCGCAAGCTGTAGACACTGTAGACATACCGCTAGACACCACGCCTGAACCGCTTGACCCGCAAGCTGTAGACACTGTAGACACCCTAGATTGGACTAACGACGGTTCGTTCCCTGTGTGTGGCTTCACCCGCCAGAATTCCACTAGCTTTTTAGACTGGGTTGACCTTGGGCAACTCATCGCACTCATACTCGCATCGACGGGGGTGTTTGTACTGGCTATGTCTATGTGGGGCTTACTGAATAAGTTAGGAAAAATCGCGATCGCAATTAATGGGCAATTCAAGCTCGGCAAAACATAACTTTTTGTTGACTATAACTTGCCCAGTTATAGCTTTTAATAATCATTGAACCATAAATAGGTGTGATTTTTGGTTTTTGACATAAAAACACACAAAAAACCCGTCTTAACCAGGTAGCAAGGTTCATCACTAAAAAAGTAATAGCAATAGCTGTTTCCGAAGTATTATCAAGCTTTGCCATCACTCGATTCAAGCTAAATCTTCTTTTACCTTGTCCAAATTTGCCCTCAATAGAGTTACGAATTCTTTCATCTTCCCAGGCTTGTTTCTTGGTTTCCTTACTAACAATTGCTGGTGGCCTTCCTAAAGGGGGGCCACTAATTCTAATTCCTCTTTCTTTACACCAGGCTCGATTTTCCCTGGTTCGATAAATGCGATCGGCATGGACTGATTCTGGATAGCATCCTGTGTAAATTTTAAATGCTTCAAATGAGTGCTTTTAAGTCTCCTGATTCGTTAAAGTTATCCCAACTTATCCGGTCTAAAAATACATATCCTTCACTGCAACTCGCTGACAGTTTAGCTCCAAACTCTACGGGTTTTCCTGCTTTTCCTCTAACAATGGGACGGATGTGCGGTTGGCTTAAACTTACCCCAACTGTCCGATATACTCTGTTTTTTATTTTCCAATAACCAGAGTTGTTGGCGATAGACTTCTGTGAGAACTAGCAAGGTTTTATATTGCTTTTTGGTCAAACTTTGTAGGGTGGCACCTGATTCGATTAGCTGTTCAATATTAGCGAGGTTTCTTTTGATATATTGCAGTTGTTTTTTAAGGGCTTGGATTTTTTTGTTTCGTTTAGGTCGTCGTTGTTTTGCTACTGCTAAGTAGTCTTTCCTGGCTATTTTCCGGTAGGTTCTGGGTTTTTTATTGATTTTTACTTTGAGGGATTTATAGAGAATATCGATGATTTTTTCGGTATGAACTCTGGCTCGGTTTAATAGCCCTAAGTCGGTGGGATAGCTAATATCTGCTGGAGCACAGGTCGCATCTATGACTAATTTTCCTTGATTGGTTAATTCATTTTTTGCGTCCGAATCCTTTTTTTTTTCGGGCGGTTTTGGGGTGGTTTCGCGCATTTTTTCCACCATCCGTTCGTTCACTTTCTTGATTAAGTTTGCACTGATTCGCTGCCGAAAGTGGACTAATAATGATGGATCAAATGGGGGTTCATTACTGTATGTTGATTGACCTATAAAGTATTGCAGGTATGGGTTTTCTCGGATCTGTTCTACTGTTTCTATGTCGCTGATTCCCAGCTTTTCTTTGATAATTAATGCCCCTAATGCCATCCTAAATGATGCAAGCGGGTGCTCCCATTTCGGTCGGAAAATTTGCAGCATATTCTGATTCAAATTCTAACCAAGGAATTAGTTGGGTCATTTTTACCCAACGGTTATCTTCTGACAATCTTCCTTCAAAGGGGAGTTCAAAGTCGGATGGGGAGCTTGGGGCAAGCTCAGCTTTTCTATACACGA
Source organism: Oscillatoria nigro-viridis PCC 7112 (assembly GCF_000317475.1). Classification (NCBI taxonomy): domain Bacteria; kingdom Bacillati; phylum Cyanobacteriota; class Cyanophyceae; order Oscillatoriales; family Oscillatoriaceae; genus Phormidium; species Phormidium nigroviride. The sequence goes on from NC_019729.1 coordinate 1,702,075, forward strand.
TCGCAGGTGGTGATGCACGGGTTTTGACTGATTATACCTGTTTTTCACGGCGACCCTTACTACTTTTTTGTTCGGAAAACCCATACACTGTTTACTTTTCTCACTGATTCAGCAAGCCCTATGTGGCGACAAATCAATCCCCTGAATTTATTTCCCTCTCCTGTTCGTATCAACATTCAAATCGGGACAAAATTATGAGCTTACAACTACGCCTTTTCGGCGGTAATTCTGATGCTGGCAAACTCACTGCCAGCAACGACGGCGGACACGCAATCGACAAATCAAAAGTTTTGGCAAGCACTGATGCAAGCGTCATCACACCGCTAAATCCTGGTAATTTTTCCAGCATCCGTAGTGTGCCAGTTGTGCCAGCACCGCGCTACTTTTCCAAAGATGAAGCCGACGCGGTGAAGGATTTGGCAAAGGAGAAAACAGACGGTGCAAAACAGTCTAAACGCGCCTATGAAGCACTGGCAAAAATTGAAGAAGCCGACGCTAAAGTTCACCGCCATCACCGCAAATATGAGGGTGTTGTCGCCGATAATGAACTGGGCAAAAAACGCTCAGACACTCGACTGGCTAAGCACTTACACAGTTTGCGTCCCGGTTACGCTCGACTGGGTTTAGGGATTGACAAAGCTGACAGCGATGCCCGCACTCGGATTGATGCGATTAAAGCCAAACTGACGGGAGGGGCTAACTAAATGAAAGCGATGTATCTGGCTAACTACTTCGTTGCCGGATGCGTCGCTTTCTCCCTTTTGGGGTGGATAGCGAGTCTGCATCCGATGGCAATGAAAGCCGTTTTATTCTTGTTAGCAGCGACTGCGATTGCTTGGGGGCTTAGTTGGTTGCTTGACTATTCCCTGAGTAAACTGCTTAAGATTTCAGTGGCTGATTTACAAGCGCTTCTAATCGGCGGTTTGGTGATGCTGCTGATTGGTTTGGGGGTATTTCTATGCAGCTAAAATTATTTGTGTTGAGTGCGTCCTCTGTAGTGCTGTGGTTGACTCCACTAGCAGCCCTGGACAAAAAGCTAGACATTCACAAAGCACTGCAAGGTGTCAGCTTGTGTGCTGCGATTGCTTGTGCTGTTACCGCTGGCAACATCGCCCGCAAACTGTCAGAACAAGGGGAGATTGAGGCAATTAAAGAGCGGGCAATTACCGCCGATGTGGTGGATGAAATCTCGACAAGCGTATACATTTCTCAGAAACAAAGACAACAGGAAGCAGAACAAATTCTGGCAACAAACGAACGAACCGACGAACAAGAGGCAGAACTCGATTCGATAAGAGAATCACTAGAATTGCTACTGAATCAGACTTCTAGCGATTCTGGCGAACTCGCAGTAGTGAATTTATCCACTAGGCAGCGCGAACAAATCGAACTAATTCTGCAATGCCACGCCAAGGGCATCACTGGCAAGAATAAAATCCTTAAAGAAGTTTGGGGAGTTAGTGCAGGCAGTAGCCAAGCTTACCGGGACGCGAAGGCTGAATATGAATTCTTGATGCCGTTTGTGAAAGGGGAAGGTGATGACTAAGCAGCCAAACGTACCAACCACAGCAGCCTTAAGATTGACTGGTACTAAGTCAGAAATAGAGTTAGTTCTGGCGGTTTTGCGAGGTAAAGATTTCTTCTGGAAAACTAACGGCAAGTTCTACCCGCAACGAGGGGATAGCAATCAGTACGCTTACTACCTCAACGACTTGCAATTACCCCAGCTTGGGGTAGCAGCCCCGCCAACACCAACACCGGGGGAACCACAACCTCGACCGTGGGATGCGGTTTTGGGTGGTCAGGGAGAGTAAGTACAAAGGCTTAGTCGGGGGGGTGAAAATCGCCCTACTTTACCCCAAAAACTGCTTTTTCTGGAACCCGCTCTCTGTCTACGTTTCTCTCCAAAAAAAATCACTCGTGGATGTTAATACCCACGTGGTAGAGACTGGTTAGGGAAATAAGGGTAAAATTCCTCCGAATTTTCAGACAAAAGTCCCTCTGACTTGGCGGCGCTAAACTCCGCGTTACGAGCTGGTCGTCGATTGCTTTTACCTTTAAATCCGACGAGTGAGTTTTTTTACGTTTCCGGTTCGTGTTTTTTCCGTTTTCAGGCTAGCGGCTAGAATAAAACGATGTGCTTAAAGTGTTCGGCAGAGAGGAAAAAACTTGTAGAGCTGACAGAGCGATTAATAGTTCGCGGCATCCTCGGTGGGTTGCCGTTGACGTTCCATTTGGCAAAGGAGCGAAAGTACAAGGCCCACAGTCTAGCGCTCTGGACAGTTCTGATTCAGGTTTCTAACGAGCAACTTCTCCGCCAACTCAAGGACAAGCGGAGCATGGACAAATCCTTTGAGCACCTTCTTTGGGGAAACCGCCATCTCCTGTGGTCGTTCCGCAAAGTAAAGTTTTGCTCCATCAAGGCTTTTTGGGACAAAACCCCTGACACGTTTCTGCGCTTCCTTGTAAGTCGGACTACATTCCGAAGCTTCCTCAGTCGTTTACTGCTGTCGCAGCCAGAACCTTCTTGCAATGGCCCGCCAAAGGGTTTTGTGCCACTGCCTGACGTTGAAATAGGTGGCTGTGCCCGTAACGACAGCTTAATCGCACCCGCAATTTAACTCGCGGGGCGGTCTCTCCTATGCTCTAAATTTTCAACAAATTCTAGACACCAAAAAACCGCTGCTTTCAATTGAGACCTGAGCGCAACGGTTTTGAGGGTTTATCCACATTCAACTCGTCTAAGGGGCGAGCCAAATTTATGTACGACAATTCTACTCCAGATAACGAGCAAACTTCAAGCACCCCCAAAAAATTCGACATCCGCGACCATCTCGACAAACTGGAACCAGGCAAAGCCAAAAATTACTACACTTGCCCTGTCTGCGAAGGTCATAGCTTAGGGATTAACTCCAAGAACGGCAAGTACCAATGCTGGACGAACGCTTGCTCAACCGCTGATATTCGGGAAGCTATCCGGCCACTGGCTGAATTTTTAGCAGAGTGCAAAGAGGACAAGCCCGCACCACAAGCATCGAAGCCAAAAGCCAAAAAGAAGGAATACCGACCCGTACCGATTCCGATCGGCGCGAAACTTCTGAGATTACCCGCACCCGGAAAACCATCTCGCGCCGAACAACCCAAATACGTTCCCAAAGGCGTTCCAGACAGTGCCACACAAATCACCTACGCCTACAGCGACACTCAAAAGGTTTTGCGGTTTGATTGGCCCGATACAAGCAAGCCAAAGGGACGCGACAAAACTTGCCGCCAAATTCACATAGACCATAGTGGCAAGGAAGTCTGGAGCAAGGGCGATACTCGTTGGCCGGCATATCGGATTAAGGAGGTTATCGAACTACTAGAAGCACTACCAGACGGTGAACCCGTCCTCGTTCCGATGCTGGAAGGAGAAGACAACGTAGACCGTGCCAGAAGTATCGGTCTTGCAGGACTAACTCTGCAAGGTTCTAACTGGAGTCATCCTGAAATTCAGATAATGCTCGAAACTCTGCAAGCGACAGGCAAAAACGTCGTGGTCGGAGTAATTCGCGATAACGATGACGCGGGTATCAAGAAGGGTCAAGAAGTTTGGCTGGTTGCCCGTCACATTCAGCTCCCTTGCGTGGTTGTTGACCCGCGTGTCATCTACCCAAATATTCCAGAGGCGGGAGACATCAGAGAAATCTTGGAAGCCATAGATAGTGAGGAATTCATTCGGCGGGTAGAAGAAGCAGTCAACGACGCTGCAACGGAATCAATTACTTCTATTTCTCTAACTCCTCACCCGCGCACGCGAGAAGAAGTAGTATGCCAGAAGTATGACAGTAGTGCAAACGACTACATCCCAGACACCGCACCGACTGCACTGCAAAACTTCGTACAGAAGGCAGAGGCTGCACTTTACTCAGACGGTCACTGGAAAGCTATTGGAGGTCAACTTTATCGCTATGTCGGCAGTCACTACGAATTGCGATCGGAATCCGAGGAAAAGCGCCGCATAGGTGGCTGGCTCAATACCTATGCGGAGAAGGTAAAGGGTGTTTGGGTCAACAACCGAGCTAGGTCTAGTAACGGAACTGAGATTCTGAAGTGGGTTATCGATCAGAACTGGGTTGACCCAAACAAGATAAATCCTGACGGTTTGAACTGCTCTAACGGGGTAGTGAAAATTAACCCTGATGGTTCTCACTCGTTTGTGCCACATGACCCTAACCAGGTCTATACCTATGTCGGCTGCAAGTATGACCCCGATATTGACCCGACTGATTGCGATCGCCTTTTGGAATGCTTGGAGCCGTCGCAGCGTGAGGTATTTTTGCGGACTGCTGCTGCTGCGTTGAATTTGAAGCTTGTCCGCTCCAAGCTGACGGGACGGGGCGTTAAAGGTTTGCTGTGCCACGGCGAGGGGTCTAACGGTAAAGATACATTGCGGGCTGTGTTGTCTGCTGTCTTTGGGCGGGGGATGACCGGGAAGTCGCTGTCAGACTTCAAATCCTATGACAATGGCCGCAAGTTTTCTCTGGCAGGGATTGAAGGAAGTATCTGTAACTGGGCTTCGGAGAATACCCCAAAAATAGATTTAGACACAATCCAGAGTCTTAAGCAGTTAATCACAGGCGACATCATTGATATTGAACGCAAGGGCAAGGATGGTTATGAGTACAAGCCTGCGGCCATCTTTCTCGCCAACTGCAACAAACTCCCCTCTATCACTGGAGGGACGGCCGCCATTGATGACCGCTACAGCATCCTGAGTTTTGAGAAAACATACAAGCACAACGCTGACCCGTCTCAGGGTGAGTTGGAAGCTGACCCACGTTTCAAGGATGATGAGAACTTTATCCTTGAGCGGATTGCACCGGCGATGCTCAACAAGATGTTGGAGCGGTTGCCACTGCTACTGAAAGAGGGGATTGACTACAAGGCAACCCGTGAGGCGATGCGGGAAGCTCAGGAGGGAAGTCGGCACTTGTGGCAGTTTGCCCGCGAGGTTGGTTTGGAGGTTCAGTCTGGCGGTCGTGTCTGGGTTAAAGATTTGTGGGAGCGGTTGCAAGCTTGGTATGAGGATGCAGGGATTCTAGAGAGAGAGACTAGCGGCACCAAGGAGAAGTTGATTTGGAATGAACTTCCTAGTAAGTATGACGCTCCTGTAAAAGCTATAAACCAGTTGGGGTCAAGGTTTAGCGAGATTTTCCCTAAACTCCAAGTGTGTCGCTATTGCGAACGAGATGACATGGAGCGGAGGAACCAAAGATATCTGCTTGGAATTGGATTTGTGCAAACTTCCACAAAAACTGTGGAGCCATTGGAGCCAGTAGACAGAGCAAGGGATACTGTGGAGCCAACTGTGGAGCCAAACAATACTGGCTCCACAGTTGGCTCCCCAAAAACCCTTACACAGAGCGCTGGCTCCAATGGCTCCACAATTTCCTCACCTTTCAGTCAAGTCTGCAATTTACTCCCTCAACTTACCGATGACGAGCGGCGGAAGTTAGCAGAACTGCTACCGCAACCTCAGCTATTAACTCGGAAAATTACTCCCGAAGATGCCCAGGCGATGCGAGACATAGCACTGGTGTGGTGGCACGAATACTACCCAGAACAACTACAAACTCTCCAAACACAAATGTTTGGCTGGCAGGCACCGGGCAAAAAATACGACATAGCTACGATTGCTCAGTGGTTGGAAGGAGAAGTGGAAGCCGTTCGCGATCGAATTACTGAACTCATCCGTCTCCAAGGAGAAATTTAGCCGCTGCCTGACAACTGACGGCTCAATCCTATCCCCCTTAATTGGGGGATTTTCGTGTATACAACTTTTGTCTACAAAGTGTTGACACTGTAGACAGTTATCAGTTATTGTAGACAAATGCTGTCTACAGGTGTCTACAATGAGTCAAAGTCAAGTCGTATCGTTCAGGGCTTCCGGTCACTTCCTCAACTGGATAGAGGCTCAAAGACTAGAGGGTGAGTCGGTGAGTCAATCTGCACAACGCATTCTCAAGGAAATATCAAGTATGTCTACAACGCTGTCTACAATGTCTACGCCAAGCGATACTAACGCGCTGTCTACAGTGTCTACAGATTTGTCTACACGAAGCAATGATAGCGTCATGTCTACAAATATTGTAGACACTGTAGACAAGGCTGTAGCCGATCGCCTTGACCCCGTAATGGAGCGGATGGCCGCCATTGAGGAACGGCTGGGAAAATTGAGTGCCTGAGTGACGGCAACGATGAATCACTCAGGCAGGAATTGAAAGCAGCCAACAAGCAACTTGCAGAATGGGACAAGGAACTGAATCAGTTACACGAGCGGAATGGTGACTTGGGTTTGGAAGTTCAGAATTTGAAGGAAGAACTTGCGACCGTGACGCGCGATCGGGAAGAAAATAAAACCTTGGCTCCGACCGTCGCAGAATTTCCAGAGCCGGCCGACTTACTCAACCAGTTAAAAGCGCGGCGCAAAAAATCCAGGGCGGACTTGGCAGATATGGAGGTGGTTTTGGAAATACTTAGCTATGTTCAAGAGCAAGATTGAGCGACAGATGAGCGGAAAACGGAACTTTTGCTAGGAGGGCAAACCTAAAACCTTTGAGCGCTAAAGCATGGAAATTCATGGACACAACTGGACTCGAACCAGTGACCCCTACGATGTCAACGTAGTGCTCTAACCAACTGAGCTATGCGTCCTCACGAATTCCTAATGTAGCAGAACATTCGATCGCCTGTCAAGCATAAATATAAGATTTTTTAGGCTGGCACTCTTGACATCGCCCCTAATCCCCAATCCCCCGCCAAATTTTCACAGTTCGATCGCCCGCACCGCTAGCCAAACTCCTTCCATCGGGACTAAACGCCACCGACAAAACCTCCTCCCCGTGGCCCGTCAGAATTTCCAGCAAACCCCCCGTGCCGGCATCCCACAAATAAATCGTGCCATCCCGACTCCCCGTCGCCAAAACCAGACCATCGGGACTAAACGCCACACACAAAACATCCCCAGAATTGTCCCTCATACTCCGCAACAGCGTTCCTCGCCCCCGTGCATCCACCCGCCACAGCTTCGCCGTACCATCCCGACTCCCGCTAGCTAAAATCAATCCTTCTCCTACTCCCCCCCTTACCAAAGGGGGGCTGGGCGAGTTCGCAGCAAAAACGATCGCCCGCACCCAATCCCCGTGCTCTGCCAGAGTACAAATCGATCGACCATTTTGCCAATCCCACAACTGCACAGTCTTGTCCCGACTGCCACTTGCCAACAACTCCCCGCCAGGACTAAAAGCCACAGCCTCCACCCCGCCAGCGTGACCCGTCAAAGCCGACATCCGCCTTCCCTTATTCAAATTCCACAACTGCACAGTTTTGTCCCGACTGCCGCTAGCCAAAACCTGACCGTCCCGACTGAATGCCACAGCATAAACCCTGTCTTCGTGACCCCGCAAAGCGTACCACCACTTACCCTTATTCAAATCCCAAATTTGAATTGTTTTGTCCCGGCCGCCACTAGCCAAAGTCGCCCCATCAGGACTAAACGCCACACAAGTCACCCAGTCAGAATGACCCGTAAGAGTGTACCACCGCTTACCCGCATCCAACTTCCACATCTCGATCGTCTTGTCCTCACTGCCGCTAGCTAAAGTCGCGCCGTCGGGACTGAAAGCTACCGACGTGACAGCACTAGAATGCCCTACCAGAGTATGAACGCACCTCCAAGTAGGCGCGCGTGCGGGCCGGGCCTGCTGCATCCGCGGCACAGGTATAATTGTGCCTGCAACCGTTGGCGGCACAGCATTCTGCACCGCAGCCGTCCTCTGCGGCACGGAAATTTTAGGCGCTGGTAGAGGCTGTGCCCCCGTGCCCGCCCCCGCCGACTGCAAATCTTTCAAGACTTCAGCTACAGATTTGTAGCGGCGGCTGAGACTCGGTTCGATCATTTTGTCGAGGATGCGGCTTAATTTCGGATCGATTTGAACCTTCAAAAAGTCTCGCCAAACCCAAGCATCTTGATTGATATCGAACAAATCAAAAGGAGATATTTGAGTCAGCAAATAAATGCAAGTTACTCCCAAACTGTACAAATCGCTGGCATAAACCGCTTGACCTCTAATTTGTTCCGGCGCGACGAATTCGGGAGAACCGATGACTGTACCGGTTTCTCTCAAACCCTCCACAACTTTTGCAGCGCCAAAATCAACTAAAACTAATTCCCCAGTTAATGTTGGGTAAGTATAAAGGATGGGAGTTTGAGAAATGCGGCGGATAATATTGGGCGGTTTAATATCTCGGTGAATTACACTGCGATCGTGCACGAACTGCAATACTGGCAATAAATCCTTCAGCAGACTGAGAATCTGGCTTTCGCTGAAAGGCCCAGTCCGCACCAACTCTTCCTGTAAATTGTGACCTTCTATAAATTCCTGTACCAAATACTGATAGCGTTCCTGCTGAAAGTGCGCCAGCAGTTCGGGAATTTGCGGGTGTTTCCCCAACTCGTCCAGCCGCACCGCTTCTCGGTTGAATAATTCTGCTGCTTTCTCGCTGCTGCTGGTACCTTGAGATAGGGGGAAAAACTGTTTAATTGCACAGCGCGGTTTTGAGGGTTTGTCTTCATCTACTGCTAAAAAAGTGCGGCCGAAACCGCCGCGCCCGAGGGGTTTGATGGCGCGGTAACGCTCTCTGAGCAACAGTTTGGAGCCGCAATTCAGGCAGAATTGGGTACGGTCGGCATTTTGCGGCTTTTGACAGGTGGGGTTTAGGCAGTAACTCATAACTGAACCGAGAAGGAATCAGCAGCATCTCTCTATGATACTGAGGCAAAAGGGCGATCGACTCTCGCGTTACAATTATAGTCCTGGACGCACGGGCGAACAGCAACCGAGTTTTTAACCAATATATTTGCTTCCAACTTTCAATCTCGGTTCAAAAACCCGGTTTCTTGGTTCTGGTGCATAAGTCCTAAATTAGAACTTAAAAAACTAAAGTCATGACTAATAACCAGTTTGTAGTCATGAGTTTATTCCTCATAATTTAAGATGTCGCTTTCACCTTCAGAGCATACTCTTTAAACCTTTCCAAGTCAGCCTGAATTGTCGATTCAACCACGCGGCCGAGAAATAGGTTATCCATCAATTTTCCCAGCCAGCCGGGAATTCCGTAAGCCACTGTCAGCTTGACGATACTGCTGTCTTTGCGATCGTAAAATCTTACCGCACCTCGATTTGGTAAGCCGTCTACCGATTCCCACTGAATTATCTGATTCGGCACTAATTTGAGAATCCGAGAAAGCCAGCTAAATTCTAACCCGCCAGTTGCGAGTTTCCAGCGAGACAATTCTGGATCTTCTTCGAGAACATGAACAGATTCTATCCACTTCATCCAGCGCGGCATTTGCTCTAAATCTGACCAGAGTTGCCACGCTAATTCGATGGGAATTGCCACTTCTACTTGGACACTGTGTTCTAACCAATCAGTCATGCGATTTTAGATTTTAGATTTTAGATTTTAGATTGAAGAATTGTTTCTTTCTGGTTCCCAGGCATAGCCTGGGAACCAGAGAAAACGAGAGAGGACTAATGACTAATGACCGTAAGCTTCGAGAATTGCCTTAGCCGCTTGATGGCCTGAAAGTGTCGCTCCTTCCATGCTATCAATGTAGTCTTGCTGAGTGTAACTTCCTGCTAGAAAGAAATTGGCGATCGGCGTTTTTTGAGCAGGGCGGAAAACATCCATTCCCGGTGCTTCGCGATACAAAGATTGAGCGAGCTTCACTACACTGTACCAAGTCATATTTAATTCCCGCGCTGAGGGGAATAAATCCTGAACTTGCTTGAGTACGTGTTGGGCGATCGCCTCATTGCTTTGTTTGATAAACGGATCTCCCGGTGTCAGCACCAACTGCAACAGCGAACCTTGTCCTTCTTGATAATAATCCTTGGGACTTGTCAGCGCCAAATCTGCAAAACAAGAAAAATCTGCATCTGCTGAATATAGCAAATTATCGATTCCTACAGCATGGCTCAACTGTTTGCGCTTGGCTTCGTCTTCCAGTTCCGTTACCCAACCGTCGAACCGCAATTGTACAGTCGCCACCGGCACCGCATCTAATTTATAAATGTTGTCAAATTCCGACCATTTGCGCCAAGCTGGGGGCAATATTTTCTGAATTCCCGGCACGTCGCAGGCGAAAACGTAAGCGTCTGCGGTAATATTTTCTTCTGTTTCGCCGTTAGCTACTACCAAGCCTGTCACGCGGGTTTCTTCGCCTTCTTCAAACTGAATTTCTCGGACTCTGCGCCGCGTGTAAATTTTGGCTCCTTTATTTTCCAAATATTCCACAATTGGTTTGTGCAAATATTCGTTGGGAGAACCGGCCAGCATCCGCATGACAGAGGCTTCGGTTTTGGATGCAAAGAATTGAAATATTGTCAACATACACCGGGCTGAAATATTTTCAGTGTCGATAAAACCCAGTGCGTAGGCGATCGGATTCCACATTCTTTTGAGCGAGTTTTGGTTGCCACCTTGGCTGCGGAACCAGTCAGCGAAGCTAATTTTATCCAAATCGCGGATAGTTTTCATTGCCCCGTCAAAGTCTATCAAACCTCGGACGATCGGGCTAGTTCCCAGGGCGATCGCATTTTGAATTTTGTCTTGTACGGATAGCTGGGATGTAGTGAAAAATGCCTTCAATCCGTGAAACGGAGCACCGACGGGGAAGCGAAAATCCAAAGAACCAGTTTCGCCGCCTCGATTGATAAAAGTGTGGACGTGTTCTTTGAGGAGCAAATCGTCAAAAGCTCCCACTTTTTTCATCAGGGCAAATAAGTTATAGTAGCAGCCGAAGAAGACGTGCAAACCCATTTCAACGTGATTGCCGTCGGGATCTACCCAACTGCCGACTTTGCCGCCGACAAAGGGGCGGGACTCAAAAATTTCTACTTCGTGGCCGGCCTCCACTAAATCGACTGCTGTGGTCATTCCAGCCAGTCCCGCACCTGCGATCGCAACCCGCATTTTACCTATCCTTTCCAGTATTTTTACAGATTGTAACAAATTTTAGAATTTCCGAAACATTCAAAGTTCATAAATGCCGATCGACACTTGTACAGCCCTCTGAATTCTTGCTAGGACATCCGCACTAAGTTGACCGTAAGGGCCTTGTTCTAGGAATGTCTGCCGCAAAGCAGAAACGTTTTCACATACAGCTAGAGAATCAGCTTGCAATCCTCCCTCACCTGCAGGAATCAAGACACGAGTAGGATTTTCTACTCCTGCAAGGTTACTGGTGAAAGGAACAACAATGACAGAATCAGTAAACTCGTTGCGGATATCGGGGGAAACCACAACTACAGGTCTTTTTTTGGTATCTCCTAACTGGCGCAAAGCTCTTGAAAGGTAAATCTCACCTTGGCGAGGATAAGTGTTCGCTTTTGAGTTAGAGTCCATCGCTGCTCCATGTTTCTTCTATCTGTTCCTCTACCAAATTAAACCATTCTTTTTCATCCTCAATATCTGCTTTGCTGCGGTTTTGATAAAATTTCCGCAACTTATCTTCGATTTGCTTAGCGTACCAGAGACGGAGAGCCTGCTCTATCGCCTCCGTCCAATTATCAGTAAGTCGGTCTATTTGATCGGCGAATTCAGCATCAAGGGCGACTAAAACTTCTCGCTTTTGAGTTGAATTTGACATAATCATTCTCCTTAATAATTTAAAAACCACGGTGCGCTGCGGCGCACCTTACAAATTACTTTTACCTCTTCCTTCTGTCAACAGTCAACAGTCAACAGTCAACAGTCAACTAACTTCAAAACATCGGCATCAACTGAAGTGGCCCAATTCCCAAGTCTTTAGCAGACACCCAGCGCACCTCAAGCAAAGCGATCATATCCTTAAACTGAGGCTGACCGCGAGAAGCACCCATCAACCCTTTAGCAATAATCAAACCGCACCAACCGTTGGTTAATTTACAGCGACTGTCCCACTTCTTGCGAGCTTCCTGATGCACCGGATCGTCTTCATTAAACTCCCCAAACAAATACAGATCCCCATTTTTTGTTTGCAAAATACCCAAGTCGTATTGCTCATCCTGAAAAGGATTTTCGCCCGGATTAAAACCAATCCCCTTCACCCCTCCAGCTTCTTTCAAATCCTGAATCATAGTTTTTGCCTTCGGATGAGAAGTTTGGATCATCACCACCGGCAAACCATCTCCGGCGGTATTAATATCAATTTCTGCACCTTGGTAAAACTGGACACTTTGGCGCAGGAACTCTACCGTTTCCCAAGGTACGGCGCCGAGACTCAAAAATGAATTTTGCGGCACCAAATCGTCCCGCAGCAGTGGCTTGTCAAATTCATCATCATCGTCATCATCGTCATCACCGAGCATCTGAAATAATTCGTCTGATACCTCGGGCATGGTGGAAACTTTAACAGATACCTGTTGAATTTCTCCGTCAGGCTGTGGCACTGGGATGCGGTAGCGGCTGCTAAGACTGGGAAAAGTGTCTGAGCCCAATTTCCGGCGGCCGTTGCGGAAAAAGCGATGAAATGCTTCGAGAGCAACTAACATCGTGAGGGCTTCTTCTTCGTAAAGAATCGATCGCAATCCTTCTAAAGGATGTAAGTTGCCGAAATTGGGTTCAATTTCCGATGGAGGCAAATCGGCTAAATTAATTTCTTCGTCGTCGTCCTCATCCAGATCGGCGGCACTTTCAAAGGTAAGAAACAAACAGTCTTGCCCTAAAAAAGCCTGTTCTAAATCTTCAAAAGATTCATCGTTGACGACTCGTTCTCGAAACCGTTTCAAGGATTCTAGAGAGCGGTACAGTAAAACTCCGTAATCCATTCTGCCTTGCCCCAATACGGACACGTAGAGGCTGGCGACATCCCACTGATTGATTTCAATAGAAATAATTTGGTGTTCGCTCAAAGTCCGCCACGGAGTATCTTGCCAAATTTGAGCAGCTTTTTCCATTAAAACTTCAGCATACTGAGGGGGCAACTCAGGAGGTCTGTTGATGGCGACCTCTTCCATGCCGCGAAATATTTCGTCAATTAAGGGCAATTCCGGCACGTAGTCAATGGAAATGCCTAAATCTTGAAGTACGCCCCGCAGATAAAATTGAATTTCTCGGTTTTTGACTACTATTTTTTGGGGCCGGACTGCGGGAGCCGGACTTTGGGGATGTTCCATTGCCCGTAGCAGGGCCCGGACGAGCGCCTCTGGGCCGGCATCTGGGCCTACCATGTCCATAGCCCTCACGACTCCTTCGGAGCCATCGACCCAGAGAATGCACTCGCCACCAGCTTCTAGAACGTCATCGTCATCTATCATCATGTGTGAGTCAGCATTAGATAAGGGTCGGCGATCGCCCTCCCACACGCTGGGAATTTGAGGTAAGTTTTGTAGCCGACGAAGAGTAGTGCGATTCAGCGCTGCCATAGAGTAAGCCCGTTGGGTGAAGCATTGTTGCGGTGCCGGTAGCCGGTCAACCGCTGCTTATCAATCATAAACCCTATAGGGGGAGAGGACATCGAGCTTGGGAACGAGGCCCCACGGGAATTAAAAATTAGAAGCTAAAAATTCTGCCGTCAGCGTCTAACCGAAAGCCTTCTGGCGAATGCCTGTACAATGGAGGGATAAGATTAAACTCTTAGCATTAGACAATCTCAGGAGTTCGGCAAATTATGACTCAAGCCACTTCACAACAGCGTGGAATTCAAATGACGGACTCTGCTGTCCGTCAAGTTTTAGCTCTGAGAGAAAAACAGGGTAAAGACCTCTGCTTGCGGGTAGGGGTGCGCCAGGGCGGATGCTCTGGAATGTCCTACGTGATGGATTTCGCAGATCCGAGCACTGTCAAATCCGACGATGAAGTGTTCGACTACGACGGTTTTCAGGTAGTTTGCGATCGCAAGAGCATTCTTTATCTCTACGGTTTGGTTCTCGACTTCAGCGATGCTATGATCGGGGGCGGCTTTCAGTTTACTAACCCCAACGCAACTCAAACTTGCGGTTGTGGCAGTTCTTTTTCTACATAAATCGGAAAAGAGGGCATTGGGGATTGGTAATTGCTAATTGCTGAGAATGCCTCGGACTGCCTTGCTGCGTCCGGCATCCAATGCTCTTTCCCATCTAAAATCTCAAATCCAAAATCTAAAATCGAATGACCCCTGAAGAATTGTTTAAAGACGGTTTCGATCGCTATCAAGCTGGCGAAGCCCCGGCTAATCTGATCCCCGTGTTTAAAGAAGTGTGCGAAAAAGCTCCCAAAAATGGCAATGCCTGGGCTAGCCTCGCGTGGCTCTACCTGTTGGAAAATAAACCCGCATCGGCTCAAAAAGCAGCGAAAACAGCCGTTAAATTGAACCCTCATGACCCCCAAGCTCGCATCAACCTAGCAGTTGCCATCCTCGACCTCAAAGAAAAAGGGGTGCGCCCCCACGTAGAAGTCGCTCAGCAACTCCTGATGGCTTCGGAAGAGTTACTCGACGAAGTTAAAAAAAATTTTGAAGAAGGATTAAGCCGAAAACCGGATTGGAAGAGTCTAGCTCGGGTTAAACAGTGGCTTCTGGAGCCGTAACCGCGCAAACAAGTCGATTTTTGGACGGGGATCGAGGAAATCGGCTTGGGGATTTATTACGAGATCGTAATAAATCAATAAATAACTTTATGGAAAACTCAGAAAGTCAGTGCTAGTATTTGAAAACTTAGACGATTGACAAACCCGCTCAGCGGTTTTGAAATTTTACTACCATAATACTAGGAGTTGTAAAGAGATGAGCACTGACAGCCACGTTAACATCAAACCCGCAACCCGCAACCACAAAGGTTTCTTTATTCAGCCAGCTTCTTACAAGTTGATGAGCATCGATAAATCCGGCTGGGCCTTGATTTGCATGGACAAAGCAGTTTGTCACTACGTAGACCCGGATGATTTGCAATTGCCGAATAAATCGGGAATGTCTGAAGGTTAATTCTGAAGTTTTGAGAGACTTTAAGATGCTTTATTTGAGTAGCTGCCCTCCCCAGAGAGGCAGCAACTTTTTTTTGAGCAACTTTTTTGGTCTGAAGGAAGTTGGCCAACGCGCAGTGTAAGGGATTTAACGGATAGAAGGATAGAAGGAAGAATTACTGATTCCCGATTAGCTAATTGTTAGATTTCTTCAAGGCAAAAAGCATCTCCAACTCAGCAGTTGTCGGTTGCGTAGAAGCTGTGGCTACGCTAACTCCTCGGAGAGAATTCAGCAATTCAGCGGCGGGCGGGGAAACTAAATTTGGCTGTACTGCGAGCAAATATTGGTTAGCCCAAGACATGGTTTTTTCCATATCTATGTAAAAGTAACCTTGGTTGGCCCGCGGTAAAGAAGTGGCGATCGCCTGAAAACTCGGACTGCTGCTTAACGGTTGCGGTGGCGTCGAAGTAATCACATCAACTAAAGGGCCGCCGAAAGCTACAAACACAGAATTTTCATTCAGCCAACCGTGCCCGAATAAAGTTCCTTGCTGGGGTATTTGCCACTCCGTAACCTCTTTGCCTTGAACTTGTCTGGGGGCGACGCTGACTGTAGGATTGCTTTTGGCGATCGCATCGAGTTTTTTCAGAGTTGCTTCGGCTGCAGGGCGATCGCTAGTTTCAAAAATCATCGCCGCCCCCATCCCCAACTGAGACAAAATGCCTTGATTGGAACCGATCGCCCCGATCGCAAATTCCCCGTTCATCCAACCAAAAACATCTCGATCCGCATCCAGATCCAACCGCTTAAAACTATCCCTCACCTGCTGAACTCCCCTGTCAACTTCCGGGCTATCTTTTGCCTGGGCTGTCGCTTGCGACCAAATTTGATCTAGTCCCTTGCCGCCGACTAAAGCAATAGTTTCACCAGGAAATCTGGGCAACAATTTCGATGCGAATTGTGGATTTTGCTGCACGAATTTAGGGTCTAACTGAGCAATAGTTTTTACCCTCAATCCCTCACTATCCGCTCCAATTCCCGCAACCAAAGACTTGACTTGTTTGAACTGCGAAAACACTGTCCAAGGCAACTGGATATCTGCGGGCAAATTAGCTTTCAATTGCTCAATTGCCGCAGGATAGTCAGCAATATAAACAGTTGCGATCGGATTCTTGACACCAGCACTCTCTGCAAAAAACTTAGTTGTACTCTGCTGGGTGGCTAGGGAGGGTTCTCCTTTAAAAGTATCGATCGCCAATTCCACAGGCTTTTTCAAAGGAGCCATCACTAATTGGTCGTTCAGCAAAGCCACACTGTAGCGCTTGCCGGTTGGCTCTGCAATCTCAGAAATTTTAACTCCTTTATACTCGGTTTCTTGAGTAGTTGCACCTTGTTGAGATTTTAATTTATTCGCAAAATTCCAAGCGCTAATTTTATTTTTGACGCTGACTACAACCAGCAGCTTAGGAGGCTCAGTTTTTGCCGCAGCATCAGGGGGCAGCAAAGCGACCATCACCCCCCCCAGCCAAGGCTTTAAGTCCCTGTCAAAGTTGATTTGGGTGCCTGCCAAGCTTTGTTCCTGAAAGGTCTTCAAACCCATGCCGACCAGCTTTTGAGCCCCAGGGGTGCCAAATCGCTGCAACTCGGCCAGCGCTTGGGGATTGGGGGAGATGAACGCGGCCATCATGGCTTCGTCAGGTATAACTTTGGCACTCTCTTGAGGGTTGAATACTTTGTTGTTCAAACCCTGGAAGTAAAAGTAGACCGCGGCGCTACCTGCTGCGACGATGGCGGCAGCAATTAGAAGCTTTGGTTTTTTTGCAGGCATTGTTTTTAATCCTCGCGTCCTTTATCAGTTTAATGAAAATACACTTGGCTTGTGTGGAGGCGATCGAGGCTGCTCTTTATTTTTGTATAATTCAAAACAAGTTTGGACGATCGTCTAAACTACTGTTGATGTGCATTGCGGGTAAAAAATGAAAGTAGCGATCGCGGGAGCAACGGGATTTGTAGGTAGCCGGCTGGTGGAGAAGCTGCAAGCTGCGGGACATCAAGTTTTGGTTTTCAGCAGGGATGCGGCGAAGGCTGGCCGAGTTTTTCCGGCTTCAGCTTATCCGAATTTGGAAGTTGTCGCCTACACTCCAGCGAAGTCTGGTGATTGGCTGCATTCGATCGCTGGCTGCGACGCTGTTGTCAATTTAGCAGGAGTGCCGATTGCGGAGGAAAGGTGGACAGAGGCGCGCCAGCAAGCAATTCTGGACAGTCGCAGACTGACGACGGCAAAATTGGTCGAGGCGATCGTCAATGCTAATCCTAGGCCTTCTGTGTTTGTTAGCGCATCGGCGATCGGCTATTACGGAACCAGCGAAACCGCTGAGTTTGACGAAACTAGCCCTGCGGGAGACGATTTTTTAGCAGCAGTGTGCAAAGACTGGGAAGCAGCCGCCCAACCTGCAAAAAATGCGGGAACGCGGCTAGCAATTTTGCGGTTGGGGATAGTTTTGGGAATGGGAGGCGCGCTGGCAAAAATGCTGCCACCTTTTAAACTATTTGCAGGCGGGCCGATTGGCACAGGAAAACAGTGGTTTTCTTGGGTTCATCGCGAGGATGTGGTTGATTTAATTTTGTACGCTTTGCAAAATCCGCAAGTTGAAGGTGTTTTGAATGCGACAGCACCGAATCCGGTGCGGATGAATGAATTGTGTCAAACTTTAGGAGAAGTTTTGCAGCGGCCTTCTTGGTTGCCGGTGCCAAGTTTTGCTTTAGAATTGCTGTTGGGAGACGGGGCAAAAGTTGTTTTGGAAGGGCAGAAAGTGTTGCCCAAACAAACTTTAGCTAGCGGTTTTCAATACCAATATCCGACGCTGAAATTAGCACTCGAAGAGATTTTATCGGGAAGCTAGAAACCAAGGGAATAGAACCCGCCGAATAGAATTCGGATGCTCCACAAACAAAGTCCGCGCAGGCGGACTCAAACAAAATTCCTCGTTACCAGGCTCTGCCTGGGAACGCATATCCAGAGGCAGAGCCTCGCTTTCCCCGAAAGCAGATGAACCATCAAGAAATAGCAACTGGGTTGACAATTCCCGCCGAACTCCCATTCCTTCAAGCTATCTGCTGGCAAGTTGCTGATGTAAAAAAATTGAGTTTCAAGGAAATGCTATGCCGCTACGAATCCGGCTGGCATTATTGGGGAGTTTTGGGAACACCTAGCTTTGAGGAACTGGCTTTTATTCAAGCAATTAGCCAACAGCATCAGTCTTGGCTAATTGCGGAACTGGGAAGCAGTTGCTCGCCAAACACTCCCGAAAATTGGGTAAGTCCTCAAGCAATGTTTAAACGCGAAATTCATCAAAAGATATTAACTGTACTCAGCCACTTGAATGTCGAATTTCTACAGGAATGTCGGGCGTATTTTGGCGGAGGAACGTTGGTAAGTATGGAACACGGAGAATATCGGTTGAGCCAGGATATTGACTTTATGTGTCCGATGGATCGTGGCTACCGTCTCCTGCGCCGAAAAGTTGCAGAAGGAGGCTATGATGCGATTTTTGGTAGTCGCGATTCCCTTGGGGATAGCTTCGCTTCACGCATTGTTCTCCCGAACGATATTCAAGCCAACCAGTATGGGATAAGATTTCCTGTTATTGTTGATGGCACTACTATTAAATTCGAGATGGTTTGTGAAGGGCGAATTGATTTGGGCGAACCAAATTATCCAAATTGGTCGCCTGTTCCTTGTTTGAATCAAATTGATAGTATAGCAGAAAAGTTGTTGGCAAATGCCGATCGATGGCCGAGCGATCGGGTAAATTCTAGAGATTTAATCGACTTGGCTGTGCAAAGGTTGGCGAGTGCTATTCCCCAAAGGGCGATCGACAAAGCGGAAGCAGCTTATCAAGTTATGGAACCGCTCGATCGAGCGATTCAGTATTTCCAAGATCGTCCCGATTATCGGGAAAAATGCTATGAGGTTTTGAGTATTGCAGAGCCAAATAAAGTTATTGACGGTATCGATTTACTAGCTCAGGATTTAGGCCGGAAAATCACAGTCAGGACATTTAGCGAGACTATTTCCTCATTCCCAGGCCGGCTTGAAGATTAGATGCTTAGATGCTGGATTTGGTATTGCTCTCCTTCCAGGCAGAGCATGGCAACCTGAGATTTCCTGTTTAAATTATCACACGATCGCAATAATGGTGTCAATAGAAAAATTTTAATACTCATCTACAAACTGCTCGTGAACCCACAGGAATTCGCGGCGTCTGTTCTGCACCCGCACCAAGCCACCAAAGCCAGGATCTTTTGCTTTTAGTAGGGCGTGTAATTCTCGCAAAATCGAGCCTTGGGCGCGGATGGCTGCTTCGCCCTGTTGCCAATCAGGGGCTTCACTTTCGGTAGACAAATTAGTCGCTAGATCGCTTCCTTTCAAGGTAGATTCGATGCTTTTTTGTCCGAAATCGAGTTCCTCTTCAATACCTTTGTAGGTGGCTTCATCTAGCATTAGCTTGGTTGCCGAGGCTGCGACAGGTAAGACTAGACTAAGGGTTCCGGTCAAAATTTTGAGATAGGGGGCTGCTTTGGTAAACCATTGGCGCGACACTTCCAATTCATAAACTCCCTTCTTTTTGTCGTTAGGATTTAAGGCGGGAAGCGGTTGACGAGAGTGTTCGCACCAGAGGGTAATTTGCAATAAAGCCCTGCTGGGGATCTTCCCGCGGCTTCCACACCACCAGATACACGGCTGGTGCACTGAAAAACAACTGATGTGTCGATCGATAAACCGGTTGACCGCCAAAATCCCAACCATTGAGTGATATCTCTGTGCCACTGTCGGCATGGGTGACAATAACTGGCTTAATTTCAACGCCGTGAGTGGTGGGACGACTTTCTAGCGATTCATCCTCGCGCAATGCGCCCAAAAGACAACTCTTGCCCACCTCGCCTTCACCGATCAAAATCAGTTTGGCTTCATTCAGGGTGATTTGTGCTTATGCTTTTGCCCCCAGGTATTGCAAGACGGCTTCAGTGCCTTGCTCATAGGCAGCAGCGAGGTCAGGATTGAGAGGGTTGTCGTCGAGATCAAGCCGTTGCAACTGGGTGAGGGATGCGAGCGCCTCTGGCAGTTCCGTCAGTTGGTTGTTGGAGAGGTAAAGCCGTTGCAACCGGGTGAGGGATGCGAGCGCCTCTGGTAGTTCCGTCAGTTGGTTGTTGGAGAGGTAAAGCCGTTGCAACCGGGTGAGGGATGCGAGCGCCTCTGGTAGTTCCGTCAGTTGGTTGTAGGAGAGGTCAAGTCGTTGCAACTGGGTGAGGGATACGATCGACTCTGGTAGTTCCGTCAGTTGGTTGTTGTGGAGCTCAAGCTGTTGCAACTGGGTGAGGGAGCGTATCGCCTCTGGCACTTCCGTCAGTTGGTTGTTGTGGAGCTCAAGCTGTTGCAACTGGGTGAGGGAGCGTATCGCCTCTGGCACTTCCGTCAGTTGGTTGTAGGAGAGGTAAAGCTGTTGCAACTGGTTGAGGGAGCGTATCGCCTCTGGCACTTCCGTCAGTTGGTTGTTGTCAAGGTCAAACCGTTGCAACTGGGTGAGGGATGCGAGCGCCTCTGGTAGTTCCGTCAGTTGGTTGTAGGAGAGGTCAAGCCGTTGCAACTGGGTGAGAGATGCGATCGACTCTGGTAGTTCCGTCAGTTGGTTGTAGGAGAGGTAAAGCAGTTGCAACTGGGTGAGGGATGCGAGCGCCTCTGGCAGTTCCCTCAGTTGGTTGTTGTAGAGGTGAAGCTTTTGCAACTGGGTGAGGGATGCGAGCGCCTCTGGCAGTTCCGTCAGTTTGTTGTTGTAGAGGTAAAGCCGTTGCAACTGGGTGAGGGATGCGATCGACTCTGGTACTTCCGTCAGTTGGTTGTAGGAGAGGTCAAGCTGTTGCAACTGGGTGAGGGATGCGATTGACTCTGGCAGTTCCGTCAGTTTGTTGTTGGAGAGGTAAAGCTGTCGCAACTGGGTGAGGGATGCGATCGACTCTGGTACTTCCGTCAGTTGGTTGTTGGAGAGGTAAAGCTGTTGCAACTGGGTGAGGGATGCGATTGACTCTGGCAGTGACCTCAGTTTGTTGTTGGAGAGGTAAAGCTGTCGCAACTGGGTGAGGGATGCGATCGACTCTGGTACTTCCGTCAGTTGGTTGTTGGAGAGGTAAAGCCGTTGCAACTGGGTGAGGGATGCGAGCGCCTCTGGCAGTTCCCTCAATTTTAGACCCCCTAAATCGAGTGCTATTGCTCCCTCTCGCCGTGCCTGTTCAATGCGCTGCTGTACTTTCCGATCGCCCTTATTTTCTAACATTGCCAATTCCTTGTTTTGATTTTTGTATATAAGTACGATCGCCTTTTGAGATGAAAGGCCGATCGCCAGACATGATTTGATTTTGAATATTGCTTAATCTCACTTCAAAATAACATCAATATTTTGTAGATCGTGAGGTTTGAGTAAAGGAGAGGATGGAGGGTTTGTTAGAGGGTTAAGGCGAGGCCCAGCCTCTGGGAAGGCGTTCCCAGGCAGAGCCTGGTAACGAGCTAAACCCGGTTTCTGATTCCCCACGCGATCGCCCAGCCATCCAAGAAACCGGGTTTCTGCGATAATTCTGGCATTTTCACGCCCGATTTTGTTAAGAAACCCGGTTTCTGACTCCGGCGCGATCGTGAGCTTTGAGCAAACTCGCCGGATCGGGCCCAGCGGGGATAATGCAGCCGGGATTCAGCGGGAACAAATTGCCGTAATAATCGCGCTTCACAGCCTCCAAATCGCAAGTGCCAGCAACTCCCGGTAACTGGTACAAATCGCGCAGATAAGCTCCCAAATGCTCGTAATCTTGAATGCGGCGCACATTGCATTTGAACAAGCTGTAGTAAACTGCATCAAAACGGAATAGAGTAGTAAAAAGCCGCACGTCTGCTAATGTTACCCGATCGCCGCAAAGATAACGACTCCTCAAAAGCGATCGATCGATCTCGTCTAAAACAGCAAACAATTCACTGCAAGCCGAGTCATAAGCAGCTTGAGATTGCGCGAAACCGCAGCGATAAACGCCGTTATTCACCGATTGGTAAATCTTCTCATTCCACTCATCAATTTGCGATCGCAAATCCAGAGGATAAAGATCCATTTCAGGATTGCTAGCAAACTCGTTAAACTCCGAGTTTAGCATCACAATAATTTCCGAACTCTCGTTATTGACGATCGTCTTTGTCGAGTCATCCCACAGCACCGGCACCGTACACCGCCCCTGATAGCCCGGTAAAGCCAACTGGTAAAGTTCCGGCATCGTCTTGCAGCCAAAAGTCTCCGACTCCATCACCCACATTCCCCCTTCCGAGGGATAGACAACAGACACGGATATCGCATCTTCCAGCCCTTTGAGCGCCCTCGTCACCAGAGTGCGGTGCGCCCAAGGGCATCCCGTACCCACGAAGAGGCGATACCGTCCCGCAGCGGGTTGGTGAGGGTTGTCTGCTTCTGTGCTGACAAAGTTGCGGAAACTGCTGCTGGGGCGAATGTATGCTCCCGTGCGATCGGGCGGCGCTAGTTTTGACATCATTAATTGCCACATTGATGTCCAGACAAATTTGCCTAGCTTGACTGTTACGGATGAAGGAAGCGATTTGTTTTTCACAATGCGATTAAAAGAGGTTTGCTAAACATAATCAGCTTATTTTAACTCACATTGCCAGGTTTATTCGCTCGTCCCCAGGCTCAGCCTGGGAACGCATATCCAGAGGCTGGGCCTCGCACTGTTCCCTCACCTGAGAACGAGTTTTCTAGTATCTGCCAGAGGCTATTTCAGCATAAGCTCGATCGATCAATCGGCGAGCAACCGTCTGAATTCCCGTATGTTCGTAATAATTGGTAGTCATGTCTAAAAACGCCGCCACATAATCCAACTTGTCATCGGCAACATCAATGTATTGCTTGAGATGGCCTAAAACTATGGCGGGAGTTAAGCCGCGAGACTGTACTAAATTGTTCATCCAACCTTGCGCTGAAGCGAAAGTTGTTGTCACAAATCCGAACTTTTGTGAATTATTTGCGCCGGGAATTAGGTTGCTGATATTTTGGAATGTTGAGTTTTGCTGCAAAGTTGAAGGATTCAATCCGCCTAGAGTATTTTGTGCTGCTCTAATAAAGTCCGGGCCAAGGGGAATTAAACCGTCAGCACATACTAATGCAGCCATCCGCATCAGAGATTCGCCTTTGTAATGGGATAAATAATTACCAAAATTTCCCACATTGTCAAGGGAAATATTGTTAAGTTTGCAGAAGGCAATTAGCTCGATCGCCACTTTGACGCACAAGTCGATCGTTTGAGTTGTGTCAGCTTTGGGAGTGAGGCGGTTGAGAAAGGAAAGAAAGCCGATGTTTTCGCCGATTTTATTCGCCATAGCCGTTGCACCTAACGCACTGTCGGCGCTGTCTGCTAACTGGTAA
This sequence comes from Oscillatoria nigro-viridis PCC 7112, assembly GCF_000317475.1. Lineage (NCBI taxonomy): Bacteria > Bacillati > Cyanobacteriota > Cyanophyceae > Oscillatoriales > Oscillatoriaceae > Phormidium > Phormidium nigroviride. Next base: position 1,725,511 of record NC_019729.1, read on the forward strand.
AGCCTGACTGCGCCTTGATAGGGCTCGTTGGGGTTAGCGTAAAGCTCGATCGCGCGATCGCGAATTTTCTCAACTAATTTCCGCTTTGTTTCCCCTGTCACCGCTTGAATAGTATTATCAAAACCCGTGAGATTGTTCCACTCCCCCGGCACCACAAAATCGAGAGATTTGAGCATCATCACAGTGACGCCACCCGACGGCAAATTGTCAACCAATTCCACAATAGATTTGCTCATCACAAACTCCTGAATAGCCAGATTTAAAGTGTTCTTCCAAATACTCCAACTTCGGCAAATGTGATTCCAGAATTCCGATGAATTCCCCAGAACTAAGTAGGTAAGCACAAATAAATATTAGACGACCAGCTCCAGTTTTGCAATCCTCTGAGCTTTTCTCTCTTCTCGCTCCTCTGCGTTCTCTGCGCCCTCTGCGGTTCATTAAAAAAAAGTCTTTTCCACAAAACATTTACATTTCACTTGCCAGCACCAAGTTAAGTTTCATTATATTGACCGACTCAAAATCGCCTAGGCGTGTTAAAATGGATGGCGCAAAATAGAAAAAAATAAAATATGACTGTTGCAGTTAGCAAAACTCCCGGATTAGCCTCGCGTTTAGTAAATGGCGTACTATCCATCAAACCTTTGGCTAATCTAGCCAAGCACCAAGCGCGGGAAATGATGATAAAAAGAGCAGAAAAAATCGGAGTGAATTGGCGACAAGAAGCCCAAGCACTTTTAGCTCGAAATTGGGATGCAGAATTGCTCAGCGTTCAAAATCCCGATCTTGTTTACCCCAAATATTATCTAACTTCATTCCACGCTTATGAAAAAGGTAATATGAGTTGGGAAGCTGCTACAGAAGTTGAAGTTGCCGCCCGTACAGTTCACTCGGGAATTTGCCCGGAAGCGGGTGCCGAAGGCGATGCTAAACTCCGCGCTAGCTATCACGAAGTCATAAAATCTCAGATTGCTTCTTCACCGCAAGATATTGTGGATTTGGGATGCAGTGTGGGATTGAGTACGTTTGCTCTTGGGGATGTTTACCCGGAAGCTAAGATGACTGGGGTAGAGTTGTCTCCTTATTTTTTAGCAGTTGCTAAATACCGTTCCCAACAGCGAGAATCTGAATCTTTAAATCAAAAATCTCCGACGTGGGTTCACGCTGCTGCTGAATCTACTGGTTTGCCTGCGGCTGCTTTTGATTTAGTTTCTATTTGTTTAGTTTGTCACGAATTGCCGCAGAAAGCTACTAGAGAAATATTCCGGGAAGCGAGGCGTTTGTTGCGTGTTGGCGGACATTTGACAATTATGGATATGAATCCTCAGTCGGAAGTTTACGCCAAAATGCCTCCTTATATTTTGACTTTGCTCAAGAGTACGGAGCCTTATTTGGATCAGTATTTTGGGTTGGATATTGAGCAAGCTTTAATTGATTCGGGTTTTGCCCAGCCGACAATCACTTGCAATACCGTCCGACACCGCACTATTGTTGCTAAAGCAATATAGCGCTTTTCAGTATAGTGAACTACAGATATCGGGTAGGACACGGCAGTGCCGTGTCTAAAGCTGTCTTTATTTAATTCGATTGAAAACTGCTATAAATATAAAAGTTGCATAGATATTATTCAATTCTTGGGGCGGTGTGTGAGTGTAAATAGTCTAATCTGTGGATTTAAAGATTTCTGCAACCGCGCCCCTACCGATAAATAATTCCCGTGCTACCGGATTTCATATTAGACGGCCGTAGGAGCTATTAGTAGCGCCATTTGTTACACATTTTGATCAAACCCTCAATGAAGGACATCATCATGAACCCGACAGCCCCCTCTCAAAACGTCATCGATTGTTTGCAGGTTATTTTGGATGCGACAGCATCGAAAAATTACGAGCTTTTTACAACAGTTGGTGATGCAGGCTACAAAGCGAGCATTACACAAAAAATGTTTGACGACGTTAGCGATCAGCTCGCTTCTCGCCTGCAAAAGGGATATTCAATTAATTATTTTGGCGATCTAAAACAAGGTAATTGTCAGATTTATTTGTGGAAACTGAGTTTTGAAGATGGTGGAGATGAATTTGTCGTACACATGACGATGAATGGAGACAAAGTGGCTGGGATTTTCATCGAATAACCTATTTTGCTGGATAGTAATTCCGGTTGCACGAGGGAGATGACTTTTGGCTGTTGAGTGTTCAGTAAAATTATGCTTTCGGGGCAACTGACTGTTGGGATATTTGAACTATACTGATGCAACCGGAAACAAAAGGTAAGAAGGTCGGGGGAATATTTCACTCAACCTGCTAACGCGGTACCGATGCAGCGAGGAAATTCTATGGAACATTCGCTCGGAGAAAGATGGAAAAAAGCAGCTAGCAAAGGCAATTCACAGCAGGTTCAAGGGGTTGTATCTCTCACCAAATATGGATTCCCCCGGTTGATTCTCGTCGATCGTCTAGCTATGTAACTTAAGCTTTTCTTCCCGATATATCGCAGATTGTACGGCTAGCTTCCCAACCTAACATGACTGTTTTACGCTCTACTCCCCAGCCATAGCCACCGAGTTCTCCAGATTCTCGAATGACTCGGTGACACGGAATTAGATAGCCGATCGGATTTTTACCGATCGCATTTCCTACAGCTCTAGCAGCAGTTGGGCGTGCTACCATTTGAGCTATACTTTGATAAGTTGCGATCGCCCCAAATGGCAATTGCAACAGTGCCCGCCAAACTTGAATCTGAAAGTTAGTGCCTTTTACCAACAGTGTTAGCGGTTTTTGCTCGCTGAGAGTTTCTGAATTGAAAATCAGGTCGCGCAATGATTGAGTGGTTGGCTCATCGCGGATAATTTCAGCGTTTTTCCAGGTCAATCGCAGTCTTTGGGCGGCGGTTTGTTCGTCTGTTGTATCCAAGAAATAAAGATTACAAATACCGCGGGCAGTTGTCGCGATTAGAGATTTGCCAAAAGGGGTATCATGAATGCCATAGCGAATTTGCAAACCTGCTCCGCCTGCTTTGAACTCCCCTGGTGACATTGCTTCTAAGTTCACAAATAAATCGTGCAATCGTCCGGGACTCGATAGCCTCACGTCCAATGTTAGGTCGAGAAGGCTTTTACTCTGAGTGATTTTTGACTTGGCATATTCAACTGTCAGATATTGCAAAAACCGCTTGGGGCTAATGCCGGCCCATTGAGTAAATAGCCGTTGAAAATGATATTCACTCAGTCCGGCGTGTTGTGCCACAGTTGCCAGATTGGGCTGGTTTAGGTGGTTTTGTCGCATGAAGGCGATCGCCCCAGCAATCCGGTGATAATCTTCGCTAGCACAGACACTCGCATTTTTCATCGAAATCATCTAGTCTAAGTCAAAGGAATTTTGATGTTTCCTCACTTTAGCCACAGACTAGGCTCAATGCCACCCGTTTCTTGCGGTGAATGCAGTCAGTCGATCGATTTTAGATTTTAGATTTTAGATTTTAGATTGAAGAGATTGAAGAGATTGAAGAAAGCGACCTCACCGATCAAACCGGGGGCTTGCGATGAGGATGAGCGAGCTATTTTCTCGCTACGGAAGCATCGGGGGGCTTGTAACCAAATTGCTTTGGGTCTGTCGATTAACCGAATTCAGCCCTCACCCACCGCGCAACTGCGTCACCAAGTGAACTAATTCGGGTAAAATTAGCTTTTCCACAGCTAGTTTCACGCCATTGCTAGAGCCCGGAAGTGAAAAGACTAACTTGCCTTGATACACCCCTGCAACGGCGCGAGAGGCGATCGCCCTCGAACCAATTTCTTGATAGCTCAAAAACCGAAATATCTCCCCAAATCCCGGTAAAATCCTGTCGAGCAAACTCTCCATCACATCATAAGTCGTATCTCGGGGAGCGATACCCGTGCCGCCGTTAACAATGATTGCATCCACATCTTCACGCTGGGAAAAAGCCTGCATTTGCAATACAATTTTTGCCGCATCATCTTTAACAACAGTGTAAGCTACCACAGAGTGACCCGCATCTTTTAGCAGCTTCTTAGTTAACAAGCCGCTAGTGTCTGTTTCAGCCGATCGCGTGTCGCTAACAGTAATGATAGCGCAATTGACGGTTATGTTAGATAAGTCGGGGTGAGGAATTGGCGTCATATAACAGATGTTGAAGGAAAAAGGAAGAAGCAAGAAGAAAGAGGAAATCAGGAAAAGGGAAGAGGGAAGAAATCATTAGTTAGTTGTGATTTGTTCGTTGTCAGTTATTCATTATCAAATAACTAATAACCAATAACCAATGCCCCATGCCCCATGCCCCATGCCCTATTCCCCATCAATTATGCCTTGCTAAATCCTAAGCCGTTTGCTTCCGAGTAGCGTTCCATGAAACGCATAAATCGATCCCATTCTGCGGTACTTTTCATTATATAAACAGCTTCCAAACCAGCAGGCTGACCGTTGATGAACTTAGCCTTAACCTCGCGAGTGAGGAGTTCGCCTTCGTCGTCTATCATGTACATTCCAGTAATGTCTTCGGTACTGCTGCTGCTGAGAGCTTTGGGATTTTCAAAGGTAAACGTGGCAGTGCCTTGCTCTCCGCTTTTAGAACGGGTTAGGCGCACTTCGGGCACAGCATCTTCGTCTATACCCCGAGAGAATTGAATTTTAGCCATAATCTGACAGTCGAACCTTAAGGATTGCTTAATTTCTTAATGTTTAATCATAAAACGATTCGGGTACTCGCAAATCAAGACTTGGGAGAGCCGACGAGAGTGAGAGTGGGTGAGAGTGAGTGAGAGTGAGGCAATCGGAGACAAGTGCGAGGGGATATGGGTTGGTTCTTCTGAGATATTGCACCATTCTCAATAATCCTTTCAGGGCGGGCTCTCCTGCCCAACCCCTACTCCCCACAAGAAAATCTACTCTTCGCGGAACGGGCCCGAAAGCCTGTTAATCGAGAATGGTGCAAGATGTGAGTTCTTTGTGCCCCAAGTTATCCTCTCCCTCGTCTCCCAATTCCCTTAGACGATGTAGGGAGAGTTAATTGGCTCGGCCCGCTTTGTGGCTACCAGAGTTTGGTAGATGAGGGCGGATATCTCGCCGCGGGTGATGTCGTGGGCGGGGGAAAGCTTTTCGCGCGCGGGATAGTTGACCACGATTTTGCGCTCTGTGGCGGTTGCTATCTCGTCGGTGGCAAAACTGGGAATCTGAGCTCGATCGACATAAACGCTCAAAGAATTGGGGTTGCCGCCCGCCAACTGCAAGCCGTTTACCAAAGATACGATCGCCTGAACTCTAGTCAAATTCTGCTCCGGGCGAAACGTGCTGTCAGGGTATCCCACCAAAAAGCCAGCTCGATTAGCTTGGTCGATCGCTCCCTTGGCCCAAAAATCCGCCGCCACATCCTTAAAAACCGTCGCCTCACGGCGCGGCACCAATTCAAACGCCTTCGCCAACACAGCCGCATACTGAGCTCTAGTTACGATCTCGTAAGGTTGAAAAGTGCCGTTGGGAAACCCGCTAACAATATTCATCTTTGCCAAGCGATCGATAAAATCCTTAGCCCAATGCGTACTGATGTCGCTGAACTTTAGCCCGCCGGGAGTCGGAGTTGCCGTCGTCACATTGCCCAAATCAAATAAACCTTTCACCCGCGAAGGATTGAGCTGATTGCCCACCGCAGAAATCTTAACCCCAGTCGAGTTTTGCAAGTCTAATTCACCGTTATTCTGAAAAATATTGCCGCCCAAATCTTGAGCCGTACCAATATCTGGCAGCGATTTATCCACGGCAGTTAAACCGTCTTCCGTATTTTTTTCGATGCGATTATTGCGTAAAATCGGCTGAGATTCCCCTGCTAAAACTATACCGGAGCGATTTTCCAAAATTTGGTTGTCAGCAATCAAAGGAGCCGACTGAGCTTGCAGAGAAATGCCGAAACCCGTCTTTTGAAAAATATTGCGCCGTATTGCTCCCTTAGCAGTTCCCGCCGCAATTACGCCAGCCGCTGAGTTTTCCACAAATATGTTGTCGAGAATCGCAGGATTAGCGTTGCCCGCGACAAAAACGCCTTCGCCCTTGCAAAGTGTGAAAGTGCAGTTAGCCACAGTTGGAGAAGTTGACTCAATCCAGACTCCCGTGCCGCGACTATCGAGATTGGTGACAGTTACTCCGCGCAATTGGGAATTAGTTGCTAGCAGTATGGTGATATTTTGGCTTGCAGCGGTGGGACTGACAAATTTGCCGCTTCCTTGAATCAGAATGCCTCTACCTTTATTAGTTTCATTGCCAATAACTTTTACTCCCGAGGGAATTTCCAAGGGGAATTTTTCGCCGCTAGCAGCGCTGTAAGTTCCCGGTGATAAGTGAATCGTAGTTCCCGATGCAGTGCGGGCGATCGCGCGGGCTATAGTTTTGAATGGGGCCGATTGGCTGCCAACTGCGGAATCGCTGCCTGTTTGCGGGTTGACGTAAAGTGTTGTCATGTTTTTGCCCAAGAGATAATTGGCGATCGAGCTTTTGTGCAATTTTCATTTTCTGTGAACTTGACCCCGAATCTATATTCATCTTGGATTTCGGAGATTATTTAATTGCACGATATCCGCAACATTACCTCTGAGGAGTGGCAACCGCAGGGGGATTCCCCCTACAAAAGACTGTATTTCTCGTTCCCAGCAACAGCAGAACCAGACTTATTTAAGAAGTCCGGGATCTGGGGATGCTCTTTTTTTCAGATGTTGCCAAAACCACTAAAATTTCGATCGCCTCCACCGGAAAATCGAACGTCTTGCTGTCATGTACGATCGATCGAGATTCCCTGCCCAAAAACCTTAACCGCTGCAGCCAAATCAGTTTCACCCATTAAAATGCAGCGTCTTAGCAAATCGATATCCAGCGTTTCCAATCCTGAAAGTTGACTCTGAATTACTTGATCGTAGCCATCTTCCCGGAGATGATACAGCCGCAGCGTGCCATCTTCCCAAAACCAGGTTTCAGGCACGCCCAAAGCTCGATATTTTGGCAACTTCCTCAGTCCACCGCTAGTATAAACCACCTCGATCGACAAATCGGGAATCAACTTAGGTTCTCCCAAACAAAACGATTTGTCTGCTTGAGTAGAAGCTTCTGGTGCCTTCTCCTGCGTCATGGAACCAGAAGGGTAAAACTTAATACCTTGTTGCAGCAGAAAAGTAGTCACCAAGTAACCGATGATTTCCGAAAAATTTTCGTGTTGGAATCCCGGCATCAGAATCTCGATCGCCCCTGCAAAAAAAGACAACTTTATGCCAGGGGAATCTTCCGCAACCTTCTGGATTAACTTGAATTGATCCCAAGTGCCGTTGAGCACCACTCGCCCATCGAGAGTTTCGCGATCGAGAACTTGTGTCATTGACCCGCACCATTATCTCTTATTTCGATTGTAGCGTATTGGGCGATCGCTCCTAAGCTAATCCGCATTTAAATTGCATAGTAAAATAAATCTTTCCCTTTGTGGGGTGGGCAGGAGATCCCGCCCTCAACATACAAATTAAATACACAACAGCTTACAGAAGATCCGTGCAGCAATTGTAGGTTCAGAATCCGAATAGTTCTTTCTAGTTCCCCTGCTATTCCTGAGAACGCATATTCCAAGGCTCTGCCTCGCCTTAATTCCCGGTCAATTTCACAATACAAGACGCCTCCAACACCACTACAATTTCATTTTGAAAAACAGCACAACTTGTCATTGCTGAAGCTAAGGCGGGAATTTTCCCTTGTTTGAGAGAAAGCATCGCCTGCGTTGTAGTATCAAACTGATCTATCCAGCCGTACTCCTCTAGATACTGAAGAGTCAACGCATTGCGATCGAGCATCCAAAAATCAACTCCATATTGATTAATAAAATTTTGTAATACAGCTCGATCGGGAGTGTATTGAGCGCGAATTAAGTCGGTAACTCGCTGCCTATATCTGCTGTAGTAGCCTTTCTGATACGGCACTGCATATTCCTTTGCAACCAAAACTGAACGCTGACTAAAGGTTGGCAACTTATCAGTCTCTGCCGCGATTGAAGCAATCAAAATATCTTTAGGTTGTTGCCCAAAAAAATTGTACAAACCCGGCATTTTACCTTCGACATACCCGACTGTGGGAAATTGTTCGACCAAGCAGGGATAAAGGACAACGGCGATAGCGATTGTCCCTGTCATAATTAGTGCAACTAGATTTTTTACATCAAATATTGTTGCGCTTTTTGAGGCCCAATGACCGACTCCATCGATAATTAAAGTGAGGGCGATCGCAGTTATGAAAACTACAATAAATCGCAAACTGTAGGCAGTATAGCGACCTGGTTGATATAGCTTAAAAATGGTGGCGTGAGCCGCAAAAAACATCGCCGATGATGCTAAAAATAGCTGAAGCAAAAGCCAAATTTTGCTTTGAATCTGATTTGCTAAGGGAAAAGCCGATCGCAAAAACAGCAGCAGCGGAAATAACAGCGCTACACAGTGAGTTACAGGCGTAAACAGCGACTTGGGAAACATCCCGCTACCCCGCCCTGTCAGCCAATAATCTACCGGATTTGGACGAAAAAAAGCATTTCTGCCGTTGGGGGCAAATTCGCCCATTTGCTTCGCTTCTGCTGCGGTATAAGTTGGGCCAAATTCAGAGTTATCTAAGGCATAGGGCAGCATTACTAAAAAGATTACTCCCAAACCTGTACTGCAAAATAGGTAATTAGTTCGATCGCCCGACAAGCGCAAACCGCGATTTTCCCAGCATAGCAGCCGCAAAACTAAAATTCCGGCAGCAACCAAGGCGTAAGGAGGATAGAATAGTCCGATTAGGGCGATCGCCCCTAAACAAGGCAGCAAGGAACTGCGCGACAAATAATATAAAAAAGCCAGAAATATCGGATATATAAAAGCTCTTGGCGTTGTGGAAGCCAAATCGTCAGTCATCCACATATGCTGATTTAGCAGCAAAGATGCAATAAATCCAGTCATCGGCACTGGCAGCATTTCTAGGCAAAGGCCAAAACAGTAATAAGTGGAGATTAAGCCGAGAAATAGCGGCAATATTTTGTGAAATAATAGCGGGTGAATGCCAATTGTTGCGGCTAATTTGTACAGGGTGCTGTATCCTGCGGGGGCGATAGATTGAAAGTAATTAGCAATGAAATCGTTGGGGAATAATTCAGGATCGACAAACCGCATCATCCAGAAAACGTGCTGCCTCGCATCGTCTTGCACCATATACTCGGCGCTGAAGACTTGCTTGAGTCCTAAAATACCATAAACTGCGGCAAATGTCAGGCTCAGAGTCAACCAAAATATTGTGTGCGATCGGGATTTGCGATCGACTGTAGCAGTCAGAAATTTGTGCAACCGAGCTATTAATACCATTTGAGATTGGAGATTTGAGATTAAAGAATCGGGCAGGACTGATTCTCAAACCTACGATTATATCAGGCCCGGTCAATTACCCCTAATAAAAACCGCTTTACTTTCAACTTCGCCCTATTTTAGATCGTTTTCCAGCCCGCACGCCCGCAATTTTAAGCCGAATTCGATAAAGACTTTTACTTGCAGTAATGTAAAGTGTTTTGCGATCGCTTTCTCCCCAAGCCAAATTAGTCGCCGTCTCAGGCACAGAAATCTTCCCCAAAACCTTGCCATCCCGCGAAAAAATCCACACTCCCCCCGGCCCGGTGCTGTAAACATTCCCTTCTAAATCAACTTTTAAACCGTCGGGAACTCCGCTTTGACTGGCATCTTTTAACTCAGCAAAAAGTCGCTCATTTGTAACAGTTCCGTCCGGTTTTACATCGAAAACGGCAATGTATCCCGCTTCCGAATTGTTGACATAAAGTTTTTGCTCGTCTGGTGAAAAGGCGATGCCGTTCGGCAGCACCAAATCCTTAACCAGCAGAGTTAATTTTCCGTCCGGTGCCAGCCTGTAAACACCGTAAAAACCCAATTCTTCCCGGTCTTTACTAACACCGTAGGACGGATCTGTAAAATAAATGCTGCCGTCGGATTTAACAACCAAATCGTTCGGACTGTTGAGCCGCTTGCCCTGGTATCTATCCGCCAACGTGATAACTTTGCCGTCCTTTTCTGTGCGGGATACGCGGCGATTTTCGTGTTCGGCAGTAAGTAAGCGGTTTTCTTTGTCTAAAGTATTCCCGTTGGCTTTTCCCGAAGGGCGGCGAAATACCTCAACTTGCTGATTTGAGCCGAATTTATAGATAATATTGGCGGGAATATCGCTGAACAGCAAAAAGCCGTCAGGATGCCAAATCGGGCCTTCTATAAATTGAAAATCACCAGCTAGTTTTTCTAATTTTGCGCTTTCATCGAGAATACTTTGCACGGTATTTTTTTTGTCCCTATTTTCCGTTTGGGCGGTCAATTTGGTTGAGTTACCCCTAACTTTTTTGCTGGGGTTGCTGACTGCTAAAGTTAATACTATCAACAACAAACTAATTGTAGCAATTTTGATTGTCATGTTTGCTCGCAACCGAACTACTTCCTTCCCACCATAAGATTACATATCTCCTTTTTTACTTCTTCCTTTCTGTGCGACAAGAGCGCTATGGCGGCCCTTCACTAACACGTCGAGAGCGGTTCGTCAACTCACTATTTTGATAAAAAAAAGATAATTTACGGCGGTATTAAATTCGATCATACCGTATCTAACAAAAAAAAAGAAGCTCGAATAATCGAGCTTCATGATATTTAACTTAAAAGGTTTCACCTGTCAACTGTTAAGCTGGAAATGACACGAATAGAAGTGCAATACCGATCGCGATCGCACCTATACCCATCACAAAAGACCAAAAGCGGTGATAACTGTTAACCACCGTACCGCTATCGCTTTCAAGCTGAATCAAATCCATCCAAGGTGCAACACCCCGGCGGAACCAACCCAAAGTCCTAACATCCATTCCAATCAAACTTTTAACCCGTTTCATGCCAAACAGAAAATTACCAATTGGTCCAAAACGAGAAGCATAGCGCAGATAAATCATTCCCGTTCTGTCTTGCAATTTTAAATCAGAACCGAAGGTATAACCCGCATCGCCGCGACCAATTAATTCGCCTTGCAGTTGCGCCGGTTGACCCCGCAGAGGACTTGCATAAGGGTCAGACATTAAGGTTAAAACATCCAAATGTTCTGCTTGTTGGTAATTCGGGAACATCACCAAAGTCTTGAGCAAAATTCCCACGCCCAAACCGATTAAAGGACAAGCAGCCATCATCATCGGGTTTACAGCATACAGCGCAATGCCGATCGCAAAACCCACCGCTAACCCCAGAATTTCTGCACTGTACAGCAGTAAATCGAACACAAAATTTCCGTACAATCTCCGCTTGCTCAAAAGATTGCCTTCGCCGACAATCCGGCCCATGTCAAACTCAATATCTAAGCCTAATTGTTCGGCATAAGTGCTCAAAGCGCGAACTCGTTTACCAGTCAGCGGGTGAGTCGAGTTCAACTCCATCCACCAACCCCACGGATTAAACATATCCCACAAAAACACTCGCCCAATCTTTTCTGGTTCCGAAGAAATCCGATAAGCAGTCCCAGTAGATGTGGCAGCTTTGGCATCGTAAATGCCTAAAGCGCGAGTTCCTTCTAACAAACGGCTGGGTTCCGTTGCCCTTTGTCCTTCTTCCAAAATACCGTAAGCAATTTTTACTAAAGCGCGAGACAAAGCATTGGGGTTGCCAGTAGTTTCGGCAGCAAAATGGTCGGCAAAATATTCTCGAGTCCGCGACAAATACAGCAACAAATAAGTGCCGGCGATGTAAAACAAATAAGCAACAGCAGCTACAGTACCGGCGGCATCTTTAGCTTTGTCGCCACCACTTCGACCCATTCTTTGAGCTGTAGTGTAAATTAAATAAGTAATCTGCACTAAAGTCGAAGCTAAAGTCATTACTGCAAAGTCCCAGTGGACGATGTGACCGAGTTCGTGGGCGTAAACAGTGGCAATTTCTTCGTCGTCTAAATAGGTAAAAAGACCTTGACTGACGACTAAGCGAGCGCTGTTGGGAAATGAACCGTAAGTAAAAGCAGTAGGGTTTTGGTCGTCGATAATTCCTAAACGCACAGAAGAGAGTTTTTTCTGCTTGCAAACCTTCTGAATAACTTTCGCTGTTTCGGGACTTAGGCTTTCAATTTCTGCTAGGGAAACCCAGCGAGTATTGTAGAGCCAATTTTGGGTTAAGTCCATCAAGTAAGGCGATAGGAAAAAAGCACCGACGTTAAAAATTAGAGTTATGGGAAGTGCGATCGCCAATCCGGCGACTGGATCGGGACTGTTGAGAATCAAAACAGAGGCTAAAGATAGCGCTAACACCATACCAAACAGCAGGCTGATGGTGACGCCGGAAGCTAAAACGAGATTTGGGCCAGTTTTCTGTATCAGTTTAACGCCGGCTTTGGCGGCTCGCCCTGCCTTGCGTAAAGGGGCATGAGATGACATAATAATCTCCAAAGGTTATTGACAAATGGAAATGACCGTGGGATTTTATCTATACTTCACTGTTTTAACCTGTGAATGCGGATTGCTGTCAGGGGTCTCAACAAAAATATAGAATTTTCTCTATAATTGTTAAGACTGAAAACTGCCCCAAAATTTATTTTTGCGGATTAAATTCAAAACTCAAAACTCAAAACCCAACAATCAAAACTATTTAAAAGTGACTGCCATGTCTATTATTGAAATTGCCCAAAAAACGCGCGGATCTGCTAGAAAGTTGGCAGTTTTGTCCGCTGATGCCAAAAATCAAGCTATTGAAGCTATTGCGAAAGCTTTAGAAGCTGCTGCGCCGGATATTTTGGCGGCGAATGTGGCTGACTGCAAGGCGGCTGAGGCGGATGGAATTGCGAAACCGCTGTACGATCGCCTAAAGTTGGATGAGAGCAAGTTGAAAAGTGCGATCGCGGGCGTGCGAGATGTTGCGAAACTCCCCGATCCCGTAGGTTCCGTACAAATTCACCGCGAATTGGATACAGGATTAATTCTGAAGCGCGTCACCTGTCCTTTGGGCGTTTTAGGCATTATTTTTGAAGCGCGCCCCGAAGCTTTAATTCAGATAGTATCCTTGGCAATCAAATCAGGAAATGGCGTCATCCTCAAAGGCGGCAAAGAGGCTGTTCGCTCCTGCGAAGTCTTGACAAAAGTGATACATCAAGCATTAGCAGAAACTGCGGTTAATCCAGAAGTCGTGCAATTGCTTACCACGCGGGAAGAAACAATCGAACTGCTAAAAATGGATGAATATGTAGATTTGATTATTCCCAGAGGTTCTAACTCCTTCGTGCGGTTCGTGCAGGAAAATACCCGAATTCCCGTGTTGGGACACGCCGACGGCATTTGTCATTTGTACGCCGACAAAGCAGCGGATATTCAGAAAGCAGTAGAGATTTCTGTAGATGCAAAAACCCAGTATCCAGCGGCCTGCAATGCCATTGAAACTTTGTTAGTTCACAGCGCGATCGCCCCCGTTTTATTGCCCGCTGTCGCCGCAGCTTTGCAGCAGAAAAAAGTCGAACTGCGGGGGGACGAAAAAACTCGCGCCATCCTCGAAAATATTGCCGAAGCAAATGAAGCTGATTGGTCTACAGAATACAGCGATTTAATTTTGTCAATCAAAATAGTAGATTCTGTGGAAGAGGCAATTAATCATATCAATAATTACGGTTCCAGACATACAGATGTCATTGTCACCGAAGATAGCGAAACCGCCGAAACATTTTTAAATGGAGTCGATGCTGCCGGAGTTTATCACAATTGTTCGACTCGATTTGCCGACGGTTTCCGCTACGGTTTCGGTGCCGAAGTGGGGATTAGCACGCAGCAAATGCCACCTCGCGGGCCTGTTGGTTTAGAGGGTTTGATTACCTATAAGTATCGAGTTGTTGGAAACGGCCATGTTGCTGCTAGTTATGTAGGGAAGGATGCGAAGGGGTTTACTCATCGGGATTTGTAAATCCTCAATAGCCGATCGAACCCGACAATAAAAAAGCCTGTAGGGGCGGGTTTTACCAACAATATTTGATGTTCGCGAACAATTTATATAAACCCGCCCCTAGACAGCCGATAATCCAGATTAACCTGATGTTCGATCGAATGCCAAAAATGTAGATTTGGATTTGCCGCCCAAGTGGGGGCGGGTTTATTATATTTTTGGTTTCTAACATAGATAGTTGGTAAAACCCGCCCCTACGATATCCTGTAGATACTGAATCTTAAGTAAAGTGTCTCTTCTCCTTCATCCATCCCAAAAAAAGCGATCGCCGTTCCTTCCCTAGCATTCAAACAAACTTAGCTACAATGAGCTATACTGTGCTCGGCGACTCCCCAAATCGAACAATTTGCCGTGGTTTATGTCTAACTCCTCCCTCCTCACCCCAGGTTCGACTCTCGAAAAACGCTACCGCATCCTCCGCGAATTGGGCCGGGGCGGCTTCGGGCGCACTTATCTCGCCGAAGATATCAACCGCTACAACGAACATTGCGTACTCAAAGAGTTTTCTCCGGTGGTTCACAGCCCGAAAGCGGCCGAATTGTTCGATCGCGAAGCGAGTATGCTTTACAACCTCCAACACCCGCAAATCCCCCGCTTTCGAGAACTGCTGCGAACCGATTTGGGCGGGAATCCATCTTTATTTTTAGTCCAAGATTATATCAAAGGTCAAACCTACGAAGAAATATTGATATCGCGTCAGCAACAAGGTAAAAATTTTACCGAAGCCGAAGTTACTCAACTGCTATTTCAGCTTTTACCAGTTTTAGAATACATCCACTCAAAAAATTTAATTCACCGCGATATTTCTCCGGATAACATTATTCAGCATGATGCTGACAAACTACCCTTTTTAATTGATTTCGGTTCCGTCAAGCAAATCGCAGCCAATGCCGTACTTCAGTTTAACGGACAATCGGATACGGCGATCGGCAAACAGGGTTATTCGCCAGCCGAACAAATGCGGCTGGGGAAAGTTTCTGCAGCTAGCGATTTGTACGCTTTAGCCGTCACGGCTTTAGTCTTGCTAACTGGGAAAAAGCCTCAAAAATTGTACGATATTAACGGCAAAACTTGGGATTGGCGATCGCACGTCAGTGTCAGTCAAAATCTCGGTACTGTGTTGGATCGGATGTTAGCAGAACAACCGGGCGATCGCTACCAATCCGCAAAAGCAGTCCGCGAAGCACTCAAAGATCCCAAACTCTCTCAAATTAGCAGTATAATCTCCCAAATGGTGACAATGAACTTTGTCGGCCGCCCTTTCAAAAACACCACTCAAACTGCTACCAGCAATCATACTCCTGTTCGCCCAAATCCTCAAATTGTTAACCACAACAGCACCTTCAAGTTAATTCCTTGGAAAGCAGTCGCGAGTTTAACTGTGATTTTGGTGCCGGGAATCTTAGCTTTTAGTGTAGTCAAATCTGGTTTCACGTTGCCCAAATTGCCGGATTTACCTAAATTTTCTTCGCGCCAGCCACCTCCCGATACATCCTTAGAGGAAGCCGAAATAATGCGTCAAGAAAAGATTGGGAAACGACGCAAAAATCTCAACATTGAGCAAGATATATTCTATCAAAAAGTTGATGAATTATATTACAATAAATATCCAGAATTACAAGGGCGCAGCTTGACAGAAAAGCCAGAAGATGCTGAAATTAGGCGGAAATGGTATGAAGTTGCTGAGGATTTATTGGACAAGTTGGAGAAAGGAGGAGAGTTGTGAAATTTAAGATAGAATAAGAGTGATTGAACCGCAGAGGGCGCAGAGGGCGCAGAGGGAAGAGGAAGAGGGCAAAGGGCAAAAAAAGAGAGGGAAGAGAAAGAGAACTTTATCTGGTTTAATACAGATTGGTTAGGCAACGCACTTTTAGTTTATTGCAAAATGGATTCTATTCAACTTACAGGAATTCGCTGCTACGGATATACTGGCTATCTGCCGGAAGAGCAAGTTTTGGGCCAGTGGTTTGAAGTGGATGTTACTCTCTGGCTGGATTTATCGCAAGCTGGAAAAAGTGATGATATTCAACATACTCTTGATTACCGCAGCGCAATAACTCTGATTCAAAAGCTAGTCCAAGAGTCTAAATTTTTATTAATCGAACGCCTAGCAGATACTATTACTCAAGCGCTTTTACAACTACCGTTAGTCGAGAAAGTTAAACTACAACTCTCGAAACCTGCTGCCCCCATCCCTGATTTCGGGGGTAGAATTACTCTAGAAATTACTAGAAGTCATTAGTTGTTAGTCTTTAGTCTTTAGTCCTTAGTCATCAGTCTTTAATCTGCATTAGTTTGTCGCTAATGACTGATGACTGATGACTGATGACTATCGATCGATTACCACTTCAGCAAGTTAAATTCTTCCATGTCTACGGTATTGCGGTTGCGATAAATCGCCAAAACAATTGCCAAACCCACCGCAGCCTCAGCCGCCGCTACCGTAACTACAAACACGGTAAATACTTGGCCCTTAACTTGTACGGGGTCGAGATAATTGGAGAAACCCATCAAATTGAGATTGACAGCATTCAGCATCAACTCGATCGACATCAACACGCGCACTGCATTTCTGCTGGTAATCAAACCGTAAATACCAATACAGAAAAGTGCGGCGGCTAATAACAGGAAATACTGGAGTTGCAGTTGCATAAATTTTTTGAGTCTTTCTCAATCAACATTACTACAAGACAGAGAGATAGGTGCAGTGAACACCCTACTATAGCGTGTCTAAATCATTCATACAGTAGGGGTAGCGATCCGTACTTACCTCCGATATGGGCAACCACGGGGAAATTACCCCTACATTAATTGTACGAATCATTTAGACTCACTACTTTTACTTAGATTCTGGCGAAGACACATCTCCGGCAGAAACTAATTCGCGAGGTCTTTCCGGCAAACTCAAAGCAGGTGTTTCCGATAGCTTTTTTGACAGTTCATCCGGGAAGAAATCGCGGCGCGCCAAGACAATTGCTCCTACCATTGCCATCAACAAAAACACTGATGCTAACTCGAAAGGCAGCAAAAAGTCGGTGAAGAAATGTTTGGCGATTGTGACGATCGAACTTTCGGCCGGTGCTCCCGTCGTTGCGACAATAGCCCAAGGAGTAGACACCACCATCGTACCCAACAGTGCAAACAAGCCTACGCAAACTACTGCTGTGGCTACTTGACGCACCCAAGCGTTGGGAAGAGTGCGGAAATCTTCGCGCTTGTTCACCAACATAATCGCAAACAAAATCAAGACGTTAACAGCGCCAACATAAATCAATACCTGCGCTGCTGCTACAAAGTCGGCATTCAGCAACAGGTACAAGCCCGCAATGCTGGTAAATACGCCGCACAGCAAAAATGCTGAGTAAACGATATTTGAGAACAGCACTACTCCTAGTGCTCCTGCAATCATCATTACGGACAGTATGCCAAACGAAACAATTTGAACCCCTTCGGCTAGATTCACAATTTTTTATCCTCTGTTAATTGGGCATTGGGCAAACAGGGCAAACAGGGCAAACAGGGCAAACAGGGCAAACAGGGCATTGGGCATGGGAAATTTGTTATTTGTTATTAGAACAACTACTAACAAGTAATCATTAACCATTAACCACTAACTACTAACTATGCCCCATGCCCTGTTTGGCCCATGCCCCATGCCCATTACCTACTTTTCGATAATTTCCTCTGGACGCAGACCGGCGCGGCGATCGGTGTAGGAAACTTCATGGGGGTCGATCGCACCTTTCGGCAAATAAGCGAATTCCCGCATCGGTGTCACCATCGGGTCATCTGTAACCTTGTAGGGCAAACGTCCGAGGGCCACGTTGTCAAAATTCAATTCGTGGCGCTCGTAGGCGGCTAACTCGTATTCTTCTGTCATCGACAAACAATTAGTCGGACAATATTCTACGCAGTTGCCGCAGAAGATACACACTCCAAAATCGATACTGTAGTGCTTGAGTTGTTTCTTCTTACTGTCTTTGTTAAATTCCCAATCCACTACAGGTAAGTTGATCGGACACACCCGAACGCAAACTTCGCAGGAGATGCACTTGTCAAATTCAAAGTGAATTCTGCCCCTAAAACGTTCGGACGGAATCAATTTTTCGTAAGGATACTGCACCGTAATCGGGCGGCGTCTCATGTGGTCAAAGGTAACAGATAGCCCTTGACCGATATACTTAGCAGCTTGAAAACTTTCTTTGGCGTATTCGCCTACTTGATTGAGGAATTTTAGCATGGTGTTCTCTCTCTGTACTTGAGTTTTTGGTGATTGCTAATTGATAATAGGTAATGAGAGTTAACAGCTACTCTAGCTTAGCTATGATCTGTTACCTATTACGAATTAACCGCCAAAAGCAAAGGGAAAGGCAAGCTTCAAAGCTGCGGTCAACAGCAAATTAACTAAAGCCACGGGAAGTAAAAACTTCCATCCCAAATTTAGCAATTGGTCGATCCGAACTCGCGGCAGAGTCCAGCGGAGCAGAACTGCCAGAAACAAGAAAAAGTAGGCTTTCAGCATCGTCATTGTAATGCCCAGCAAGCCGGTAATTACCTGCAACCAAGGAGTCGTCTCGCTCAATCCCAGGGCATTTGTCAGCACTTCGACAGGAATCGGGGACTCCCAGCCGCCGAGGTACAAAACTGCTACTAGCAGGCAAGAAAGGACGAGGTTAACGTAGGAAGCGATATAGTACAAAGCAAATTTCATGCCTGTGTACTCAGTCTGATATCCTGCTACCAATTCTTCTTCTGCTTCCGGGAGGTCAAAGGGCAACCGTTCGCATTCTGCTAGTGCTGCGATCCAGAAAATCAGGAAACCTGCGGGTTGCCGCCAGATATTCCAGCCGAGAATGCCGTAGCCGGCTTGCTGGTGTACGATGTCGATCGTACTGAGGCTGTTGGACATCATCACAACTGCCAATACTGCCAAAGCTAGGGGAATTTCGTAGCTGAGGGATTGAGCGGCGGCTCTGAGTCCTCCGAGGAGGGCGTATTTGTTGTTTGAAGCATAGCCGGACATCAGCAAGCCGATCGGCTGAATGCTAGACAAGGCAATCCACAGAAATATTGCTGTACCGATATCGGCGATCAGCATATGCTCTCCGAAGGGCACGATTAAGTAGGAGAGAAAAACTGGAATCACCACAATTACCGGGCCTAGGGTAAATAGCAGCGCGTCAGCTTTTGCCGGTACGATGTCTTCTTTGAATACCAACTTCAGACCGTCGGCAACGGGTGCTAGCACTCCCAGAGGGCCGATAAATTCCGGGCCTACCCGTTGTTGAGCGGCGGCGGAAATTTTCCGTTCCAGCCAGACGCTAGTCAGTACCCCGAAAACGGCAGCGACAATCATCAGCAACATTGGCAGCGGTAGCCAAAGCACTTTGGCGATGTCCGCCGGTAAGCCCAAATTCATCAGGGCTTCTACAAAACTTCCTTGTAAGTCAATTCCTGGGTTCATTTTTCCAGCTTTTGAGCGCTCAGCATATAATTTTTCACCCGTCCTTTGTAGGAGTAGGCTTAGAAATCGGGGTCTTTGTAAAGATTTTTAATGCTTTACCGCCTAATAGTATATCGCCCGACAGGCTCCAAGAACGCACAGACAGGGTGAAGTTCTAATTATATGAGCCTGCAGCGTAGCTAATGAGTTCGTAAATTATGGTTGGCTGTTGACGGTTGACGGTTGACGGTTGACGCTTGCAAGGCGGTGAGGACGCAAATTGAAAAACGACCAGCAAATATTTCAGTCCCCTCGCGGGGAAAAGGTAGAGCACTGGACGGATTTTGACACGGATACACGGATGAGTTGAGCTATCTGAGCCAAACAAAAAGGCAGAGATTTAAATCTCTGCCCTTTTAATGCTTTAAAGTAACTTTCAAATGGTTTAAACCATTGATTTTACGTCACTTCTCTTATGGAACTGGGCAGAATCGAACTGCCGTCCAAAGCGGGTATTTACCTTCCGATCGTTCACAGGTTTATCCCCTCTGATCCTCGGGGCGGGAACCATTTTTATCCCAAATGGGGGGATTTTCTAGTGATTGCTTTCCTAGCTAGCCGACTAGAAACGTTTAGCTAGGGCATCCGTTGGGGGTTGTTATGCTACCGTTAACGGAGTTAGGCTGCATACACTCTAAACCGGGCTTAAGAAGTTTTTAGGCTACAGCGACGGCTTTGCGAGCGAAAGGAACGATGTTGTTCGCATTTACTTTTTTGTTTGAGCCGGTATTAGCGAGAGGAGACTCACTCTCGACCTGCATCACGGAGCAGCTTTCGCCACCCTGTCGAAACCATTACAGCCCCTCGTGTGTTCTTTAATCATAGACAATATTTCGTGTTGCGTCAAGTCAAGCGATTGTAGATTTTAGATTTTGGATTTTCGATTTTGGCACAAAGCTGAGTCGGGAATATTTACATCTTGCACCATTTTTTTGAACAGGCTGTCCGGCATGTTCCACAAGAGTTGAGTTTTCCTGTGGGGTGGGCCGAAGAGCCCGCCCAGGTTTATTGACAGTGGTCAAAAATGTCAGCGCTGCCAAGTTTAATGCAAGTTGTCGTCCCAGACGCCGATGTAAATCCGATCGTCAAGTCGATTTTAGATTTTAGATTTTAGATTTTCGATTGGGGATTAAAGAAACCGGGTTTTTTGCTGTTTTTGCGTGCTGTAACGCCTCTTCTCAGGTAAAAACCCGGTTTCTGACCACCCGTGCGTAATTCCTAATTAATGCAAGTTCTCGTCCCAGACGCCGATGTAAATCCGATCGCGCTCATTGCGTTCGATCGTCCCTTCCAGCGAACCCTTCCTAAACGTAAACCGATTGCTCCGGCGCTGCTGCACGTCGCCCAAGCCTTGCAAAATCTCCCGGCTGGCACCGCCCACCATCCCGTTTAAGGCGGTTCGCACCACCAAATCGTCCACCGACTGGGCAAAAGAACCCTCTGTTTGTACTAGCTGGCCCGAATCGCGATCGTAAATGTAGCCGAGAGTAATCCGATTTGGCAATATTTCGTAAAGTGCGGTGCGAGTATTCGGCCAATAGCCCCGGGCTTGAGAGTCAGTCGGTTCTCCCAATTGGGATAAAATCTGACTTTCCGGCGTACCAACCGCAAATCCAGGGATTGTGGGAGTCTTCTGATAATTGGTTCCCGGTTCTTCGGGGCTGGGTGCGGGCGATCGATCTGGCGGCAACTCTTTGTCAACAAGTTTTTCTGTTGGTGTGGGTTCGACAGCCTCGGGAGTTGGCGCTGGTGTTGGAGTTGGCGCTGGTGTCGGAGTTGGCGCTGGTGCTGGAGTTTCAGCAGCCGGCGCTGGAGTTTCTCTGGGAGTCGGCGGAGTTTCTCTGGGAGTCGGCGGAGTTTCTCTGGGAGTCGGGGCTGGCGTTGGTGTCGGCGCGGGAATTGGTGTGGAGTTCACGCGCGCTTCTGGAACTGCTGGGGCCGAAGTGCGATCGTCCCGGGCCACCGGTGCGGGTTCCGAAGACGGCCGGTTGAGGAAAACCCTAGCAATACCGACCAAACCTGCAACAAGAAGTGCGATCGCCACGAACCCCAAAATCCACCAAACCTTGCGGTTGTTGTCCCCAGAAGACACCCGTGCCGGCGCTGTTCTGGAACCCGCAGGCGACTGAGGCCCGTGTCCCGGAATCACCGCTACCGTCGGCCCGGTGCTCGGCGACGCTGCACCCCCCTGCCCCTGCAGCAGCGACAGCCACTCATCCACGCTAGCAGGGCGATTTTGAGCTTCTACCGTCATCCCCCGCATCACCGCAGAGCTGACAGCCGCACTTAGCTGAGGCCGCAAGTCGCGGGGTGAAGGCATCGGTTGGCTTGTACGCAAAATTGCAGCCACCGGCACCTGTGCTGTCAGTAAAGTGTAAAGCGTCGCCGCCAGACCGTAAACATCTGTGGCGGGAGTATATTTTCCTTGGGCGAAATACTGTTCTGGGGGCGCGTAGCCGTCGGACACCATATTAGTGTGACTTTGGGTTGCACCAGGAGTAAACTCGCGGGCAATGCCAAAATCAATCAGCACGACTTCCTGAGTACCTTGGCGCAAAAGAATGTTTTGCGGCTTGACATCTCGGTGCAGCAAACCCTTTTGATGAACAACTTTTAAAGCAGCGCCAATTTGAGTTATGTAGAGAATAGCGAGTTCTTCTGGCAGCGGCCGATTTGGGAATACGACATCGCCCAAATTTTGACCCGGAACGTAGTCCATCACCATGTAAGGCTGCCCGTCTTCGACAAAGAAATCGCTGACGCGGACAATATTCGGATGAACGCAGGAAGCCAACCGCCTCGCTTCGTCTTGAAACTTGCGATCGAACTCAGCAAAATTGGGTTGCTGCCGCAGAGATTCGTTGAGGGTTTTAATGACTACAGGCTGTCCTAAATAGCGGTGATTTGCCCTGAAAGTAATCCCAAAGCCGCCGCGTCCCAGTTCTTGTTCGAGGGTGTACTTTCCACCCTGTAAAGTTTTGCCGATTAGCGCATCCATAGGTTCAGGCGATCGCGTACCAGATAATATCGCTGATTATGGCACGTCTAGTGGGCGATCGCCTGGATTCCATCATTGTATTGAGCCAACCTCCGTAGTGTTAGGTTGCATTCTAAGCCCCTAGATGTAGCGCATAGTTTTCCTGGGGGGGGTGACAACAATATGCTTATTAACGAAAAGAAGTTAGTTTTGATAATATAGCGTTGAAGAGTATTCAGTATTAACGGAACCGATAACAATGGTCATTGGGACTAGAGCAGGTCAATATGTGGAACAGATGGCAGGCTACAAAGCCTTTATACCTAATCCGCTGCCACCCACACCTGAAATTATTATGGATCAGGAAATGTGGCATCTGCTGTCTCAGGCAGATCGTGCATTGGGTCGGCTAGATGGAGCAACCGATGCTCTACCAAATCCCGATCTCTTTGTGTTTATGTATGTTCGGAAAGAAGCAGTTCTATCGAGCCAAATTGAAGGTACACAAACATCTTTGATAGATGTCCTAGAATTTGAATCTCAAGCTTTGGAACCGGAAAATCCTCAAGAGGTAGCTGAAGTTGTAAATTATATCGCTGCTATTAACTATGGTCTTGAACGGCTCAAGAGTCTCCCTGTATCTTTGCGATTAATTCGAGAAATTCACAAAGAGTTAATGCAAGGGGTCAGAGGTGCTGAGCGTGCTCCAGGAGAGTTTCGCCACACCCAGAATTGGATTGGTGCAGGACGATGTTCGTTGGCTGAGGCTACTTATGTTCCTCCTCCACCCTATGAAATGCTCCAATCTCTAGATAATTTGGAGAAGTTTTTGCATAGTCCACAACCTATACCTACCTTGATTAAAGTGGGATTGGCTCATGCTCAGTTTGAAACAATTCACCCTTTTCTCGATGGTAATGGAAGAACAGGGCGATTATTAATTACGTTTCTGCTGTGTGAACAAAATATACTACAACGCCCATTACTCTACATCTCTTACTATTTCAAGAAATATCGCTCTGAATACTACGATCGTCTTCAGGCTGTTAGGGAAAGTGGCAACTGGGAAGCTTGGCTGAAATTTTTTCTGCGTGGTGTTTACGAAGTGGCTCAGGAAGCTGCCGCTACTGCCCGCAAAATAGTCAACTTAAAAGAAGAACATCGCCAATTGGTACTCAACGCAATGGGTCGTAGATCGGGTAATGCGATCGCATTGCTTGAGAGTCTTTATTTCAGACCAATCTTTACGGTAGAACATACTGCAGCAATTACAAGTTTGTCATATCCCAACGCCAACGCCTTAATTAAGGCTCTTAGTAATATAGGTCTTCTGGAAGAAATCACTGGGCAAAAACGTAATCGAGCATTTTCTTATGCTCCATATCTAGCTGTTTTCCGGGATTCCTAGCAACAAATACAGCTCAACTATATGACAGTATTCACATAAATAGCTCGCTCTTTCTCGAACCGCCTGTCTCGTCGGATCGCCGATCGACATCTTGAGCCTCCATCATTGCATTGATGTGGGTAAAGATGCGATCTAATTCCCCAATGCCGTCTAGTTCCGCTACCTCTTCTGCCATGAGTCGATCTGCCTTCTTCTTCTCTAACAAATTTTCCCTGCGCTGTTGCAGCGATTCACTAAATTTGAACAACTTCCACCGATCGACTTTTTCAATGCAAATTTCATGGATTAACGAGGAGGATTTGTTGAGAATTGAAACCATTGTAGGCTCCGAGCTTTGGGTTTTAGGTAATGACTGGATTATAGCTTTTATTCAATCTGCCAGATTTAATGCTCCAACCGAGAACCTTCAAATTACCGCCAAAACCCTTAGCCAAACGGCAGCCAAACGGCGTTAAAGTTCAAGTCGGATGATATTCATCCCTGGTTATTTGCCATCGCCATATCTTGCCTTCTTCAGGATCGCCCACCTCTGCAATGAACTTCATTCCCACTTTTTGCAACACTCTATTCGAGGCATTTTTTTCAGCTAAAGTGTGGGCGATGACTGCTTTCACCTCCTCGTGAGCGAAAGCATAATCGATCATTCCCTGTACCACTTCAGTTGCAAATCCGCGATTCCAATATTCGGAAGCAATTTCATAACCTATCTCTACAGTCCCCGACTCATCAGGTGAGCCTTTGAAACCTCCATTGCCGACAAGCACTTCATTTTTTGGATGAATAAAGAAGTAGCTGTGCCAGTCAGTTGGAGGCGGATTGGATTCGCAAGATTCGTCAGCAGGGATGGAAAATGCTTCCGGGAAATGAGGCCAGCTATTAGGCACTACGACATTTAAAATTGCTGCAAGCTCGCTTTTATTGCGTAAAAAAGCTTCTACGTGAATCCTTTCGACGGGAAGTAGTTGAAGATTGTTAGTTTCAATCATTTTTCTACCTTGTTTAACAAGTATGAGATCGCACTACAGGCACTAGCGAAACGCTTGTCTCAGAACCCTAGCGAGTTGGTAAGCGCCCCGACTGTCCAACAATTGATATTGATTTGGCTGCAATCCTAATTCCACAAATTTCTCGGGATATCCCAGCAACAAAATAGAGGGAGAAGTTGGGTTTTTAGACTCCTTAATGTAGTCGATCGCCTTTGTGACAGCTCGGTAGTAAGTCACCGGCCCTTGGGTATAAAAAACCAGACTTGGTTTCCAGAAACCAACCATAATAAACTCTTCCCCTGGCAGTTTTTGTTGCACCGCAACCTGCGCTAACTGTCTCAGAGGTAACTGGCGGTTGATATCAACCACTTTGTAGGCTGGAGTAAGACCAAAGATAATAAATGCTACTAACCCGATGAGGTTAGCAACCACAATCCAGCGTTGTTGCCGCTTCCAGAGTAAAAGTGCGATCGCCACCGCTGTAGTTATCCAAATCGTACCGCCGACAATCAGCAATCCCGACTGCTGAATTGCTTGGGGAAAATTGGGCATTGCCGGGTCGTCTCCCAGCCAGTTGTAGCAGTAGAAAGTTGCTCCGGCTATCATTAATAAAAATACGACATTGAAAATGTATGTAACTAACAGCCCTCGCGGTAAAGAATTAGGTTTTTTTTCTAACTTTATCTGCCTGTTTTGTGGTTCGTTGCCTGCAATAATATCGCTCCACAGCAGCGTTACCAAAATCGCAGCGGCGGGGATTAAAGGCAATACATAACTCGGCAATTTGGTCACGGCGATCGTAAAAAAGCCAAAGATGCAGGCGAACCAAAAGAGGGCAAATAAACTCAACTGAGCCGATCGCGGTTGACGGCGCCAGTAACTGCGCTGCCAAAAACGGGTGCGGGCGATCGCCACCGGCAAATAAATCGACCAAGGTGCAAAACCAACTAGCACTACAAAAAAGTAAAAATACCGAGGTGCCGAGTGCTTGTTGACTACTCCAGTAAAACGCTGGAAATTGTGATAGCCGAAAAAACTGTCAATATAAGTTTGACCGTTGGCTAAAATAACCAAAATGTACCAAGGCAGGGCGATCGCCAGAATAATCAAGATTCCCGACACCGGGCGCATTTCGCGCCAAAGTTGCCGAAAATTTCCCAAATAAAGCCCGAAGCTGCCAACAATCAGCGCTGGCACGACAATTCCCACCGGCCCCTTAGCCAGAATTGCTAAGGCAATTAGTACGTAAAAAGTCAGATACCACTTATTGGGAAATCGGGAAGCGGAAACGGTAGAAAATTCGGCTTTTTCTCTCTGTTCTTCTAGAGTGTAACCGAGGAAAAAGGCGAGTAGTGCCGAACACATACAGCCGACTAATAGCATATCTGAAACGCCAGTCCGTCCCCAGGCAATAGTGTGGGGGTTTAAAGCTATTAGGGCAGCACCAATCCAAGGAGTAGAAAGAAAGATTGGGAGACGGCGAGTTTTGAGTTTTGAGTTGTTATTCTCTGTTTCTTCTTCCTCCTTCCTTCTTCCTTCTTCCTCCTTCCTTCTTCCTTCTTCCTTCGATAGGGTATAAAATCCGAGGCAAGTCAGACCGATCGCGCACAAGGCCGACGGAAGACGCACGGCCAATTCGTTAACGCCTAGAGTGCGGTAAGCCACCGCCATCAGCCAGTAAATCAACGGCGGCTTGTCAAACCTGGTTTCGCCGTTGAAATAAGGAGTGATCCAATCTCCTGTCACCGTCATTTGACGGGCGGCTTCGGCAAACAACGGTTCGGTTTCGTCAACTAAACCGATGTTGCCGAGATTCCACAAGAAACCTACCCAGGCGATCGCGAACAGCCACAACAGTGACAGCAGCTTTGGTGCGATCCTCTTCGAGGGCTTCGCTAACGGGCGATTTCTAAACTCTGACAAACTTTTAATAACTTCCTTCACCCAAACTTCCTGCGATTTTAGATTTAAAATTTTAGCTCGCTTGACGTACTTCCCGGCATGAATGCGCGGGGATTCTCAAAAGACTTTACGAGGCAGGCTTTCATCCGTGTCTCCTAACCTTTCTTCCTGTCTCGTCGATTCTTAACTAGACTGTTGCCAGTCCCCGTCAGACCATCTCCACAGGCATTTTCTTTAATGTCCAAGAAGCGTCCCTCCTCGGACAATCCGCGATTACGGATCACTTGAGCTGCTGCTACATCTCTATGGGTTGTGTATCCACACTCACGGCAATGATGAACTCGTTCTTCAAGTTCTTTTCTGCCGGTGTGAGTATCGCACTGTGGGCATACTTGCGAAGTGAAATCTTTATTCACCTTGTCAAAATACACGCCACGTTTCCAGCATACCCATTGCAAGATCGATATAAATTGACCAAATCCAGCATCAAGCGTGTGCTTTGAAAACATCCCTTTCGCCCAAACCCTAAAATCGATATCTTCAACAAATATCATTCCAGCTTGGTCGCACAGATGATTAGCCAGTTTGAATTGCCAATCTTTTCTAGTGTTTGTAATGTGTTGATGTAACGCAGCTATTTTTTTATTTAGTTTGTGACGGTTGTTCGACCCTTTCTTTTTGTTTTTTAACCTGCGTTGCAGCAATTTAAGCTGGCGGTGCTTGGTTTGGAAAAACTTGGGTCTAGCAACTAATTTACCATCCGATGTTGCTAAGAATTGGTCTAGTCCCAAATCTATCCCTACTGGATGACCAGAAGGCACAGGTAATGGTACATTAACATCACATTCCAGCGCAAGCATCATGAAGTAACCTGTTGCTTTGCTGACTATTCGAGCCTGTTTCACAACAAACCCATCAGGAATCTCCCGTGATTTGACATACTTTATCCATCCCAACTGAGGCAACTTGATTTGATTGCCTTTTAGTAATTGACCTTTTCCCAATTGAGGATAAACAAACGACCGAAGTCTATATCTGTTCTTAAATCTAGGGAAACCCATCCCTTTACGCTTCATGTCAACAAATGCTGTTTCAAGCTTTCTCAAAACCTGTTGCAGAACTTGAGCATTTACAGTCGCAAGTTCGGGATACTGTTTTTTCGCCCGGGTCAAAGACTTGGCCTGCTCAAAGTAGTTGGGGTAGGGAGTATCTGACCGAATGATGTATTCTGATGTGATTGAACAAGCATTAACTGGACACTTTCGAGAATTGAGCCAATCTTTGCGTTCGCGCAAGGCAAAATTCCATACTTTTCGACACACATTTATCGTGTGTTCCATCTTCTGTACTTGCTCATGCGTGGGCGCTAGCTTGTACTCGTAAGTTATAGTTAACACGCGATCGATCACCTCCTACAAAATTCTACTGTTTTTTGTAGGAGGTGTCAAAAAAGAGCTAAAAATGTTTGTGGCTTTGACTTGCAGCTTAAAAGCTGCCACTAGCTTTCATCCCCGGTCTGAAAGACCGGGGTTCTCAGCATATTCTCTATAGAGACTCTACCGAAAGATTCGCATTCTCGAAACTCCCAATTCGAGCGAATCGGGTCAAACTCACATCGCCGCACCATTCTCAACAAGACCGTATCAACCGGCTTTCTCTACCAAAATCTCGGCACCTGCAGCTAAGCGTTCACGGCTGCAAAATTAATTGCCATTCTCCGGCTGTGCTGTTCCAAGCCGGCGAGGCTGTCTCCCCGGCGACGTAAGGCCCCCAGTAGTGGCGAGAACCATCCTGAGCAAAAACCACTAAAATGTCTCCCCGTTTGACTTGTAACTTGCCCTCCGGCAGCGATAGCATCAGTCCCTTGTCGCCACCTTCTCCGGGCGCAAAATCCCAGTGCGCGGGTTTGCCGTAGGATTCCTTGGCTTGCCGTTTCGACAGCAGGGCCACTCGCACTGGGTGTTCGCTGCGGTTGCTGACGCGCAGACTGCCGGCGGCTTTAGTATTTGCAGGAATTGAGGAAAGCAATTCCTCCTCTGGATCTGGGGGGGTTGGTGTTGAGTCGGGTTTGGGCTCGCTGGCGGTGTCTGCTGAAGCTGTCGCGACTGAGGAAACGGGGGGTAGTGGGGGGAGTGCGGTGGCTTGTGAGGGCCAATCGCTCGACTGATTTGAACCGTTGGAGATAGTGATTTCAAAACGCCCTAGAAACATTCCTGTAATTAGGACGATCGACACTCCAATTACGATCTGGTAAATTTTAAGATTCATAGATTTTAGGCTTAAAGGATAGACTGCACCCGCAATGAGTCTTAACTATTTTTAATGTAAAACCAGGGGCTGCTGTGCCACAAGAGACAGTTACACTTAAATTTCTTGAGCGTTCTCGGCTATAAGTTGCCGATCGCTTAATACCATCTTAGATGTTAAATTTGAGATTTTAGATGGCGACATACTGACTCCGGTAAGGATTTGGAGTTGGTCGGGCCGGGCATTTGTTGACTCATCGGTATAGCTTTTAAAACCAGTTGAAAAAAAGAGTGCCACTCTATGCCCGTACTCCCAACCCCAATAGTCATCAGTAATTCCCCATCTCCAATCTCTAATCTCAAATCTCAAATGGTAGAACTTTTATGCAGAATACCCGAATTAACCGATTGATTGATGTTCTGGGCGATCGCTTCCGAGGCTGGCTGAGCAATCCTTGGCGGCGGATTTCGCTGCTGATAATTAGCCTGCTGTTCGGCACTTTTTTGGGAACAGCTATTTCGACGATCGCCGGACAATCTGCAGACTGGGATATTATCGCAGCCGGGCTGTTGGTGTTGTTGACCGAGTTCGCGAACAGGCTGGTTTACGGTAGCCTGCGGTCTGACGACCGTTCTTTCTGGGTGCAGATGCTCAATGCTCTGAAAATTGGTCTGACTTACAATTTATTTGTGGAGGCTTTTAAACTGGGATCTTAAAAAATGCTCAAATATTTGTTGGTTGTAAATAGTATTTATATAAACCTACGCTTAAAAAAATTTGAATCTGTAGTGCCGAGTTTAATGTCAGTCGATTTGAGATTTTAGACTTCGGGCTGGGCCCTCAGTCGAAGGAGTTTAGATTTGAGATGTATTCCACAGATGAATTTGGGATTTTGAACTGGGGTCGAAATTTGGGATCTCTCCACGACAGGCGTTGGGGTTTGTATCCGTTTTGGGTGGGGTCAAATATTTGTCAATTGCAGATAATATTTGTACAAAACCCGCCCCCGCATAGAGAGTTTTTAGGATATGGATCGATCGACTGTAACCCCTGTTGAAATTTTACATCGGTGGCAAGCCGGCGATCGCCCGACCGCTTCCGACTTCCATCACCTGGCTTTGTGGGAACTTGCGGATGATTTGCGAGCGCGCGCTTTTGGGATTACTCCTGACAGTGTAGCCGATGTTGTCCGCTGCAAAACCGATTTATTCTTTTCTCTTCTTGACGAACTGCATACTTTCCCGCTAAAGTCAACTGTTTTCCTCGAAACTTTGTGGAATCTTTGGCTGCCGCTGGCCTTGCAATTATCGGCTGCCAAACAAAGTTTAAACCGTCCTTTAATTCAAGGAATTTTAGGAGGGCAAGGAACGGGAAAAACTACTTTATGCCAAGTTTTGAGGCTGATTCTGGGAAAATTGGGATATTCTACTGTCAGTCTTTCTTTAGACGATCTTTACAAGACTTATGCCGATCGCCAACAACTCCAAAAAGCCGACCCGCGTTTAATTTGGCGCGGCCCCCCCGGCACTCACGATATTGACTTGGGAATCGCAGTTTTAGACAAGTTGCGCGGTGATCGAACTCGCAATTTAGCAGCAGTTGACAATCCCAAATCTGATGCGCTACAACCGGATATAATTAAAAATATAGAAATTCCCAGGTTTGACAAATCTGCCTGGGGAGGTGCAGGAGATAGAAGTCAACCAGAAATTATTTCCGGTGCGGATATTGTACTTTTTGAAGGTTGGTTTGTCGGCGTCAATCCTGTGGTTGATGCCAAATTGAACGAGTTTTTGGCTGCTGCACCGTTTCCGATTTCCACAGAAAGCGACTGTCAGTTTGCGCGGGATATGAATGCGAAGCTGCACGACTATCTGCCGCTGTGGAACCGATTAGATCGGTTGATGGTTTTGTATCCCCAAGATTATCGCATTTCTCAAGTCTGGCGCAATCAGGCGGAACGGGAAATGATGGCGGCGGGGAAGTCGGGAATGTCAGAGGCCGAAATTAATCGGTTTGTCGAATATTTCTGGAAAGCGCTGCATCCCGAGTTATTTATTAAGTCGATGGTGGAGGGCGATCGCGTGGATTTGGTAATTGAAGTTTTGAGCGATCGCACTGTCGGAAAAATTTGTCTGGCGATCGACTTAAATTTAAGCGATTAGAGAGACTTAAATTTAACGCTTTAAGGACACAACCTTGTTGTGTCCGTACTGTATTGCAGCTTATCGTGCACTCACTTGAAAATTCAGGACGTATGCAAAAAGTGGCTTGACGCGCGAATTATAGGGGTAAGGCGCGCCACAAGCACTCTACAATACAGAGGTTGTCCGTCGAGGATGGAGAATTTCTAAATTAACTTCCCGGAGTACCAAGATCGATCGCTTTCTGCATCACATCGTCGGTAACTTCGCCCGGTGTACCTGCAGGCGTAATGTCCTGAGCCATCGAACGAAAATCATCGGGATTGCCGCTTGTATCTGCCGGCTTTGCGATATCTTTAGAAGCGGGAATAGGAAATTTAGGTGCAGTTGCAGCGGCGGCAGCTTGAGCGCCGGCACCCGTGCGATCGATGTCACTAACGCTGAATTCTTTTGAAGCTTCGTAGTCTGCTGATACATCAACGGTCGGCAACTTTTGTTCTCCAGCTTCCGCGCTTTCAGTGATTTGCTGAGCGTCAAAGCTTTCAGTGTTATTTGGTTCTGTATTGATTTGAGACATAGCCGACTCCTTGCTAGTTTTATTTAACAATTAACTGTATTTATTGTGATTCCATTTCGTTACTTTTTCATCTACCCGTAGATGTATCGCTGGCTTCTATCTCAAGGCTGATTTATTCTAATGTGGCTGGTCAACATTACACGAGTTTACGAAACTAATGCAACTATATGCAAGCTCCAAACCCATAAATACTAAGCCATTCCCCATTGTTTAATCTAAAATCTAAAATCTAAAATCTAAAATCGTATTACCTCTCGGGGATGGTGACGGGCAATTACAAATGTTGATATTTATATATTCTGGAAGCATTTTTAAGGAATTTTGTTTATGAACTCACCCGCCGCGACCAATCCTCACTCTCTCTCCAACGACACTCAAAACATAGTTCAGGCAATCAACGGGTTGGGTACAGATGAAAAGCTGGCGCTGCTCTACTTTGTTTATGAAAAAATGGGAGATTCAATTACACCAGCAGCTCCCGCCGCCGCCGAACCGCAATTAGCTCCCGTGCTGCTCGATGATTTTTACAAGCTTTCTCACGACGAACAACTGAATATAATGCGAGGTATTGTCAACCGCGACGACACGCCGTATTCTCACGCTTACGGAGCTTTAACTGCTAACAATCAGTTGCTGGTTTGGTATGCTTGGGCTATTGGTATGGGGGAAAGAATTGTCGATATCCCTGAAGGATATGAGGCAACAGAGGCTGTCAATGGTCTGTTGGATAAAATTGAAGGTCTTGATTTTGAACAGCAAATTTCGGTGCTGCGCGACGTAGCTAATAATATGGGCTACACCGATGTTAAACCAATTGCTACTCAGGCTCAAGTAGGGAAAACTTCTAGTCTGTAGATAAGAGTCTGCTTTTGCAACCTATCCTGCACAAACTCTCCTCCTAGCAGAGAGGGACTCAAGAATAAAGGAATTACCCAAAACCTCTATATGTAGGGTGCGCCTCGGCGCACCCTACCGCTATAATTAGTAGGTAAAACCTTTTTTTGCTCTTAGTCCTATTTATTTTTTCGTGTCTTAGAGAGGGACGAAAGTTTTTGTATGAGCAGTGAGAACAGGCCATTATGATAAGGAATGAGAATTAAATAAAATCCACTTTTCCTGTTTGTTGTGGGATGGGCCTATGAGCCCGTCGCCGATAGACGGGCTATAAGAGCCCATCCCACAAGAAAAAAGGGAAATTATTTAATTGACGATCCTAAATATAAAAAGGTTTTCAGTCAAGAAGTGAGTTTTTTCGGGTAAATTTTTCGCGGGAATTCCATCCGAAATGTCGAACCTTTTTTGGGTTGACTTTCTGCCATAATTGTGCCGTCCATCATTTTGACTAAACAGGCACAAATAGCTAGTCCTAAACCGGTGCCTGGATAGTGGCGAGTTGTGCTTTGGTCGCCTTGGCGGAACTTGTCGAAAATGTGGGGAAGATCGGTTTCACAGATGCCGATTCCTGTATCCCGAACGGTGATAATTAGCCGATCGCCATTTAATTCCCGCACCTCAATGTAAATGCTGCCCTGATGTGTGAATTTAACCGCGTTGGAAATGAGATTGACCAACACTTGCCGCAGGCGCAACTTGTCATTAACTATAAACCGATCCTGCAAGCAGACGCTGACGGACATTGCCACATTCTTTTCGGCGGCTTGATTTATGAATTCCAGGGCGACATCCATTACTAAATGCGCTAAATCAAATTTTTCACTCTTTAATTCTGTGCGGCAACTCTCGATTTTCGAGAGGTCGAGAATATCGTTAATCAGCAGTAGCAGGTTTTTGCCGTTATGTAAAATGCGTCCCACCATTTCTGTTTGCTGGGCACTCAGCAGTTGTTTGTGCTGGCGCAGCAGCAATTGGGAAAAGCCGATAATCGAATTCATGGGAGTTCGCAATTCGTGGGACATAAGGCCCAAAAATTGCGATTTTAACTTGGCTGCTTCTAGCAGTTGCAATTTTTGCTGTTGAATGCGTCGCCCCTGATTTTCCAGTTCTTCCTGCTGGCGAATTAGCAGCTCGTTTTGCAAGTCTAAAAGCTGTTCCTGCTTTTTTAATTTTTCGATCGCCCGCGCGCTGTTAATCGCGATCGCAGCTTGTTTTCCCATCACCGCCAGCAGTTGCTGAGTATGGGCGTCAATCGCCGTGCTGTCTTTGCCGTTGCCGATAGCCAACACGCCCAAACGCCCGCTTTCCCCCGACTCGATCGCCGCTGCACAGCCCGCCGCCGGCAGCGGGCCGTCGCACTCCGAGCGCCACAGTACAGGCTGTCCCGTCGCAAATGCTTTCCACAGCAGCTTGTTTGGCACGTGCGGGTTTTTGCCCGCAGCAAAGTTTTCCGCGCCCCCGACAGCGCTGAGTTTGAGCCCGCTGCTATCGCTCTCCGGGAGCGCAACCAGGCAAAATTCCGCTCCTGCGATCGCCTCTACAGTCGCGTCCGCGATCGCTTGCAACAATTCATTCCAATTACCCGCGCGCTGGCTCAATATATTTGTAAACTGCTCTATCACCTGTAACTCCCGCCCAGCCTCTATTACCGTCCGGGCTTCACACCGTTTTTCATCTTTGAAGTTAGCTTCCGAGCGCGCTTGATGGCGCCAAAACTCTGGTTCTGCTTGGGGCTCGGCTTGAGTTTGTTCGATCTGCTGCATATCTATGTAGGTTCCCACCCACTCCAAAACTTCCTGACTGTCTAGATGAGCTGGCCCTCCTCTGGCTAGGTTCCAGCGGTAAGTGCCCTCTCGCGTCTGCTGACGAAATAGAATTTCCTAACTTGGCAGTTGAAACTTAGAAGTATGCGAGCTCGCCAATAGACGAGGGCGGTCTTCTGCGTGGACGCGCGCCAGATAGCCGAAACCCAAAGCTGCTGCTGGTACGCCCGTGTACTCCTCCCAGCGCTGACAGAAATAAGTCGCCCAGCCGTCGGCCTTTGTTTTCCAAATTATGCGAGGAATTGCCGACCACAGGCGATCGTCCTGAGTTTCGCCGTCGCAAAGTTGCGGTTGGGGGGATGTTATTTCAGATACTTTGTGTAACATTTCAGAGTCGGAAAACTCTGACTGAAAAGACTTATTGCCGTGATACTGAGTCATAACAGGTTATATAAATAAGCATTGGACTGGAGCCCTAACATCAGCTCAAGACTCGTGCTGCTAGCTTTATTGATTTTGACAGTCTCGGCGCATCAAAAATTTTTATACTTTAAATTTATATGGGTAGTGGTATCTTTACCTCTATCAACGGGCGGACAAGGAGATAACTCAGTTAAACTGTTAAAACATTGAGAGCTTGTCGGTCCCGATCGGGCTCCTGCAGCCACCGCCGCAAAATAACTTAAAAATTAACTTGCATTCTTGGCGGCTGCATGAGTATGCTTTAAAATGATGTGCGACCTGTAAAACCCTAAATCAGGGTACATTCTCAAATTTTCTCAGTTTAGCTGAGTCAGTTGACGATATTTTAAAAGTTTAGCGGACTATTGGAAGAAAGATGAGTAAAATTCGCGTTGCTTTGATAGAAGACCACGACCTGACAAGAGTCGGCATCCGCACAGCTTTACAACAGCGTGACACGATAGAAGTTGTCGGCGATGCAGCTAACGCTACAGAGGGATTGAAACTGCTTCAGTCTTCAAAGCCTGACGTGGCAATTGTAGACATTGGCTTACCGGATTTTGACGGCATTGAACTGACACAAAAGTTCAAAAAAGCCGTAGCGGAGTCCGATCCAGATACAAAAATTTTGATTCTGACTTTTCAGGACAATGAAGAAGAAGTCCTGGCAGCTTTTGCCGCCGGAGCTGACTCTTACTGCATGAAAGATATTAGCTTCGATCAGTTATTAGACGTAGTAAAAGTAACTCACGAAGGTAACTCTTGGATCGATCCGGCGATCGCCCGTATCGTCCTGAAACAAGCTCGCACTCAGGAACCCGCGCCGGAAGAACCGAAGGCTGAGGGCAAAAGAGTCACAATTAAGGCGGCCGAACCCGAGTTTAGTCACATCATTGAGACTTACCCTTTAACCGAGCGGGAATTAGAGGTTTTGGAACTGATCGTACAGGGTTACAGCAATGCTGCAATCGCCGAAAAGCTGTACATTACTGTCGGTACAGTCAAGACTCACGTCCGCAATATTCTCAACAAGTTGTGCGCTGATGACCGCACTCAGGCAGCCGTTCTCGCCCTGCGTTCTGGCTTGGTTGGATGAAGCCTTATCGTCAGGCAAAATCAAGTTAAAAGTAGGGTGCGCTGGGCGCACCTTACGGCCGCGGATTTAGGGTGTGCAGTGCACACAGACTGACTAATTGTTACCAAAAAATTAGGGTAGGCAGTGTGCACCAGCCGAGGAATTGTTTGTGGTAAAAAAAGTAATAAATTTAAAGCCGCATCTATCCCTGTACAGATATTTTTGAAAATATTTTCAAAAGTGAATCTACCTTAAGATAGATGCTAAAAAATTAGCCTATTACTAATACTTGTTGTTGAGCGATCCCCAGTTAGATAAATTTCGCTGGCACTGCCAATATGGCGCGATATCAATTCATAAAAGGCGGAGACAGAGGCCAGATTACGATACTTTTAGGAAGAGTTAAGCCTTAAACAAATTATATCCGTAGAGTGATGCCTGAGTTCGCTTAAATTTGCGAAATTAAAAGTATCAACTGCTACTGAAATATTTTAGAAAGAGGTATTATGGCCGCCCCAATTGAATTCAATTTATTTGCTCCCTACAACAAAGGAGCTGCCTTGATTGGCTCTTTTTCTAATTGGGAAGAGATTCCGATGGAAAAGGACGAAGAGGGTTATTTCCGCACGCGAGTTGAGTTGGAGGATGGCGTTTATCAATACAAATTCCGCGTTCAGTCGAAAAGCTGGTTTCTGGAAGCAGATCGGTGGGTAGATGTGGTCGATCCCTACGCAACTGACATCGACGATCCTACTCAAAACGGCATTGTTCGGATCAAAGACGGCGATCGCATTGTCGATACCTACGTCTGGAAACACGACGACAAACCGCTACCGGCCGATCGGGAATTAGTGATTTATGAAATGCACGTTGCCGACTTTTCCGGCGGCGAAGATGATCCCTTCGCCCGCGGCAAGTACGAGCACGTCGTCGAAAAACTCGATTACCTAGTCGAACTCGGCGTCAACGCGATCGAACTCATGCCCCTCAAAGAATACCCAGGCGACTACAGTTGGGGCTACAACCCCCGCTACTTCTTCGCTACCGAGTCCAGCTACGGAACCACAGCAGAACTCAAAAACCTGATAGACGAGTGTCACGGGCGCGGCATTCGCGTCATCATCGACGGGATTTACAACCACTCGGAAGCATCGAGCCCCCTCACTCAAATCGATCACGATTATTGGTACCACCACGAACCCCGCGATCCTGACAACAATTGGGGCCCGGAATTTAACTACGAATTCTACGACGAAAATTTAGGAACTTTCCCGGCGCGCAAATTTATTGGCGATACAGTCCGCTTCTGGATTCAAGAATATCATCTCGACGGCATTCGTTTCGACGCGGCGCGACAAATTGCTAACTACGATTTCATGCACTGGATCGTTCAAGAAGCCAAAAATGTCGCCGGCCCCAAACCGTTTTATACCGTTGCCGAATACATTCCCGAAAATCCCAGCATCACCAATCTAGACGGGCCGATGGACGGCTGCTGGCACGACAGTTTCTATCACTCCATAATTCCACAACTGTGCGGGGACAATTTTGATTTAGAACGGCTCAAAGATATAATCGACTGCAAGCGGCAAGGTTTCTTGGGTGCTACGAATGTAGTCAATTATTTGAGCAATCACGACCACGATCGCATTTTTGCCGAATTGGGCGATCGCGGAATTTTGGATGAAGCCGCATTCAAGCGGGCGAAGTTGGGAACCGTGCTGTTAATGACAGCAGTTGGCGTGCCGCTGATTTGGATGGGCGAAGAATTTGGCGAATACAAAGGTAAAACAATTGAGCAATCTAAAATTGACTGGACGCTGCTAGGAAATGACCAGAATAAAGGTTTGTGGGAATATTACAAAGGCTTGATTCACCTGCGTAAAAATAACCAAGCACTTTACACAGAAAACATCGACTTTTTCCACGAAGACCCCGACTCGAAAGTTTTTGCTTACACTCGCTGGAACGATGAAGGTTCGAGAGTTGTAGTAGTGGCAAATATGTCGGAAAATTATCTGGCAGGTTACAGCGTTCCCCACTTCCCGGCAAACGGAACTTGGCACGAATGGACGGGGAATTATGATATTGAATCTGGCGATGACAATATTATGATTGACTTGCCGGAATACGAAGCGAAAGTGTTTGTTTGGCAGTAAGGAATGAGAATTAAATAACTTACAATACGTGATGGTTATTGTGGGATCATTGGTAACAAGTTAAGCTAAGAAAGCAGTTGTCAATCAGCAATTATGCTCAACATTTACTCGGATTTTGGGCCCAAAACTGAGATTAGGGCGATCGTGCGATCGTGCCGAGGGTGATATGTATACCTACTCCCTCTCAAATCGTGAATTTTCCACTCCTAAAACAGCAGTTTTTTTGAGTAATATTACTGATTGACAAATGCAATTAAGTCTTAACTTGTCACCAATGTTGTGGGATGGGCGTCCCGCCCGTCCAGAAAGGCGGGCGGGACACGCCACAAACTTGTGTAAATTATTTAATTCCCGATCCTAAGCTGTCATATCGATTCCGGTGGCACCGCAATCGATATTATTTCCCAGATTGATTTTCTAGGCACAATTGAGTTATAGCCGCCGCCGGTATTGGTTTGCTAAAGAAGTAACCCTGACCGATATCGCACTGATGCGATCGCAAAAACGCCAACTGTTCTGCTGTTTCCACACCCTCAGCAATCACCTGTAAATTCAGCCCCTGTCCCAAGGCGATCGCCAGTTTCACAATAGTAGCACCGCTGCTGCCGGTCACCAAATCTGCCACGAAAGATTTGTCTATTTTTAAATTATTGAGGGGAAAGTTTTTCAGAGACCACAGCGAAGAATAACCGGTGCCAAAATCGTCCAAAGCAATGTGAATTCCCATGTCCTGCAACTGCTGCAATACCGATACCGTAAAGCTGACATCTGTCATGGCAATGCTCTCGGTAATTTCTATTTCTAAATACTCGGGATTTAACTTGGTTTCTGATAAAATTTCAGCAATCATTTGTACGGTGTGAGGTTGCAGAAACTGGCGGGCTGATAAATTCACCGCTATCCGCATCGGCGGCAATCCCAGTAACTGCCACGCTCGATTTTGCAAGCAAGCAGTCCGCATCACCCATTCGTCAATTTGGCAGATTAATCCTGTTTCCTCAGCTAAGGGAATAAATCGATCGGGAGGAATCAAACCGCGTTCGGGATGTTCCCAGCGAATCAGAGCTTCCATGCCGACTATTTTACCAGTCTTTAAGTTTATTTGCGGTTGATAGTGGAGGACAAACTCAGATTTTTTTAGAGCTTTATAAAGATGATTTTCTAAGTTAAGATCCTCGGAGACTTTACTGCCGATCGCCTGCGTGTAAAACTGATAATTATTGCGACCTTTCTGTTTAGCTTTGTACATCGCAGCATCAGCATTTTTCAGCAAAGTTTCTGCATCTTCTCCGTCGTAAGGAGCCAAAGCAATTCCCAAGCTAGCCTTAATATAAAGTTCCAGACCCTCAAAATCAAAAGGGCTGCTTAAACTCTGGATAATTAGCTGGCAAATCTTAGTTGCTTCCTCCGGGGTGTTGATATTGTACAGCAGCACAGTAAATTCATCTCCGCCCCAACGGGCCATCGAATCCCCCACGCGCAAACAGTTAGTCAAACGCCGAGATACACTTTGCAGCAACAAATCGCCCACTGGGTGACCGAGAGTATCGTTAACATTTTTAAATCTATCTAAATCTAGAAAGATTACCGCCAGCATTTCTCCATTTT
Source organism: Oscillatoria nigro-viridis PCC 7112 (assembly GCF_000317475.1). NCBI lineage: Bacteria > Bacillati > Cyanobacteriota > Cyanophyceae > Oscillatoriales > Oscillatoriaceae > Phormidium > Phormidium nigroviride. The sequence continues at coordinate 1,765,218 of NC_019729.1, forward strand.
GGTGAGCGCTAGCTAAAGCTAAAGACAGCCTTTCATTAAACAGTAATCTATTAGGTAAACCCGTTAATGGATCGTGAGAAGCTTGATGTCTGATCATCGCCTCGACGCGCCTCTGCATTGCAGCCATGTACAGGTGAGTTCCTAAAGATTGTGCTAGCTTCTGTTCCTCGCTAGTCCACTTTTGAGCTTCGCCGGTTTTGATTTCTTTCCAAGCTGCAAAGGACTGTCGGGGACGATCGTGCCGGGTGTCCGAACTGCAACGCCCCGCCCACAAAATTTCGGTTTCTATAGGGCTGCGAAAAACGGTGAGACAGCCGATGCACTGTTGGCGGTATTGCAGCGGTACTGCCAAAAATGAGCGAATGGAAGCTGCGACTAAATTGGCAGATACAGATTGGAGTTGAGGTTCTTTAGCAATATCGGAAATTGCGTACAAGTGCGGTACGATCAAACTGGAAATATTGTTATCAATTGAACTATAATGCTGAGAATATAAATTTTCAACAATACCTAATTGGCTGGTACGATCGGCAGTTTGTGCTAGATCGTCTTGGTTTGCCCTCCCCATAATCTGCTGCCAAAACGGGCTGAGTTCAAGGTCGATGTCTGCAGGCTGCTGCCCGCAGGTATAAAGCAAAGCGGGCCGATCGCCAAACTCGGCTGCAAGGTAGAGTCGCCCTCCTGAACCATGCAAATGCTTGACAGTTTGTTCGAGAACTGCTTTCCGAATTTCGTTGAGTTCCAGGGGAGAATGCAGCAAACTGGTAATTTGGTTGATAACGGCTTCGTCGCGCGCTTGCTGTCTAGCTTGACTCAGCAGAAAAGATTGGGCGATCGCAATTGAAAGTTGATCGACAAGCAACTGCACCATTTTCAATTCTCGATCGCTAAACCGTTTCGGTTGGCTGTGGTGAGACACCAACAGCCCCCAAAGGTGATTTTGATGCAAAATCGGCACCGTCAGAGAAGAACGTGCCCCCATAGCCTTCAGATATTCAGCGTGACAGGGGTCTACAGGACGATAGGTAATATCTTCAACTGCTAAAGTTTTGCCGGTTTCGGGACAATCTAACCGATTAATTGTTTGATGCTGCAATTCCACATCTACAATCACTCGCTGTCGCGCTTTGAGAAACATTTCCCGAGCACTCTGGGGAATGTCGCCTGGTGGAAAGCGCAAACCCAGCATAGATGGCAATTTGTCGCCGTTGATGGACTCAGCAATGACCTCACCGCTACCGTCGGCCTCAAAGCGATAAACTTTTACTCGATCGCTCTCTAAAAAGCTGCGGATTTCTCGGGCAGTTGTCGTCAAAATCTCTTGTAATTCTAAAGAGTTGCGGATGCGATTGGTAATTCGATTGAGTAAAATCTCTTGTTCTAAAGTCGATCGTGACATTTGTCTAACTTTGGTGCGGGTCATGCCTTTTGATCTCCCGGGCTGTTGACAGCATTTGTGCGAGCCACAGTCTTAACTTGCCCTGTATTATACATTACAACAATTTCGCGGCGTCTAGGGGCTTGACCCAACCCCAGAGCGCGAAACTCGGTTTCTGCGGATATTTCTGGTTTTCCGACAAATTTAGGTGATAAACCGGGTTTTTCACAGCACTTACAAAGCAAGGAAAGAGCGATCGGACAATTAGTGAGGACTCAAGTCCAATCTAGTTCGATCGGGACTCAAGTCCTCACTAAAAAACAATTGCAGAGTTACAAGACAAAAGGTATAGAGAAACCGGCTTGACCAACCAGTATTCTGCCCTCTGGAGGGAGAATACTGGTTGGTCAACCCGGCTGGTAAGTATTTATACTTTCAAAGGTCTCGTTAAGCCGACTCCCAAATTCCCCGAATTCTGTCCGGCAAAAAGCCAGCTATTTCCTGAATTCGCTCCTCGGAAAGCTCATCCTTCGTTGCCGAAAATACAGCCGCGATCGCAGTTTCCGGTTTGACTCCCGAAGGAAGTGCGCCTTCTAGTTCCACCCTCGGTACAAACAAATTGCCATCGATCCCCAAAGGTGCAGGCGAGCCGGTCAAAGCCCGACGCACCCGGCTGAGCAATCCTACCAGCGGATTCGTATCTCTCCAGAGATCTGCTATTTCTTGTTGCAGGGTTTTGTCATCCGTAGGCAAAACTTCTTTGTGCAATTCAGATTCCACGCGATCGCTGGCTTCTGTTGTCATCACACCGCGCACGATCCGGTACACCAATTCGGTAATGTCGCGGGCATCAAAAATATCCTCCAAGTGACCTTTTACCATCACTTTTTCCAAAAACGGCATATCCTTTGAACCGATAGGAACTGCCGATCCTTCCTGGTGGAGCGAGGTCGGAGGATTCGTCTCCATTTTGTGTAACAGTTTGCGGCCTTTTTCTGTTAAATCAGCTTCTGGAAAAGCCACTAAAGGCGGCAACAACTCAGCTCCTCCATAAGGCTCGCCACTAAACTGAGCTTTGATCGAGTCCCTTTGGTTGAGGTAGTCCAAATGACCCAGCAATTCCGCTTCCGCCACCTGGTGACCGACATATTCTTCCGCTGCATTTCTAATTTCCGACTCTCCCCTGCCGTTGCCGCTGCCAATCTTTTTCAGTAAAATGTAAGTCAGGTCGTCTCTGATTGCAATTGTCATCGAAACATCCTAGATTAATATCCGGTAAAAATCATGTAAAAAATGATTTTTTACTGGTTCAAATTGCAATCATTACTACTTAAAAAATGAAGTCTAAAGTATAGCAATCAAGTATATCTCAGCAGGTGGAAGTTATTAAAATTTAGTAGCGGTTATAATCTTCCTTTAGGTAGATACCTGTATAGGAACCCATGTCTAATGTGGTTAATATCATAAAAAGCTGTCGCCACTATTCAATGCTATTAAGCGAGGATGCTTGATTGGTAAGATTTTTCGTATTTATTGCGTATTTTTACCAAGGCTGAGGCACCAAGATGAGCTCAGTTGGTAATTGGCGCTCGGAGAGGTAGAATTAAGCAGATGCTCTAGAAGCAATCAACTGCGGTCGTTTTGCCTGCAGCTTGCAGCCATATTGTATCGGGTTAGACCAAAGACTGGTCATGGGAGAGCTACAAATACGAGCCAATCTGTTTCAAGTGCCGCAGTGCCACTTGAAGAATGCCTCGGGCACAAATTTTTTGATCGTATCGATCGGCATTTATGAACTACCCTCATTGCAACAATAAATTGGAATCATCGTCTTTCATTAGCGCTCAACCCTCGGTTGAGAAGCGTCCTTTAGTGTTGGCTGTAGACGACAATCAGGACAACTTAGAGCTGCTGACACAAATACTCGATTTATTCGGCTGCGAGTGCGTGGGAGCAGTTGACGGGTACGCAGCTCTTTCAGCAGCAGTAGATCGACAGCCCGACCTAATCGTACTCGACATTTGCCTGCCGGATATAGACGGTATGGAAGTAGTAAAGCGCGTCCAACAAAACCCCGATATCAGACATATTCCGATTGTTGCTGTTACAGCACTAGCAAAACCAGAAGACCGCGCTGAAATTCTCCAAGCCGGCTGCGTGGAATACCTTTCCAAACCTTTTAACATCAAAGATTTAGAAAAGATTATCCGCCAGCACCTCAACTCTCCACTGGTTTTGGTGGAGTTTTAGATTTATAATTAGAATCACGAACTTGAGGTGCAGAGTCCAAAATTGCGATCGTTCCAGTGCGGCCTGTCTCCAAGGTCGCATCGCGGAGCAAATCAGTAACTCCCACGCCCAAAACCTTTTGGATTAATTCTTTCAGGGGCAATTCGAGAGCTGATTCTAATTGTGTCCGCACCTGCAAAGCCAAATCTTCCTGACCGTTCTGAGCCAGCAGTTTTTCGGGTTGAGTCAGCCCGTTTTCGACAACAATTATCAATTTGTTATCCAAAAGATTGCAGAGCGCCTGACTCGTTGGGTGTCCGAGTTGAGAGCGGTACAAAGCTTGAATTCCCTGCGAAAGAGTCCGTTCTAATTTCCCCCGAGTAGGTTCTAAGGTTTCCCCTGTCATATTTTCTCTTCAAACCATGATAGATAAAAAAGACAGTTAGGAGTTAACAGTTAGCAGTTAAGTTAAGTGTTAACTGCTAACTCCTAACGGTTAGAAATAACCGTCAGGTTAGCCGACAGTAACTTGATTTGTTTCCACCCCAGTTGCACCCTTAACACCTTTAGCAATAGTCACCAACTTGTTGACAATTTCCTGACTGGGAACTGTACCTTTGAGAACCACCGTAGTGCCATGTTGAGCCACATAAACAGTCTCAATATCCGCAACATCTGGATTTGCATCGAAAGCCTGAGCCACCCGTTTAGCTAAACCGCTTTGATCGTATTCTCCATTCAAGCCCATGCGTTCCGGCGGGATTGTCTGAGCGCTCGCAGCAGGTTGAGCTTGAGCTTGAGATTGAGCTACAGGTGCTTGGTAAGCAGGAGCGTCAACAGTTTCTTGATTTTCAAGTTTTTCTAAACCAAACAATCTTTTTAGCCAGCCCATAGAGTTTGTCCTCCAACAAAAGTTTGTGTTAATTGACCTGTTAATTGACCTGTTAATTCACGGTTGGCAAGTCGCCCTGTAATTGTTATTCTCAATACCAGGAATTACGATCGCACTCTTGGATGCAGAAACCGAATTTTTTTTACAAAAAAGTATCGTTACAGCCATCCACCCCGGTAGAAAAACCCGGTTTGTTGAGTTTGGTGCGCCCATCCTAAATACAATTTACTGTTGTACAACTGCGCCGATCATCTGCCTGGAGACATAATTCTCCCGCTCTCAAACAAATACTTGCGCTGACCGTTCCGGCAAATCAAACTTAAACCCTTCTTCCCCAACTTCTACGATTTTGTTGTACATCCACTCGTGCCAAGTTCCCGCCGGAAACTTAGGAATCCAGTTACCAGATAGATAAGTATCCGAAAAATTAGCGACAACTACTGCTCGCGTTCCCTCATCGCTCCAGCGGTAGTAAGCCAGCACTTTGGCTTCGGGATTTTCGTGGATGAATTCAATATTTTCGGGATAAAGTGCCGGCAAATGCTGCTGCAGCCGAATCACGTGTTTGTAGTATTCCAACAACTCATGATTGGGCTGATTTTTCAACAAAGACCATTGCAGTTTATTCGGCTGGTTGGGATTTTGCCGAGTGGATTGTCCAAACTCTTCGCCCATCCACAGCATCGGTATTCCTACTGCTGTGACTAACAAAACCGCTCCCAATTTAGCGCGTTTCAAAGCCGCTTCTCGATCGATATCCCGAAATCTGGCTTCGGCCAGCAAGCGGTCGCGGTCGTGACTGCCTAAATAATCGATCGCGTTAGTTGTGGTTTGATAGCCTTGTTGTTTGGGCTCCAGAACTTGCTTGAGCTTTTCGATATCGAAAGTCTTCGCCACCAGATTTTATATGGCAAAAATGCGAAAACTTTCGTGCCAGCACCCGTCCATCGGCCCGTCCGCAGCGACGAGTTCGGGAAGTTCGGGAATGTGTTCTGCTATGTTGTAAAATGGCTTGTTGCCGGCGGTTTTTTTCGCTTCACGAGTTATCCGGTGTAGGAAATCTCGATTGTCCAACTGCCTGACTGCATCGTAGCGAATGCCGTCGATATGATATTCTTGAATCCAGAAATTAACGACATCGCCGATGAATTTCCAAGCGGGACGAATGCCGAGTTTGGGGTCGAAGTTTTCGTAGTTAAACTCCGGGCCCCAGTAGTTAGCGGGATCTTCGGGATAGTGTTTGTCGCGGTAGTACCAATAATTGCGATCGATTACCAATAAGGGACATTCTTCATCGCAGTGGTTGTAAATCCCGTCCAGAATCACCCGAATGCCCCGTCCGTGGCACTCGTCAATCAATTGCTTCAAATCTGCGGTTTCACCGTAACTGGACTCTACAGCAAAGAAATCGCGGACTTTGTAGCCCCAGCTATAATCGCCCGGATATTCATTAACTGGCATTAGTTCGATCGCATTTATCCCCAAATCGCACAGATAATCTAATTTCTCCCTCACCTGCTGGAATTTACCGCAACTGTCGGAACCATCCGGCCCGGAAAAATCAGCAACGTGCATTTGGTAAACGACTAATTCTTCATTATTGGGGAGTTCTTTGTCGTCGTGCTGCCAAACATAAATATCAATAATTCGCGCGCCTGCTTTGATGCGAACTGTACTTGTCTTGTATCAGTAGTGCGGTTAATTTCAGTCGCGTAGGGGTCATTGACTTCTAACCATTCGTCCGGTTCAAAACCTGGACTTTGCGACTGAACTCGGAATTTGTATTGATAAATACCGTCTTCTAACTTAATGTTAGTGCGGAAATAAACTTTGTCATCTTTTTCTAAGGGAATTTCTGCCCATTTGCAAAAGGAGCCTCGCAGTGTAGCTGCTGTGTTGTTGGGAGCGAAGAGTTTGAGTTCAATTGCAGCGGCCATGAATACCTTGTTAGCAGAACTTATATAGCAATCCTCGCATCATTTGCATAATTATTGTAGGGGCAATCCCACGCCCGGTTGCCCGATAGATAGGGGGTAGGCACTCTTAGCACTACCCCTACAAATTTATCTGAATCATTTAGGATTGCTATAAGTGTGATTAGTATTGATTTTTACAATTTTGCAAATCTGTCGCCATCGTTCTTAAGAGTTAAACCTGTAACTATTATGTTGTAACGTGCTTGGCGCACCCGGAGGATTTAGTAGTGCGAAACCTAGCGATTGAGTAAGGTGCGCCCCTAAGTACCCGGAACCTGATTTTAATCAAAAATGTAGTTAAAGTAACTAAAAATTATTAAGTGCTGTTTATGAAAAATAGTCGAGACTGTTTTTAGTTAGTAGTCTGAAGCCCTGGATTTTCCGTTGGTAGCGAACTGCCTTGGAGCCTTGAAACCCTTATTCTACGGTTTGCTATCAAAAACAGTCCGAAGTATTGTATGAAAAGTAATTTAACTTTTGATAACTAGATAAATCGTGGTAAATATTTAACATTTGTAACTAAAGAAACATTTTTTAGCCTACAGTGGCAATACCGTAGAAAGATGTCATTTTATGCGGAAAGAGCGACGATGAGCGTGTAATTATAAGGCAAGGGAAACCAGAACCCTGAATCCTTTATTCAACTTGGTTTTCCTGCGACTTTAAGTCAAGTGTGAGCCGATAATAGCAATGATTATTTTTGCTTATGTCTTGGCAGCACTTGTTTTATAGTTGTTGACCGACCAACTTTGTAGAACCAAAATCAGCTTTAACGACTGCTGCTACCTCAGTAATTGGTAATTGGTGAAAATCTCATTCGTCCCTGTTACCCGTTAGATATTCCGAGCAGTGGCTCTAAGGCTCTAAAAGTTTAATGTGGGATGTTGGCGAATTACCGTTACTGTAATACTCTGGAGTGTTAAAAATGCTAAAACAAATGTGTTGGTTGCCCAGACTCGGAGGCAATGGAGAAAAGATATTGCACTTGCGTACCGATCCCCGTCAGGCGTGGCGGCCTTATACAGCTTTTCCGCAGTTGGCTGTAGCCGACTACCGGGAACCGGGCGGTTCTCATGGATGGGCAACATTTCAGAAGCTGAGAACTCAAGGGTGGAATTTAATATCGACTGAAGAAGGGCAGCAGTCGATTTTTGGCGAACAGAAAAGCGCTTAAAAAACCCAAAACCGCAGCAATAAAAGAAGAGGTAAAATCCTCTTCTTTTTATTATTTTTGGATACAGAAACTGGGTTTTTAACCATCCTACTTGGTAGAAGGGGTAAGGTGTGCAGTGCTCGCCTTACATAATTTTAAGATGTTTGCCAGTTGCAAGTAAATTAGGCGATCGCCGTTTCTCTCTCTGCTGTAGTTGCTACGTTATGGAGCACCGGCTGGCGAGTTTTCAGGTTAAACCGGTAGCCGTGGGGGAGGATGTGCAACTTGGCGCCGCAAATCGCCAAAGCCTCATCCTTCAACAGTCCATCTAGATTGTCGTGGAGTTTTTCCGACTCGTCGATGACAGTTACAGCGCTTTCGCCAATAACTTCCAACTCGTCACCGCTGACTAAAATAGCTGTATTTTCGTCAATACCAAATCCCAACACGGCAGGTTGCAGCAAGAGTGCCGAAACTAAGCGTCCCAGACGACCTCGCTGGGCGAAATGCTGGTCGATGACAACTCCTGGAAGGAAACCCATTCCCGGGCCCATTGCTACCACATCAACGCGGGGATTTGTCTCCGAGTCTCCTTCAATAATCATCATGTCTGGCATCATTGCCGCGCCGGCACTGGTGCCGCCAATGATAATCCCTTCCGAGTAGCGTTTGTGCATAGCTGCGTCGAGTTTGGTGTCTTTCAAGCAGCTAATAATCCGCGCTTGATCTCCGCCGGTAAAGAATATGCCAGTGGCTTGTTCGATCGCTTCTAAATAATCTGGATTGT